>NZ_CP107811.1:2376250-2700000 GCF_036346105.1 Streptomyces sp. NBC_00539
CTCCAGGGAGGCGTCGGCGAGGGCCTTGGCGTCGTAGGTCGGGCAGGGGAAGGGTTCCTTCCCGTCCGCGTCCTTGGTCGCCGAGGGGGATCCGGACGGGGAGGGCGAGGCCGTCGGCTCGTCGTCGGCCGCCTTGGCCGTCTTGCCCGTCTCGTCCTTCGGGGCCTTGGCGGTGTCCTTGACGTCCTGCGGCAGCTCCTGGACCGAGGCGCCCGCCTTCTTCGCCGCCTCGCGGATCGCGTCCGCGGAGGGGTCGGGGGTGGGCGTGGCGGTCTTGGCGGACGCGGACGGCGCCGGGGGGGCCGGCTTCGTCGCGTCCTGGAGGGGCTTCGTGATTCCTCCGACCAGGCCCGAGAGCGCGTCGCCGACACCCAGCGGGTCCAGGGGGTTCTTCGGCTTCGCCGCCGGCGCGGAGGCCGAGGGCGAGGGAGAGGAGGGCTGCGGGGCGCTCTGCTTCGGCGCCGGCTTCGCCGCCTCGGCGGCCGGCTGCGACGCCGACGGGGTCGGCCCCGGCTTCGGCGCCTTGCTCCCGCCGGTCGGGGCGGACGCGCTCGGCGAGGGCGAGGCGGAGGGCGAACCGGACGGCGAACCGGACGGCGTCGGGGACTGCGACTCCTTGGGCTCGTCGGAGCGGGTCACGCACGGGCCGGGCGCGAAGGGGATGTCCTTGTCGTCGGCCAGGGCCAGCTTCGGGGCGAGACCCATTCCGACGAACACGGCCGTCGGCATCGCCGCCAGCGCCATCGTCTTGCCGACGGGTATCTGGATCTTGTTCAGCAGCGACTTCCGGGGCGCCGCGTGCCGCGGACCCCTTCTTTCGCGGGACTCCGCGCCAGGGGCCACGCCCTGCTGCGTCTCGTCACCCCGCACTGTTCCTCCCGCCATCGGCGTGGGCAGTCGTCTCGCTCGGGTAAGCCGTTTCCGTGCCGCGGGGTCCGGGGACGTAGCCCGCGGGGGCGTCCGCGTACGCCTGCGCCTCGTCCGCCGCCGCTTCCTGCGCGTCGGTGCGGTCCTCGGGACCGGCCGGCTTGCCCGGCACCCACGACAGGGCGAGCGCGCCGCCGAGCAGCGAGAACAGGAAGCCGATGAAGAAACCGCCGAGGTTGGAGACCGGCAGGGACACCAGGGCCAGCAGGATCGACGCCACGCCGGCGAAGACCCGGATGCCCTGCTGGAACCACAGGGCCACGCCGAGGGTCATCAGCAGGATGCCGATGATCAGCGAGCCCGCGCCCGCGGTGGTCGCCATGGCGATGGTGATGTTGCCCAGGCGGAGGTCCGCGTAGGGGAAGTACGCGATGGGAAAACCGCCGATGAGAGTGAACAGGCCCGCCCAGAAGGGCCGGCCGCCCCTCCAGGCGCGGAAGCGGTAGTACACCACGGTGAGCCAAGCGTCGTCTGCGGCGCGAACCGGGGCCTGGGGGTTCATGGACAACAGCTCCCTGGAAACGGTGGTACGGAGAACTCTGTGGTGCTCGGAGGGACGGGCGGCGACGGCCGCCACCGCCCGCCTCTACCGCTCACCTGCCAGGAACGACTACTTCTCGTCCTGGTAGCACGGCTGGTCACCGCTGAGCAGACGCAGCTTGAGGTCGGGCAGCGTGAAGGTGCCCGCCGTCGTCGCCCACGCCTTCTGGCGCACGTTCGTCAGCACGGCCTTCTTGGCGCGCTGCGAGAACAGGGCGCCGTTGGCCACCGTGCCGGCCTGCGGCGTGGTCGGGTGCTCCGCCGTGCCGCCGGCCGCGTCCACCGCGACACCGATGTCGAGGTTGCTGAACGTGGCGTCGGTGTCGAGCTCGGCGACGTCCAGGTAGATGTTCTCCGCGACCGCCGGCTTGCCCTTGTTGCCGGTCTGGAGCTTCATCGTGACCGCGCCGAGGCCGGGAATCGGCGTCACCAGCGACTGGCACATGTTGGTGATCTCGGCGTGCCGGAACCCGGAGATCGTGACCGGGTGCGCCGCGTCCTTGCCGTCGAGGCCCTTGCCCTTGGCGACGCTGCCGTACTGCAGCAGGTCGTCACCGTCCAGCTTGTCGGCCGAGACCTTGAAGTCCTGGCCGGAGACGCTGAAGGACGCCGCGAGGGCACCCTGCGCCAGACCGACACCGACCGCGGCCGTGGCCGCGATGCTCGGCACCATGACGAGCGCGAAGCGCTTCCATCTGGTCCCGCCACGAACCTGAGAACTCATCTTGTTCCTCCTTCTCGGACGTACATCTCCGGTCCGGGCCGTGCCCGTCCTGGGATGGGAGAAGTGCTACGTCCTCGGGAAGGAGCGCTGGCGGCCGAGCCGCAGCAGAGCCGCGTCGCGTACACCGGCGTTCACCCCCGAGCGACAACCACTGGGCCACGCGTTCGCGCAACCAGGAGGACAGGCTCCGCCGGTGCGGCGAAGACCCCCCTGTCCTACGGCCGGCGATACCGCCACCGGCCGGCTCGGTGGGGACCCTCGCCGCGGCTCCGGATGAGCGGCTCTGCGGGAAGGACCGAGCGTCGCCGATCGTGGTCCATTCCAGGCCGGTACACAAGGGGGTTCGTTACTGGCGGGTAACGGGTGGATAACCACGGTGCGGCGCGCCGTCGTCGGGCAGCAACACAGGGTGTTACCCAGGGCCACGACAATGAGGAGGAACACGAACCAACCGGACAGAACACGGGGTTCGATTTACTGGGAGTAACAGCAGCCGCGATTACCAAGTTTTGGCAAAGCGCGGCCGCTGTTTACCTCCGTGTCAACAAATCGCCGGTGGCGCACCACCCACGACGCAGCGCCTAGAACAGCACCCGGGCCAGCGCCGTCCGGGCCGCCGAAACCCGCGGGTCGTCCGCCCCGATGACCTCGAACAGCTCCAGCAGCCGCAGTCGCACGGCGTCCCGGTCCTCACCGAACGTCACGCGCACGGTGTCCACCAGGCGCCCGAAGGCGTCCTCCACATGACCGCCGACCAGGTCGAGGTCCGCTGCGGCGATCTGCGCCTGCGGGTCCCTCGGCCTCTCGGCCGCCGCCGCGCGCACCGCCTGCGGGTCCATGTGCTGGACCCTGGAGAGGAGCTCGGCCTGGGCCAGGCCCAGCTTGGCCTCGGTGTTGTTCGGGTCGTCGACCAGTACGTTCTTGTACGCCTGCACCGCTCCGGCCAGGTCACCCGCGTCCAGCGCCACGACCGCCGCCTCCAGCAGCGCGTCGTACGGACCGGCGGCGGGACCGGCTGCGGAAGCCGCGGCCGGGGCTTCGGCGCCCTCGGCGGCCGGGTCGACCTGGAGCCCGAGCAGACCGAAGCGCTCCTCGGCGACCTGGACCAGCTGGGCCAGCGTCGCGCGGATCTCCTGCTCCGGGGCCGCACCCTGGAACAGCGGCAGCACCTGGCCGGCCACCACGGCGAAGACCGCCGGGATGCCCTGGATGCCGAACTGCTGCATCAGCATCTGGTTGGCGTCGACGTCGATCTTCGCCAGCACGAGCCGGCCGTTCGCCTCGACGGTCAGCCGCTCCAGCAGCGGGCCGAGCTGCTTGCACGGCTCGCACCACTCGGCCCAGAAGTCGAGGACGACCGGAACCTGGTCGGAGAGGCGGATGACGGTGCTGTCGAAGGCGGCCTCGTCTACGTCGATGACGAGTGCGGACGGCGGTACGGCGCCGGCGGACGGGCCGGACGCGCCGCCGCCCTGCCGGGCCGCCTCGGCGCGCGCCTGTTCGGCCTTCGCCTTGGCGTCGGCGGCCGCCTTCACCGCGGCGAGGTCTACGACGCCGCTCATGGACATGTTTCTGGGCTGCATGCGTACATCCTCCCCCGTGTGCGCGCGCCGACGAAAAGGATCGGGCAAGCCGGCCGGGAAATTCCCGTGCCGGTATCCCCCGTGCGGCGCCGGGTCCCCACCTGGCGCCTGTAGCTTCGCGTGGTTGTCGCTCTTACGCTACGAGCCGTAGCGTAACTCCCCGCCGTCCCCTCCGGGCGTCCGGGGGCAGTGATCTGAACCACAGGGATCGGGGCCCGGGAGGTTCCGCTACTGACGGGTATGGTCTCGGCCATGCGCACCCCCAGCCCCGGCACCAGCTCCCCGCCCGGCCGCACCGGCCGCCCCCGCAGCGCTGCGGCGGACGCGGCGATCCTGGCGGCGACCCGGGAGGCGCTGGTGGATCTCGGCTGGTCGAAGCTGACGATGGGTGACGTGTCGGCCCGGGCAGGGGTCGCGAAGACCACCCTCTACCGGCGCTGGGCGGGCAAGAACGAGCTGGTCGTGGACGCGGTCGCGGAACTCTTCGACGCGCTGGAGCTTCCCGACCGGGGCTCGCTCGAAGCCGACATCGAGGACGTGGTGCTCCAGTTCGCGGAGCTGTTGCGACGCCCGGAGGCCCGTACCGCCCTGATGGCGGTGGTCGCCGAGTCCACCCGGGACCCGGCGCTGCGTGACCGGATCCGGTCGGCGATCGTGGACCGGCAGAAACGTCTCGTCGTACTGGGCCGCGAACGCGCGCAGGCCCGCGGCGAACTCCCGTACGAGGAGGACGAGTCCCTCACCGGGCACACCACCGACCTGATATTCGACGTGATCGCGGGCACGGTGGTGCACCGCGCCCTGGTGAGCTGCGAACCGGTCGACGAACTCTGGGTGGCCACCTTCACGGCGCTCCTGATGCACGGCCTGCGCGGCCCGGCCCAGGCGTAACCGGCTCCTGCGGGAACGGGCGGGCCGGGAACGGGAAGGCCGGTCGTCCGGGCACCGTGGAGGTGGGGACGACCGGCCGGCCAGGGGGTTCCCTCAGAAGCCGGGCGGCTCCGTGTAGGTGCCCCACTCGTCCCGGAGCGCGTTGCAGATCTCGCCCATCGTGGCCTCGGCGCGCACCGCGTCCAGCATCGCCGGGATCATGTTCGAGCCGTCCCGCGCGGCGGCCAGCATGGCCTGCAGCGACCGCTCGACCTTCGCCGCGTCGCGCCGCTCCTTGCGCTCCGCGAGTTCGCGCACCTGGACGCGCTCCACCTCGTGGCTGACGCGGAGGATCTCCAGGTCGCCGGTGACCGAGCCGTGGTGGACGTTGACGCCGACGACCCGCTTGTCGCCCTTCTCCAGCGCCCGTTGGTACTGGAACGCCGACTCGGCGATCTCGCCGGTGAACCAGCCGTCCTCGATGCCGCGCAGGATGCCGGAGGTGATCGGCCCGATCGGGTGCTGCCCGTCGGGGTGGGCGCGCAGGCCGCGCTCCTTGATCTGCTCGAAGATCTTCTCCGCGTCGGCCTCGATGCGGTCGGTGAGTTGCTCGACGTACCAGGAACCGCCCAGCGGGTCCGCCACGTTGGCGACGCCGGTCTCCTCCATCAGCACCTGCTGCGTGCGCAGGGCGATCTCGGCGGCCTGCTCGCTCGGCAGCGCGAGGGTCTCGTCCAGGGCGTTGGTGTGCAGGGAGTTGGTGCCGCCGAGGACCGCCGCGAGCGCCTCGACGGCGGTCCGTACGACGTTGTTGTACGGCTGCTGGGCGGTGAGGGAGACACCGGCGGTCTGGGTGTGGAAGCGCAGCCACATCGCCTTGTCGGACTTGGCCCCGTACACCTCCTTCATCCAGCGCGCCCAGATCCTGCGGGCGGCGCGGAACTTGGCGATCTCCTCGAAGAAGTCGAGGTGCGCGTCGAAGAAGAAGGAGAGACCGGAGGCGAAGTGGTCGACGTCCAGGCCGCGGGAGAGGCCCAGCTCCACGTAGCCGAAGCCGTCGGCGAGGGTGTACGCCAGCTCCTGCGCGGCCGTCGCCCCGGCCTCGCGGATGTGGTAGCCGGACACCGACAGCGGCTTGTAGGCCGGGATGCCGTGCGCGCAGTACTCCATGAGGTCGCCGATGAGGCGCAGGTGCGGCTCCGGTTCGAAGAGCCACTCCTTCTGGGCGATGTACTCCTTGAAGATGTCGGTCTGGAGCGTGCCGTTGAGTACGGCGGGATCGACGCCCTGCCGCTCGGCGGCGACCAGGTACATGCAGAACGCGGGCACGGCGGGTCCGCTGATGGTCATGGACGTGGTGACGTCGCCCAGCGGGATGTCCTTGAACAGGACCTCCATGTCGGCGGCGGAGTCTATGGCGACCCCGCAGTGGCCGACCTCGCCGAGCGCGCGGGGGTCGTCGGAGTCGCGGCCCATGAGGGTCGGCATGTCGAAGGCGACCGAGAGCCCGCCGCCGCCGGCGGCCAGGATCATCTTGTAGCGCTCGTTGGTCTGCTCGGCGTTCCCGAACCCGGCGAACTGCCGGATGGTCCAGGTCCGGCCGCGGTAGCCGGTGGCGTGCAGGCCCCGGGTGAAGGGGTACTCCCCGGGCCAGCCGATGCGCTCGAACCCCTCGTACGAGTCGCCGGGGCGGGGCCCGTAGACGGGGTCGACGTCATCTCCGGAGAGCGTCGTGAAATCGGCCTCGCGCTTGCGGGCCTTGTCATACCGGGCCTGCCAGCGTCGGCGGCCCTCCTCGATGGCGTCAGCGTCCATACCCATGAATTTACTAGGACGTCCTAGTAAATGTCGATGGCAAACCCCCGGGAGTCGTCCCGGGGGCAGGTGGATGCGAGTCCGGCGCGAGCCGGACGCCAGGCGCGGGCGGTCCGGCGGACGCTAGGCTCGGGCGGTGGCCAGGCCGTCGGTGACCAGCGGTTCGATCTCCGCGCGGACCTTGCGCTCGACGAAGAACGCGGCCAGCGGGATGGTGCCGCTCGCCAGGACCCAGACCATCTTGCCGAAGGGCCACTTCGCCTTGGAGCTCAGGTCGAAGGCGAAGACCAGGTAGATCATGAAGAGCACGCCGTGGATCTGGGAGACCACCAGGGTCAGGTCCGCGCCCTTGTCGAATCCGTACTTGAAGATCATGCAGGTGCAGAGCACCAGCAGCATCACGGCAGTGGCGAAGGCCATCACCCGGTACCGGGTCAGCACGCTCTTTTTCATGCCACCGAGACTAGCCGTCCGATATGCGCGATCTTGACGGGGGCCCCACGGCCGCCCCGTGACGCCGCGCTACCCCCTCGGCGTCACTTCTCGTCGAAGTCCCCCGCCGCCACCCGCAGCGGCCGCAGCAGCGCGAAGATCTCGCCGCACTCCTCGGAGTCGTACACGCCGAGCCCGAAGTCGATCTCCATCAGGTCCCGGGTGGCGGCCTCGACCACCTCGCGCCCCTTGTCCGTGATGGAGGCGAGGGTGCCCCGGCCGTCGTTCGGGTTCGGGCGCTTGTCCACGAGCCCCGAGCGCACCAGGCGGTCGACGGTGTTGGTCACGGAGGTCGGGTGGACCATGAGCCGCTCGCCGATCTTCGACATCGGCAGTTCGCCGGCCTGCGAGAAGGTGAGGAGCACCAGCGCCTCGTAGCGGGCGAAGGTCAGCCCGTACGGCTTCACGACGGCGTCGACCTCGCCGAGCAGGATCTGGTGCGCCCGCATGATCGAGGTGATGGCGGACATCGAGGGAACCGGCCCCCAGCGCTGCTGCCAGAGCTCGTCGGCGCGGGCGATCGGGTCGAAGGGAAGGCTGAGCGGCTTGGGCACCCACCAGACCCTACCGGGCGGTCATTTGGCGGTCAGCCCCGTCTCACGCTTCGGCACCCGCACCGGATCGGCCGTGGCCCTCAGCTCCGCGAGGAGCAGCAGGACGACGGCCGTGCCGAGTGCGCCCGAGGCGGTCACGACGAGGTGCACCGGCCAGTACTCGGCGGCCGCCCCGGCCAGCGCCATGCCCACGCCCTGGAGGGTCATCAGCCCCGTGCTGAGCAGGGTCATCGCCCGGCCGCGCAGCTCCTCGGGGACGGCGTCGAGGTACATCCGGTCGAGGCCGAGGGTGTACGCGTGCGCCAGTCCGGCCGCCAGCAGCGCCACCAGGACGCCGGCCACGCCCGGCCGCAGCGCGTACACCAGCAGCGGCACCAGGCCGACGGAGGCGAGCGGCGCCACGATCCGCGAACGCGTTCGGGCGGTGAGTGCGGAACCCGCCCAGACTTCACCCGCGATGGTGCCGACCGGCAGCGCGCACAGCATCAGCCCGAGGACCGCCGGGCCGGCGCCGATGCCGTCGGCGTAGGGGGCGAGCAGCGCCTCGGGGACGACGGCGAAGACGGGCGGCAGCCAGAACAGCAGGATCAGCACCCGCCTGCGGCGGTCCCCGAGGACGGCGCCCAGCCCGGCGAGCGGCGTGCCGCGGGCGGTACGCGCACCCGTGCGGGCGGGCCGGTCCGCCGTCCCGAAGCGCAACAGCAGCGCGGAGCCCAGCAATCCGGCGGCGGTCAGGGCGAGCGTCCCGCGCGGCGGGAGCACCGTGAGCAGCAGCCCGCCGAGGCCGAAGCCGACGAGCTGGGCGCTCTGGGCCACCATGCGCAGCAGCGAGCGGCCGAGCACGAACGCCTCGCCGGGCCCGAGGATGTCGGCGAGGGAGGCGTTGCGGGTGCCCTGGAACAGCGGCGCGACGAAGGCCATGGCGCAGCGCAGGACGAGCAGGCCCGCGACCGGGGTCCCCGGCAGGACCATGGCGCTCGCGCAGGCCGCGCAGACGAGGTCGCAGGTGACGAGCACCCGCCGGGCGGGGGTCCGGTCGGCGATGCCGGCGAGCAGCGTGCCGCCGAGGACGTAGGGGAGGAAGCCGAGCGCGAAGGTGAGCGCGCTCATCAGGGGCGAGCCGGTGACGCGGTAGACGAGGACGGTCAGGGAGATCTCGGCGACGACGAGACCGAGCACGGACAGCAGGTGCGCGGCGAAGACGGTCCGGAACTCCCCGCCCGCGAGGACGGAGCGGTAGCCGGGGGCGTCGGTGGTCTGGTTGACGGATGCCATGGCCGAAACCCTGGCCCGACGGCGCCCGCAGCGGCAGGGATTCGGCCCGGCCCGAATCTTGCGGGACGACCGGGACACTGTGCGGATGGCCTACCACTTCCGCTTCGGCCCCGTGGACCTGCTGCGCTGCCGCTTCTCGCTCTCCCCGCGCTGGGAGACGCAGGAGGCGGTGCGGGTGCTGCGCGACGCCCGCCGCCAGGCCTACCACCTGCCGTGGCTGCGGCGGATCCGGGCTGCGGCGGACACGCTGGACCTGCGGCCGCTGTGGCTGCTGATGCCCCGCAAGGGGCACCACCCGGACTTCCTCAGCCCGCCGCCGCTCGGCCCCTGCGTCACCATCGAGGAGGAGCTGGCCCGGGTCCGCGCCACCGACCCCGAGGCGGCCGGCGAGGAACTCCGGCGCTCCCTGGCCTGCACCCCGGGCGCCCTGGAGAGCGGGACCGGCCGGCGGATGCTGGCGGATCCCGCGCGGGCGGTGCGGGAGCTGGCCGATCTGCACGAGCGGGCCTGGGAGGCCCTGATCGCCCCTCACTGGCCGCGCCTGCGGGCCCTCCTGGAGGCCGACATCCTCTTCCACTCCCGGCGGCTGGCGGCCGGCGGCCTGGAGGCGCTCTTCGACGGGCTGCACCCCGACCTGGCCTGGTCCGGCGACACCCTCACCGTCGACCGGGCCGCGCACCACGACCGGCGCCTGGACGGGCAGGGGCTGCTGCTGATGCCGAGCGCGTTCGTGTGGCCGGAGGTGGTCGGGGGCTACGACCCGCCGTGGCAGCCGACGCTGGTCTACCCGGCCCGCGGGATCGGCGCGCTGTGGGCTGCACCGGCCGAGGCCGCCCCGGGGGCCCTGGCCGCCCTGCTGGGGCGGTCGCGGGCCGACATCCTGTGCGCCCTGGCCGAACCCGCCTCGACCACGGCCCTCGCCCACCGGTTGGGTCTGGCCCCGTCCACCGTCTCCGCCCACCTGGGAACCCTGCGGGCGGCGGGGCTGCTGCTCGCGGCCCGGCACGGCCACCAGGTGCTCTACGAACGCACGCCCCTGGCCATCGCCCTGACGGGCGGCGGGCCGCCGTAGCCGGGCGGCGCCGGTGTCGCGGCCCGGAACGTGTACGAACGCCCCCGGCGGGTGGGCCGGGGGCGTGGGCGGGTGGGGCGGGCGGTGGTCAGGCCGCCGCCGCCTCGCGCGCCCGGGCCGCCACCACGCTGTCGGCCTCGTCGCGCTTGAGCACCCGGTCGCCGTAGAGGCCGCCGAAGGGCACCAGGGCCAGCAGGAAGAACAGCGCGACCTTCTTGGCCGGCCACTTCGCCCGGTTCCAGACGTCCAGCAGGAACAGCACGTACAGGACGAAGAGGATGCCGTGCAGCGCGCCCAGCGGCATCACCAGGTTGACGTCCGAGATCCGGCTGAGCAGCGAGCCGAAGATCAGCAGGGCCGGGAACGACAGCGCCTCCGGTACGGAGACGAGGCGCAGCCGGTGCAGGGCGGAGGCGGTCTTGATGTCCACGAGGAACCTTCGGGGGGTCGAGGCGATGGTCCGAACCAGTCTCTCAGCCGCCCTTGGAGATCTTGACCGGGGCCCCGTGTGGCGGATAACGGCCAGGGTGCCCTGTTCGGCCCGGCCCGCTGCGGATAACGTCTCCCCGTGGCTCAGTTCCGACTCCAAGGCAGCAAGGTGCTCGCCGTCGACCTGACCGGGGAAGCCGTGAAAGCGAAGAACGGCTCCATGGTCGCGTACGACGGCCAGATGGCCTTCAAGAAGATGACCGGCGGCGGCGAAGGCCTGCGCGGCATGGTGACCCGCCGGCTGACCGGCGAACAGATGACCGTGATGGAGGTGCAGGGGCACGGCACCTGCTTCTTCGCCGACCGCGCGAGCGAGATCAACCTGGTCAACCTGCAGGGCGAGAAGCTCCACGTCGAGGCCAGCAACCTGCTGTGCACCGACGCCGGGCTGCGCACCGGCACCACCTTCACCGGCCTGCGCGGCGGGGCGACGGGCAACGGCCTGTTCACCACCACCGTCGAGGGCTCGGGCCAGGCGGCGATCATGTCGGACGGCCCGGCGGTGGTGCTGCGCGTCAGCGCCCAGTACCCGCTGTCCGTGGACCCGGGGGCGTACATCGCGCACACCGGCAACCTCCGGCAGTCGTTCCAGTCGGGGATCAACTTCCGCACGCTGATCGGAGAGGGCTCGGGCGAGTCCTTCCAGATCCGCTTCGAGGGCGAGGGCCTGGTGTACGTGCAGCCCAGCGAGCGCAACACCATCGGGGGCGACATCTGATGCCGTTCCGCGAGATCAACTCGAAGATGGTCGAGGCGCAGGTGGTGCCGGGCCAGAGGATGTACAGCCAGCGCGGGGCGATGCTCGCCTACCGCGGTGACGTGTCCTTCACCCCGAGCCTGACCGGCGGCCAGGGCGGGGTCATGGGCATGATCGGGCGCCGGGTGGCGAACGAGCAGACCCCGCTGATGACGGTCGAGGGCACCGGCACCGTGATGTTCGGCCACGGCGGCCACCACATCCAGGTGATCAACCTGTCCGGCGAGACCCTGTACGTGGAGGCGGACCGGCTGCTGGCCTTCGACGGGACCCTCCAGCAGGGCACGATGTTCATGGGCTCGCAGGGCGGCGTCATGGGCATGGTGCGCGGCCAGGTGACCGGCCAGGGGCTGTTCACCACCACTCTCAAGGGCCACGGTTCGGTCGCCGTGATGGCCCACGGCGGGGTCATCGAGCTGCCCATCACGCCCCAGCGGCCGGTCCACGTGGACCCGCAGGCGTACGTCGCCCACCACGGGGACGTGCGCAACAAGCTCTCCACGGCGCTCGGCTGGCGGGACATGGTCGGACGGGGTTCGGGCGAGGCGTTCCAGCTGGAGCTGTCCGGCCAGGGCGCGGTGTACGTACAGGCCTCGGAGGAGAAGCTGTGACCCATTACGCCGGCGCGAACGGCCCCGTGAGCGGCGGTCCGGGCGGCCCGACGGTCTTCGACCCGCACACCCTGCCCTCCGACGACAACGTGAACGCGTACACCTTCTGCGTGGAGCTCAAGGGCAGCCAGTGGTTCCTGCAGAAGGGCAAGATGATCTCGTACTACGGGAGCATCGAGTTCAACGGTGTCGGCAACGGCCGCTTCGACCGGCTGCTGCGCACGAGCTTCCACTCGCCCATGCACGCGAGCGACTGGGTGGTGGCCGAGGGCCAGGGCAAGATGCTGCTGGCCGACCGGGCCTTCGACGTCAACTCGTACGACCTGGACGAGGGGAACCTGACGATCCGGTCGGGGAACCTGCTGGCCTACCAGCCCACCCTCGCGCTCAAGCAGTCGATCGTCCCCGGCTTCCTCACCCTGATCGGGACCGGAAAGTTCGTGGCGGCGTCCAACGGGCCGGTGGTGTTCATGGAGCCGCCGCTGCGCGTGGACCCGCAGGCGCTGGTGGGCTGGGCGGACTGCCCCTCGCCGTGCCACCACTACGACCACGGGTACATGTCCGGGGTGATCGGCGGCCTGCGCTCGCTGACCGGCCTCGGGGGCTCCTCGGGCGAGGAGCACCAGTTCGAGTTCGTGGGGGCGGGGACGGTGCTGCTGCAGTCCTCGGAGACCCTGATGGCGGAGCAGGCGGTCGGGGCGGTCGGCACCGGCGCCGTCGGCGGCCAGAACCAGGGGGTACCGGGAGCGGGCCAGGGGCCGCTGGGACAGCTCGGCGTCCCGCGGATGCCGGGGCAGCTGGGTGATCTGCAACGGCGCTTCGGGCTGTGAGCGCGTACCGTGATCACGTTCCGCGATCGTCCCATTTTTGTACGTAATTCAACTTCTTAGGTAGAGTTCACTCATGGAGACCATGGAGACCGAGACGACCACGCGCTGGCTCACCGACGCGGAGCAGTGCGCCTGGCGCACTCACCTGGACGTCAGCCGACTGCTGATGCACCAGCTGGAAAAGGATCTTCAGCCCTTCGGACTCACCAACAACGACTACGAGATCCTCGTGAACCTCTCGGAGTCGGAGCACCACCGGATGCGGATGAGTGACCTCGCGACCGCCACCCTCCAGTCCAAGAGCCGGCTCTCCCACCAGATCACCCGGATGGAGGCGGCCGGACTGGTCACCCGGGTGAACTGCGAGTCCGACCGTCGCGGCCTGTACGCGGTGCTCACCGACGAGGGCATGGAGACGATGCGCAAGGTGGCCCCGCACCACGTGGCGTCCGTACGGCAGCACTTCATCGACCTGCTCAGCCCGCAGGACCTGGCGGCGCTGCGCGGCTTCCTCGCGCCGGTGGCCGACCACCTGCGCGAACAGCGCGGCAAGGCCTGACCGCGCGCCGCCCGCGCGGGTCTCCCCCGTCAGCGGGCCGCAGCCCCGCGCGCCGGCCGCCCGCCGGGAACCGGAAACGGCAGCGTCGGGAACGGTGACTGGGCCTGCGCGGCGGACCGGGCGGACCTAGACTGGCGGACGCCCGGAGTACCCGATCTTCGAGGGAGCGGCTCATGGCCAAGCGCGGCAACAAGAAGCGAGCACGCAAGAAGAAGAAGGCGAACCACGGCAAGCGTCCCAACGCCTGACCGCGGAGCCCACCGGTGTGACAGCGCCGCGCCCCCGCAACGACGGGGGCGCGGCGTTGTCGTGTGCCCGGCCCGTTCAGGCCTCCGTGAGCGTGTCCAGCAGCGCGTCGGAGGCGGCGTACGGGTCCAGCTCACCGGTGGCGACCTTGGCGGCCAGGGTTCCCAGGTGCGCGTCGCCGCGCAGGTCCGCCATGCGGGCCCGCAGGGCCGTCACCGCGATGGTCTCCACCTCCCGGGCGGCGCGGGCCGTCCGCCGCTCGGCCAGCACTCCCCGCTCGTCCATCCACGCCCGGTGCTTCTCCAGCGCCTCGACCAGTTCGTCGATGCCCTGGCCGCGGGCGGCGACCGTCTTGACGATCGGCGGCCGCCAGTCGCCCGGCCCGCGGGACTCCCCGAGGCCGAGCATGTGGTTCAGCTCCCGGGCGGTGGCGTCGGCGCCGTCCCGGTCGGCCTTGTTGACCACGTACACGTCGCCGATCTCCAAGATGCCCGCCTTCGCGGCCTGGATCCCGTCGCCCATGCCCGGCGCCAGCAGCACCACCGAGGTGTCGGCCTGCGAGGCGATCTCCACCTCCGACTGCCCGACCCCGACCGTCTCGACGAGGATCACCTCGCAGCCGGCCGCGTCCAGCACCCGGATCGCCTGCGGCGCCGCCCAGGCGAGACCGCCCAGGTGCCCGCGCGTGGCCATGGAGCGGATGTAGACCCCCGGGTCGGAGGCGTGGTCCGACATGCGCACCCGGTCGCCGAGCAGTGCGCCCCCGCTGAACGGCGAGGACGGGTCCACCGCGAGCACGCCGACGCGCTTGCCGGCCTTGCGGTACGCCGACACCAGGGCCGACGTGGACGTGGACTTGCCCACGCCCGGGGAGCCCGTCAGGCCCACCACGTACGCCCCGCCGGTCAGCGGGGCGAGGGCGGCCATCACCTCGCGCAACTGCGGGGACGCCCCCTCGACCAGGGAGATCAGCCGGGCCACGGCCCGCGGGCGGCCTTCTCGGGCCTGGGCCACCAGCGTGGGGACGTCCACCGTCGTCATCCTCGCGGTACCTACGCCTTCGCGCCGTTGCCGGGCACGCGGACGATCAGGGCGTCGCCCTGACCGCCGCCGCCACACAGGGCGGCCGCGCCGACCCCGCCGCCGCGCCGGGCCAGCTCCAGGGCCAGGTGCAGCACCACGCGGGCGCCGGACATGCCGATCGGGTGTCCCAGGGCGATGGCGCCGCCGTTGACGTTCACCTTTTCCGGCGTCACGCCGAGGTCCTTCATTGACTGCACGGCGACCGCCGCGAACGCCTCGTTGATCTCGATCAGGTCGAGGTCGGCGACCTCCAGGCCCTCCTTCTTGAGGGCGTGCAGGATGGCGTTGGAGGGCTGCGATTGGAGCGAGTTGTCCGGTCCGGCCACATTGCCGTGCGCGCCGATCTCGGCGATCCACTCCAGGCCCAGCTCTTCGGCCTTGGCCTTGCTCATCACGACCACGGCGGCGGCGCCGTCGCTGATCTGCGAGGAGGTGCCGGCGGTGATCGTGCCGTCCTTCGCGAACGCGGGGCGCAGCTTGCCGAGGGATTCGGCGGTGGTCTCGGGGCGGATCCCCTCGTCGTGCGCGAAGATCACCGGGTCGCCCTTGCGCTGCGGGATCTCGACGGGAGTGATCTCCGCCTCGAAGACGCCGTTCTTCTGGGCGGCCGCGGCCCGCTGGTGGGAGGCGGCGGCGAACTCGTCCTGCGGGGCGCGCTCGATGCCCAGGCGCGTGTTGTGCTTCTCGGTGGACTCGCCCATCGCGATGTTCTCGAACGCGTCGGTGAGGCCGTCGTAGGCCATCGCGTCGAGCATCTCGATGGCGCCGTACTTGAATCCCTCGCGGGACTTCGGCAGCAGGTGCGGGGCGTTGGTCATCGACTCCTGGCCGCCGGCGACCACGACGTCGAACTCGCCGGCGCGGATCAGCTGGTCGGCGAGGGCGATGGCGTCCAGGCCCGAGAGGCACACCTTGTTGATGGTGAGCGCGGGCACGTTCATGGGGATGCCGGCCTTGACCGCGGCCTGGCGGGCGGGGATCTGGCCCGCACCGGCCTGGAGCACCTGCCCCATGATCACGTACTGGACCTGGTCGCCGGAGATCCCGGCCCGTTCCAGCGCGGACTTGATGGCGAAGCCGCCGAGGTCCGCGCCCGAGAAGGACTTCAGCGAGCCGAGCAGTCGCCCCATGGGCGTGCGGGCCCCGGCGACGATCACGGAAGTGGTGTTGTTCGTTCCGGACATGAGGCACAGCCCCTTGGATGAGAGGAGTGAACGAGGGTTTACCCGAATGTACTGAGCGGTACCCGCCCAGTCACCGGGCTGTCGGTGTGATCGCTGGCACGTTGCGTGACCACCCTCCTCAGCTGTGCACTGTTCCCATGCTGACAAGAATCGACCACATCGGGATCGCCTGCTTCGACCTCGACAAGACCGTCGAGTTCTACCGTGCCACGTACGGCTTCGAGGTGTTCCACACCGAGGTCAACGAGGAGCAGGGTGTGCGCGAGGCCATGCTCAAGATCAACGAGACCTCCGACGGCGGGGCCTCGTACCTCCAGCTCCTGGAACCCACCCGCGAGGATTCGGCGGTCGGCAAGTGGCTGGCCAAGAACGGCGAGGGCGTCCACCACATCGCCTTCGGCACCGCCGACGTCGACGGCGACGCCGAAGCCATCCGCGGCAAGGGTGTCCGCGTCCTCTACGACGAGCCCCGGACCGGCTCGATGGGCTCCCGGATCACCTTCCTGCACCCCAAGGACTGCCACGGCGTACTCACCGAACTGGTCACCTCGAACCCTGACCACTGATGGCCCGATTCCCCGGCCGGTAGAGTGGCCATGGCTCGGCCGGGGTTCGGTGCGGAGACGGGGTCGGGGCCTGTGACCCCTGCCCCGGTATCTGACACCATTCCCCGGGGGCGTCGTTCAGCGGGCGAGCGATGCTCAATTGGGAGTGAGCTTGCGACCAGGGGACGGATGGGACCGCGCTGTGCGGGGCTACGAAAGCCAGGAGAGCCAACAGGGCGAGGCCGACCATCTCTCGCGCTTCGAGGCCGAGATGGAGCGGCTGAAGAAGGAACGCGGGAAGGCCGTCCAGCACGCCGAAGACCTGGGATACCAGGTCGAGGTGCTGCGTGCCAAGCTCCATGAGGTACGCCGCAATCTCGCGTCCCGCCCCGCCTACGACGGTGCGGACATGGGCTACCAGGCGGAGCAGCTGCTCCGCAATGCCCAGATCCAGGCCGACCAGATGCGCTCCGACGCCGAGCGCGAACTGCGCGACGCCCGGGCGCAGACCCAGCGCATCCTGCAGGAACACGCCGAACACCAGGCGCGTCTGCAGGCCGAGCTGCACGCCGAGGCCGTCAACCGGCGCCAGCGGCTGGACCAGGAACTCAACGAGCGCCGCCAGACGGTCGAGGCGCACGTCAACGAGAACGTCGCCTGGGCCGAACAGCTGCGCGCGCGCACCGAGTCCCAGGCCCGCCGGCTCATGGACGAGTCCCGCGCCGAGGCCGAGCAGACCCTGAACGCCGCGCGCGCCGAAGCCGCCCGGCACGCCGCCGAGGCCACCCGCCGGCTCGCCTCCGAGGCCGAGGC
Organism: Streptomyces sp. NBC_00539; assembly: GCF_036346105.1. GTDB lineage: Bacteria > Actinomycetota > Actinomycetes > Streptomycetales > Streptomycetaceae > Streptomyces. The sequence continues at coordinate 2,393,220 of NZ_CP107811.1, forward strand.
CACCCGCGCCGAGGCCGAGGCGACGCTGCTGCGCGCCCGCAAGGAGGCCGAGCGCCTGCTGGCCGCCGCGTCCGCGCAGGCGCAGGAGGCCACCGAGCACGCGGAGCGGCTGCGCACGAGCACCTCCGCCGAGGCCGAGCAGACCCGGCAGCAGACCCTCGACCTGGGCCGGGTCGCCGAATCCCGGGTCCAGGAGGCCGAGAGCGCGCTGCGCACCGCGCGCGCCGAGGCCGAGAAGGTCCTCGCGGAGGCCAAGGAGAGCGCGGCCCGCCAGCTCGCCTCGGCGGAGTCGGTCAACGAGCAGCGCACCCGCACCGCCAAGGAGCAGGTCGCCCGGCTGGTCGGCGAGGCGTCCAAGGAGGCCGAGGTCCTCAAGGCCGAGGCCGAGCAGGCGCTGGCCGACGCCCGCGCGGAGGCGGAACGGCTGCGCACCGAGGCCGGCGCACAGGCCCGTACGGCCGCCGCCGAGGAGATGGCGGCGCAGCTGGCGAAGGCCGCCCGCACCGCCGAGGACGTACTGAACAAGGCGTCGCAGGACGCCCAGGCCACGACCCGTGCCGCGTCCGAGGAGGCGGAGCGGATCCGCCGCGAGGCCGAGGCGGAGGCCGAGCGGCTGCGCGCCCAGGCCGCGGCCACGGCCGACGAGCTCAAGGGCGCCGCGAAGGACGACACCGAGGAGTACCGGGCCCGTACGGTCGAGCTCCAGGAGGAGGCCCGGCGGCTGCGCGGCGAGGCCGAGCAGCTGCGCGCGGAGGCCGTCGCCGAGGGCGAGCGGATCCGCGGCGAGGCGCGCCGCGAGGCGGTCCAGCAGATCGAGGAGGCGGCCCGCACCGCGGAGGGGCTGCTCGGCAAGGCCAAGGCCGACGCCGACGAACTGCGCGGCGGCGCCGCCACCGAGAGCGAGCGGGTCCGCGCGGAGGCCGTGGAACGGGCCACCACGCTGCGCAAGCAGGCCGAGGAGACCCTGGAGCGGACCCGCGCGGAGGCCGAGCGGCTGCGCACCGAGGCCGAGGAGCAGGCCGAGGCCGTACGCGCCGAGGCGGAGGCCGCGGCCGCGGCCCGGCGCGAGGAGGCCGAACAGGCCGTCGCCGCCAAGCGCGCGGAGGCCGACGAGGAACTGGTCCGGCTGCACTCGGAGGCGGAGAACCGGCTGTCCACGGCCGAGGTGACGCTGCGCGACGCCCGCACGGCGGCGGAGGGCATCCGCCGGGAGACCGCGGAGGAGACCGACCGGCTGCGCGCCGAGTCGGCGGAGCGGATCCGTACGCTGCAGGCGCAGTCGCAGGCGGAGGCCGAACAGCTGCGCACGGAGGCGGCGCAGGACGCCGGCCGGGTCCGGGCGGAGGCCGAGCAGGTCGCGGTGCGGCTGCGCGGCGAGGCCGAGGCCGAGGCGGAGCGGGTGCGTTCCGAGGCGCAGGAGACCGCGGACCGGCTGCGCGCGGAGGCGAAGGCCGCCGCCGAGCGGGTCTCCGCGGAGGCCGCGGAGGCGCTGTCCGCCGCCGCGGAGGAAGCCGCCCGGCGCCGCAGGGAGGCCGAGGAGACCCTCGCGTCGGCCCGTACCGACGCCGACAACGAGCGGGCCCAGGCCCGTGAGCAGAGCGAGGAGTTGCTGGCGCAGGCCCGCAAGCGCTCGGAGGAGGCGCAGGCCGAGGCGGCCCGGCTCACCGAGGAGGCGGAGCGGCGCGCGTCGGAGCTGGTGGCGGCCGCGGAGGTCACCGCCCAGCAGGTCCGCGACGCCGTGGCCGGGCTGCACGAGCAGGCCGAGGAGGAGATCGCCGGGCTGCGCAGCGCGGCCGAGCACGCGGCGGAGCGCACCCGGACGGAGTCGGAGGCCGAGGCCGGCCGGGTCCGTGCCGACGCCCACGCGGAGCGGGAGCGGGCCGCCGAGGACGCCGCCCGCATCCGCAGCGAAGCCCGGCAGGAGACGGACGCGGCGAAGGCGCTGGCCGAGCGCACGGTCGGCGAGGCGATCGCCGAGGCCGAGCAGTTGCGCGCCGACACCGCCGAGTACGCACAGCGGGTGCGTACGGAGGCGACGGACGCACTGGCCGCCGCCGAACGCGACGCGGCCCGGACCCGGGCGGACGCCCGGGACGACGCGAACCGGATCCGCGGCGAGGCGGCGGAGTCCCTGGAGTCCTCGCGCGCCGAGGGCGCCCGCATCGTCGCGGAGGCGACGCAGGAGGCCGAGCGGCTCACCGAGGAGACCCTCGCGGCCAACTCGGCGGCGGTCGCGGAGGCCACCGCGGAGGCGGAGCGGCTGCGCGCCGACGCCGAGGCGGCGGCGGAGGCGACCCGCGCCGAGGCGGCGGGCACGCTGGACGAGGCACGGGTGGAGGCCGGCCGGCTGCGCACCGAGGCCGCGGAGCAGGCGGACCGGCTGGTCACGGAGGCGATCTCCGAGGCGGAACGGCTCACCGAGGAGACGCGCACGGCGAGCGAGGCCGCGCTGGCCGCGGCGACGGCGAAGTCCGAGCGGCTCACCGCGCAGGCCGCCGACACCCTGGCCGCGGCCGAACGGGACGCGGCGCGCGTCCTGGTCGACGCCCGCACCGAGGGCGACCGGCTCGTCGAGGAGACCCGAGCGGCCAACGAGGCCACGGTCGGCGAGGCCGCGGCGGAAGCCGAGCGGCTGCGCACGGAGGCGGCGCGGGCGCTGGAGGAGGCGCGCGCGGAGGGCGGCCGGGTCATCGGCGAGGCCACCGCGGAGGCCGAGCGGGTCACGGCCGCGGCGGCGGAGACGCTGGCGAGCGCCGAGCGGGAGTCCGAGCGGATGCTGGACGAGGCCCGCGAGGAGGCGGGCCGGCGCCGCACCGAGGCGGCGGAGCAGGTGGACCGGCTCATCACCGAGGCCGCGGCGGAAGCCGACAAGCTCACCGAGCAGACCCGCAAGGACAACGAGCGCACCGTCGGCGAGGCCCAGACCGAGGCGGAGCGGCTGCGCGCCGAGGCCACCGAGGCACTGTCCTCGGCGCAGGAGCACGCGGCCCGCACCCGCTCGGAGGCCGAGCGCGTCAAGGCGCGGGCGGCGGCTGAAGCGGAGCGCATGCGCACCGAGGCACGGGCGGAGTCCGAGCGGCTGCTCGACGAGGCCCGCGAGGAGGCGGGCCGGCGCCGCACCGAGGCCGCGGAGCAGGTGGACCGGCTCATCACCGAGGCCGCGGCGGAAGCCGACAAGCTCACCGCCGACGCGCGGCAGCAGGCCCTGGCGGCCACCACGGCCGCCGAGGAACAGGCCGACGCGATGGTCGACGCGGCCCGCAAGGAGGCGGCGCGGATCACCTCGGAGGCGACCGTCGAGGGCAACTCCACGGTGGAGAAGGCCCGGACGGACGCGGACGAGCTGCTCGTCGGGGCGCGCAGCGACGCCGCCGCCATAAGGGAGCGGGCGGAGGAGCTGCGCGCCCGCGTGGAGTCCGAGGTGGAGGAGCTCCACGAGCGGGCCCGCCGGGAGTCGGCCGAGCAGATGAAGTCGGCCGGGGAGCGCGTGGACAAGCTGGTGCGCGCGGCGACGGAGCAGAGCGTCGAGGCCGAGGCGAAGGCCAAGGCGATGCTGTCCGACGCGAGCAGTGAGGCGAGCAAGGTCCGTATCGCCGCGGTCCGCAAGGCGGAGGCGCTGCTCAAGGAGGCCGAGCAGAAGAAGGCCGACCTGGCGCGTCAGGCGGAGCAGGCGCTCGCGGAGGCGAAGGCCGAGGCGGAGCAGCTGGTCGATGAGGGCCGCCGTGAGCTGGAAGTACTCGTGCGCAGGCGGGAGGACATTCAGGCGGAGATCTCCCGTGTCCAGGACGTTCTTGAGGCGTTGGAATCATTCGAGGCGCCTTCGGGCGGCGGAAAGCCGGCGATCGGTGGCCAGGGCGCGGGGGGCGTGAAGGCCGGAGCGGCGGCGGGTTCCACTCGTTCGGGTGGTAAGTCGTCGGAGGGCTAGTCAGTGTGAGGGAATGTGTGTACCTGATGAAGGTTCATCCGAACGAGTGACAAGCATTCTGTCGTCTTGCCACTCAAAAGGGGTGTCATTGTCCAGATCAAACGTGGATTGACTCGATGACACGCCGCTCGGGCGCCTAGGATTCCCCCAACACCTCACGTAGCACCTCATCGGTCTCATTCGACAGGAACCCCATGAGCGACACTTCCTCCCCCTTCGGCTTCGAGCTCGTGCGGCGTGGTTACGACCGCGGTCAGGTGGACGACCGCATCACCAAGCTGGTCTCCGACCGCGACAGCGCACTTGGACGTATCAACTCTCTGGAAAAGCGGATCGAGGAGCTGCACCTCGAAACGCAGAACGCCCAGGCCCAGGTGAGCGACGCCGAGCCGTCGTACGCCGGTCTCGGCGCCCGGGTCGAGAAGATCCTGCGCCTGGCCGAGGAGGAGGCGAAGGACCTGCGCGAGGAGGCCCGTCGCGCGGCCGAGCAGCACCGTGAGCTGGCGGAGTCGGCCGCCCAGCAGGTGCGCAACGACGCCGAGTCGTTCGCCGCCGACCGCAAGACGAAGGCGGAGGACGAGGGCGTCCGCATCGTCGAGAAGGCCAAGGGCGACGCGTCGACCCTGCGCGCCGAGGCCCAGAAGGACGCGGCCTCCAAGCGCGAGGAGGCCGACGCGCTCTTCGAGGAGACCCGCGCGAAGGCCGCCCAGGCCGCCGCCGACTTCGAGACCAACCTCGCCAAGCGCCGCGAGCAGTCCGAGCGCGACCTGGCCTCCCGTCAGGCCAAGGCCGAGAAGCGGCTCGCGGAGATCGAGCACCGCGCGGAGCAGCTGCGCCTGGAGGCCGAGAAGCTCCGTACGGACGCCGAGCGCCGCGCCCGCCAGACCGTGGAGACCGCGCAGCGCCAGGCCGAGGACATCGTGGCCGACGCCAACGCCAAGGCCGACCGGATCCGCAGCGAGTCCGAGCGCGAGCTGGCGGCGCTCACCAACCGCCGCGACTCCATCAACGCCCAGCTGACCAACGTCCGCGAGATGCTGGCGACGCTGACCGGTGCGGCCGTGGCCGCCGCCGGCTCCCCGATCGACGACGAGCCCGTCACCCGCGGCGTCCCGGCGCAGCAGACCCGCTGACCCCGTCACGGCGTCCGGCGCGTACACCCCCGATACTCGCCGGTAGGACCGCGGCCCGCAGCGCGTGCACAACGAGGGCCCTGTGTCACCTTTTGAGGTGGCGTAGGGCCCTCGGGCGTTCTAGCGTGGCCGCATGATCGAGCTTGAGGGCCTTACCAAACGATTCGGCGCCAAGACCGCGGTGGATAACCTCAGCTTCCAGGTCAGACCGGGGGTGGTGACGGGCTTCCTCGGCCCCAACGGGGCGGGGAAGTCCACCACCATGCGCATGATGCTCGACCTCGACAACCCGACCAGCGGCACGGTCCGGATCGACGGCAAGCACTACCGGGACCTGCCGGAACCGCTGAAGCACATCGGAGCACTGCTGGACGCGAAGTCCATGCACGGCGGACGCAGCGCCTACAACAACCTGCTCTGCCTCGCCCAGTCGAACCGGATCCCCGAACGCCGGGTGACGGAGGTGCTGGATCTCGTAGGGCTGACACCCGTGGCGAGGAAGAAGTCGAAAGGATTTTCGCTCGGCATGGGGCAGCGGCTGGGAATCGCCGCAGCGCTGCTCGGTGATCCGGAGATCCTGATGTTCGACGAACCCGTCAATGGTCTGGACCCGGAGGGAATTCACTGGATCCGCAATCTGATGAAGAGGCTGGCGTCAGAAGGCAGGACGATCTTCGTTTCCTCGCACTTGATGAGTGAAATGGCGTTGACCGCGGACCATTTGATCGTGATCGGGCAGGGCAGGCTGCTCGCCGACTTGTCGATGGCCGATTTCATCCACCAGAACTCGCGCAGCTACGTGCGCCTTCGCTCGCCGCAGCAGGAACGGCTCAAGGACGTCCTGCACGAGGCCGGCATCAACGCCGTCAGCGTCCCGGCCACCGGCACGCTGGAGATCGACGGCGTGGGGCCGGAACGGCTCGGCGAACTGGCCGCGCAGCACCAGATCGTGCTGCACGAACTCAGCCCCCAACGGGCCTCACTGGAAGAAGCGTTCATGCGTATGACGGCGGACTCCGTCGAGTACCACGCCCACGCGCCGGGGCGTCCCGGCGTCGCTCCCGCTCCCGGCACGGCGGTCGACAACCCGGCGCGCCCGGCCGACGTCCCGGCGTGGGGCGCCGGTTTCGACGCGACCCGCAAGGGCGGTGAGTGACCGTGGCCTTCCCCGCCGTCCTCAACTCCGAGTGGACGAAGATCCGTACGGTCTCCTCCACGGTCTGGACCCTGGCCATCGCCGTCATCGCCACCGTCGGCTTCGGCGCCGGGTTCTGCGCCCTGATCAGTTCGGCGTTCGACAGCATGCCCGAGATCGAACGCGCCACGTTCGACCCGACCCTGATGAGCTTCAGCGGGATGCAGTTCGGCCAGCTGGCGATGATCGTCTTCGGAGTGCTGGTGGTCAGCACCGAATACAGCACCGGCATGATCCGCTCCTCGCTGGCGGCCGTACCCGGCCGCGGGGGCTTCCTGCTGGGCAAGCTCACCGTGGCCACGGTGCTGGCCCTGCTGGTCGGGCTGCTGACCAGCTTCACGGCCTTCTTCGTCGGCCAGGCGATCCTGGGTGAGCACGGCATCGGCATCGGGCAGGAGCACGTCCTGCGGGCGGTGATCGGCGCCGGCGTGTACATGGCACTCCTCGCCCTGTTCTCGATGGGCGTGGCCACCATGCTGCGCAGCTCGGTCGCCTCGATCAGCATCCTGATCCCGTTCTTCCTGATCGTCTCGAACCTGCTCAGCGGCTTCGAAGCGACCCGGAAGTACGGCCAGTACCTGCCCGACAAGGCGGGTTCCAAGCTCATGCAGGTCGTGCCGGACGCCATGGGCCGCGGCGAGGCCCCCTACGGCCCCTGGGGCGGCCTCGCCATCATGCTGGTGTGGGTGGCCGCGTCGGTGCTCGGCGGCTACGTCGTCCTCAGGAAGAGGGACGCCTGACCCGTCCCCGGCGAAGGCCCGGGCCGGCGGGGAAGCCGGGGAGAGCCGGGGTCTCCGGGGAAACCCCGGGTCGGTCTCAGGGGCAGCTCAGGGATCCGGCCCGGGACGGAACCGTAGGCCACTCGATATCCTCTTAACCCTTACAGGGGCGAGAGCCGTCCCGGGCCTGCCGGCCTGTCGAGGGGCACATCCATGATCGAGGCAGTCGGCCTGACCAAGCGCTTCGGCGCCAAGACCGCCGTCGACCAGCTGTCCTTCCAGGTCAGGCCTGGTCACGTCACCGGATTCCTCGGACCCAACGGGTCGGGGAAGTCCACCACCATGCGCATGATCCTCGGGCTCGACCGGCCCACCGCCGGTCATGTGACGATCAACGGGCAGCCCTTCCGGGAGCTCGCGAACGCACAGCGGCACGTCGGCGCCCTGCTCGACGCGAAAGCCATGCACGGCGGCCGCCGGGCCCGCACCCACCTGCTGTCCATCGCCCAGCTCTCGGGCATCCCGGAGAAGCGGGTGGACGAGGTGCTGGCGGTCGTCGGCCTCCAGGACGCCGCCCGGCAGCGTACGAAGGGGTTCTCCCTCGGCATGGGCCAGCGGCTCGGCATCGCCACCGCCCTCCTCGGCGACCCCCAGGTGCTGCTCTTCGACGAGCCCGTCAACGGTCTCGACCCCGAGGGCATCCTCTGGGTCCGCAACCTCATGCGCCAGCTCGCCGCCGAGGGCCGCACCGTCTTCGTCTCCTCGCACCTGATGAGCGAGATGGCCCTGACCGCGGACCACCTGATAGTGATCGGGCGGGGCCGGCTGCTGGCCGACATGAGCACCCAGGAGTTCATCACCCACAACTCGGCCGGATTCGCTCGGGTGCGCGTGGCCGGGACCGGCCCCGATGGCCGGGACGCGTTCTCGGAGATCCTCCGCAAGGACGGCGCCCGCGTCCTCCAGGAGCCGGACGGCGCCCTGCGGGTGACGGGCCTGGAGCTGCCCCGGATCTCCGACCTGGCGCACGAGGGCGGCCTGCGGCTGTGGGAGCTGTCCCCCCACCGGGCCTCGCTGGAGGAGGCGTACATGCGGATGACCCGGTCCTCCGTCGAGTACACCTCCACCGAAGACCCCCGGGCCCAGCTGTGGGAGACGGACCCGCTGGCCCTGCCCGAGTGGGAGGAGGGCCCGGCGGCCCCCGAAGTCCCGCAGACGGGCTTCTTCGCGCCCCCGCCGCCCGCCGCGGGCGGCCCGGGGTTCCTCATGCCCAGCGAGCCCGGCGAGCTCGCCGCCTCCGTACAGAACAATCCCGAGGCTTCCAGATGAGCAGCGCACAGACCGACCCGACGACCCCCGCTGCGGCGGCCTACCTCTCGCCCATGGAGAGCCGGCGCCCGCACCTGGGGCACGCGCTGGCCTCGGAGTGGACCAAGCTCGTCTCGGTCCGCTCCACCCTGTGGACGCTCGGCTCGCTCGTGGTGGTCGTCGTCGGCATCGGCGTGGTCTTCATCGCCCAGACCACCTCGCGCGACTACACCAACATCCCCTTCACCACGCCGGCCCTCATCGGCATGTTCGTCGGGCAGCTCGCGGTGATGGTGCTCGGGGTGCTCACGATCACCTCCGAGCACGGCACGGGCCTGGTGCGCACCACCTTCACCGCCGCGCCCGACCGGCACCGGGTCCTCACCGCCAAGTACCTGGTCTTCGGCCTCACCGCCTTCCTCGCCAGCGCCGGTTCCGTCTTCGTGGTCGGCACGGCGGCGGCCATCGCCCACAACGGCCCCGCCGCGGGGAGCCACTCGGCGGGCGAATGGGCCGGGGCGCTCGCGGGGAGCTTCTACGTCACCCTGCTGGGGCTGCTCGCGCTGGCCGTCGGGGCGCTGGTGCGGCACTCGGCGGGCGCGATCGCCGTGATGATCGGCGTGGTGACGCTGCCGCCGGTGGCCGGGGCCATGCTCAGCATCTGGGAGGCCTCGGCGCCGCTGGGGCGGCTGGTGCTCCAGCACAACGCGCCGGTCGCTCTGATGCAGCTGTTCGGGATGCCGTCGGGCACCACGCCCACCGGCTCCCCGCAGGCGATGCCCGACGACCTGACGCAGATGGCGCTGATGCTGCTGGTGACGGGCGCCGCCATGGCGGCCTCGTTCGTGGTGGTCGGCCGCCGGGACGTGTGAGGAGCCCCCGCCGGGCCTACGGCCCGGCGCCTGTCCGGACGATCTCCGGGGCCCGGGAAGACCGCCCGGTCGGGACCTAGTACTTCGGCGCGTTCCTGGACCGCTGCACCCGTGAGGTGCGGCGGTCCTTCGCGTTCCAGCAGGCCTTGTGCCAGTGCCGGCGGTCGTCCACACCGCCGTACTCGGGCCAGGCCACCAGGTGCGGGGTGCCGGAGGGGATCTCCTGGTCGCAGCCGGGGCAGCGGTAGCGCTTGCCCGCCGCGCTCGCGCCGGCCACGTGCCGGACCTTCCACTCCTCGCCGAGGTACTCCTCGGTCTGCTCCAGACCGAACCGGTCCAGCCCTCCCGAACCGGACCCGGAACCGGACCCCGTACCCGAACGGTCGGCTGGATTCCCGCCGCCCCTGGGGCGGTTGTGGCGCGGTGACACGTATACCTCACGGATGGGCGGACGGCAGTGACTTTCTCCCAGACTACGCGCAGCGAGCCCGGGTACCCGCAGTGTGTCCGAGGACGGGGCTCGTTCACGGGCGCTGGCCTGACAATCCCAATAACTTTGGCGCCGGGCCGTGCCTTTGGCACGTGTCGGGCGTTGTTGCCATCAGACGTTGATGTCATGAACGGCGGAGAGCCGGTCCACCTGGGGAGGCCGCGTCAGCCGCGAGGAGGTTGAGCGCGATGCGCGTAGGAGCGTTTGTAGTGGCGGCCCAGTTCCCGGGCCAGGGGCCGGGGGAAGCGCTGCACCGGGCGGTGCGGACCGCGGAGGTCGCCGAGGAGGCCGGGCTGGACGCGGTCTGGCTCGCCGAGCACCATTTCGTGCCGTACGGGGTCTGCCCCTCCGCCGTGACCCTGGCGGCCCTGCTGCTCGGGCGGACCCGGCGGCTGCGCGTGGGCACCGCCGTGAGCGTGCTGCCGAACTCGCACCCCGTGGCCGTGGGCGAGCAGGCGGCCCTGCTGCACCTGACCTCGGGCGGCCGCTTCACGCTCGGCGTGGGCCGGGGCGGCCCCTGGGTCGACCTGGAGGTGTTCGGCGGCGGCTTGGACGCCTACGAGACCGGTTTCCCGGAAGCCCTGGACCTGCTGCGGCGCTGGCTGACCGAGGCGCGCGTGGGAGCGGCGGGCGAGCGGTACGGCTTCCGCGAGGTGGCCGTCGTACCGCGCCCCTCGGAGGCGCTCGACGGTGACGGGAAGGGGCCGGAAGTGATCGTCGCCTGCACCTCCCCGGCGTCGGTACGGCTGGCCGCGGAGCGGGGTCTGCCGATGCTGCTGGGCATGCACTGCGGGGACGAGGACAAGGCGGACATGGTCGCCCTGTGGCGGCGCACCGCACTGGCGGCCGGGCACGCGCCGGAGGCCGCCCACGTGTCGGCCGGGGTCTGCCAGCTCGCCGACCGCACGGCGGACGCGCGGGAAACGCTGGTGAAGGCGATGCCGGGCTGGCTGCGCCAGGGCCTGGACGCACACGTGACGGTGGACGGCCGGCAGCGCGCGATGCGGGACCCGGTGGCCTACACGGAGCTGCTGTGCCGGCTGCACCCCGTCGGCACCCCGAAGTTCGCGGCGGACCGGCTCGCCGCAACCTCCGAACGCACGGGGATCACGCGCTTCGCCCTGCTCGCGGAGGGTTCCGGCGACCTCGCCGCGACGGAGGAGAACGTACGGCGCATCGGCGCCGAGGTCCTGCCCCGCCTCGGCTGAGACCCGGCTGCCGCTCCGGTACCCGTCGCACCTCCCGCGATCGGAGCGGCAGCTGAAAGTCCTAGCAGTCCCGCAGCTCCGGCGATTGGTTGAGCAGCTGGCCGCGGATCGAGGTGAACTTGGCGAGCCGGTCGTCCACCGCCGGGTCCAGCGGGAACACCGCTACCCGGTGGCAGTTCTGGAATGCCAGGCGCACCCCGAAGTGCCGCTGCAGGGCACCGCGTATCGCGTCACTCGCGAGCGCGCGCAGCAGCTGCCCGCGCGCCTGCTCGTCCGGCGGCGGCGTCTGGTTGTCGGCGAACTCTCCGCCTTCAACCTCCAGCTGGGCCACCAGCGAGCTGACCATCTCCCATGCGTAAGGCAGGGAGGTCCGGACGCAGTCGACGAAAGCGGCTTCGTCGACCTCGCCTCGCTCGGCCTGTTCGAGTAGGGCCGGTGAGACGTCGAGCGACATGGGTTCTCCTCTCGTGACCCCGGCCGTCTGGGTGTCCGGAGTCCTACGGGCAGGGAAGGCGGCCGCGACGCAGCGTGCACGCTCGACGACCACCCGCTCACCACGGTAGGCGCCCCCGGGTTGCCGCACCAGGAGAATGCGCATACAACGCGCCATCGACGAAGGGGGCTTTCACGGGCGAATCGCGTGGAGGCCCATCGGTCGAGTAGCGTTGCCGTCCATGCGTCTCGTCATTGCCCGCTGCTCCGTCGACTACGCGGGCCGGCTCACCGCCCATCTGCCCTCCGCACCCCGTCTGATCCTCGTGAAGGCCGACGGCAGTGTCTCGATCCACGCGGACGACCGGGCGTACAAACCGCTCAACTGGATGTCTCCCCCGTGCACCCTCAAGGAGGGGACCGGCGCCGAAGAGGGTGTCTGGACCGTCGTCAACAAGGCGGGCGAGAAGCTCATCATCACCATGGAGGAAGTGCTGCACGACTCCTCCCACGAGCTGGGCGTCGACCCGGGTCTGATCAAGGACGGCGTGGAAGCGCACCTCCAGGAGCTGCTCGCCGACCGCATCGACACGCTGGGCGACGGCTACACGCTGATCCGCCGCGAGTACATGACGGCGATCGGCCCCGTGGACATCCTGTGCCGTGACGCCTCGGGCGCGACCGTGGCCGTGGAGATCAAGCGGCGCGGCGAGATCGACGGCGTGGAACAGCTCACCCGGTACCTCGAACTCCTCAACCGCGACCCGCACCTCGCGCCGGTCCGCGGCGTCTTCGCCGCGCAGGAGATCAAGCCGCAGGCCCGCGTACTGGCGACGGACCGCGGCATGGACTGCGTGGTGCTGGACTACAACGCGATGCGCGGCATCGAGGACGACAAGCTCCGCCTCTTCTGAGCCGCGGCCGGCGTCCTCACCCCGTGGACGACGGGGCCGTCCCGGAGGCGGACCCGGTCGCGCCCGGCCCCGTCGGGGGATCCGTCGGCGGGGTCGTCTGCGGCGAGGCAGAGGTGGCCGGCGGGTCCGGGACGACGACCGGGGCCGTCGAGGTCGGTGCCGTGGTGCCCGGCGCCGGCGGTGAGGCCTTGCGCGTCGGCGTCCGGCCCTGCGACGTGGTCCGCGGGCCCGGGGTGGTCCCTGGCCGGGGCTCCGCCGCCGGTTCGCCCGCCCGGGGCGCTGCGGGGTCGTCGGACGCGGCCGCCGTCGGGCCGTCGGTGGCCGGCTCCGGCGCGGTGGCGGGGTCGCTGGCGCCGGTGCCGGTGCCGGTGCTCAGGTCCGTGTCAGGCGTCGAGGAGACCGCCGGGTCACTCGGCGTCCGCCCGTCCGGTCCGGAGACCGCCAGACCGACGACGGTCCCGATCACGGCCACGGCCAGGGCTCCGGCCGCGGCGAGGAACGCCGTCCTGCGCCGGGAGTCGGGCTCCCCCGCGGAAGGCCGCACCACCCCCGGCACCGGGACCGTGACCGGCTCCTGCTTCGCCACGGGCGGGAAGGCGTCCTCGAACACCTCCGAGAAGGCCGACGGCGCCGTCGCAGCCCCGGGCCGCCGGACCGCCGGCACCACCTGGGTCACGGCGTCCGCCCCGACGGGGGGAACGAGGGGGCGGGCGAGGGGATTGGTCACGGGCCCGGCCGTCACCGGGGGCGCGGCAGGGGCCGCCGGAGCCTCCAGACGCAGCGGGGGCGACACTTCCACCTCCGCCGCCTCGCGGTCCGTGACCAGGGCCAGCGCCCGCCGCCCCGCGACGGTCCCGCGCTTGTCCGCGAGAGCGCCCCGCAGCCCGATCGAAGCCTCCAGCTCGGCGCGCGACCGCTCCAGCCGCCCCTCGCACAGCGCGAGCACGCCCAGCTCGTGGTGGAAGTAGGCCTGTTCCGCGACCTCCCCCGCCTTGCGGGCGGCCTCCGCGCCCGAGCGCAGCACCCGCTCCCACGCCTCCCAGTGCAAGGACGCCGCCAGGGCCGGGGCCGCGGTCCGGGCCAGCATGACGGCGGCCACCACGTCGGCGCCCGCGAGCGCCGCCAGCACCGCGTCCGCCTCGGCCGCGACCCGCTCGGGCGTCACCGAGGCGTGCCCGGTCCACCAGGCGTAGTGCCGGGCGGCGGTGCGGGCCTCCTCGGCCGCGCTGTCCCCGTACCCGGCCTCCTCCAGCTGCCGGGCGACCCCGGCGGAGAGCCGGTAGCGCGGGCCGACGGGGGTCAGCAGCCCGCAGTCCAGCAGTTCCGCGACCGCCGCGTCGGCGTGGGTGTCCCCGACCAGCGCCGGCAGGTGCGCGTGGTGCGGCATCTCCCCGCCGAGCGCGCACGCGATCCGCAGGGCGGCCCGCGCCGACTCGCTCACCCGTGAGGCCAGCAGTTCCGCCGGCGCCGCGGCTTCGGCCAGTGTCGGCAGCGGTACGTGGGCGGATTCGCGCGGCCGGCCCTCGAAGACGCCGGGCTCGTCCTCCTCGTCGGGCGCGTCGCGGTGGTTCAGCTCGTCCCGGCGGCGCAGCAGCGCGGCCGCCTGCACGAAGCGCAGGGGCAGCCCCTCGGAGGCGAACCGCAGGTCCCCCGCCCAGGCCGTCTCCTCCTCCGTCAGGGGCCGTCCGGTGAGGGCTTCCAGCAGCCGGACGCATTCGCCCCGGCCGAGGCCCCCGAGGAAGACCTCCTCCAGGTGCGCGTGCGCGGACGGGGCGTTGGTGTCGGGGGTGGCGGCCAGCAGGTACGCGCACTCGGGAGTGGCCCGCAGGAGTTCGTCGAGGGCGGCTCCGCCCAGCTCCAGGTCGTCCACGAGGACGATCGCGCCGACGTCCCGGACCCGCGCGAGGAGTTCCGCCCGGTCGGGCCGTTCGCCGGTGGTCCCGTACACGGCCGCGTGGAGGGCGTACAGCAGCTCCTGCGGCTGCTGCCGGCCGAAGCCGCTGAGCCGGACCACCCCGTCGGGCGCGAGGCCCGCGCACACGGCGGCAACGGAGTCGAGCAGCGCGGAACGGCCCGACCCGGCCGGTCCGGTCAGCCGTACGGAGCGGCCGCGGCCCAGCAGCCGCTCCAGGCGCTCCCGCTCCTCCTCGCGCTGGAGCAGGGGGCGGAGGGGGGCGGTGGAACCGGGGAGGGCGGGCGGCCGGCCGGCGGCCTCCCAGGCGGCCCGGGAGGCCGGGTCCCGCTTGGCGGGGCGGTGCGTCCGGGTGCCGGGCCGCAGGGGTTCTATCTCGCTGCCGTCGACGGGGTTGACGGTGAGGGTGAAGTCCCCCGTGGTCAGTGTGACGACGCGCGTGACACCGCCGGTGGGGGTGGCGGCCGCCGCTCCCGCGGACCCGGACCCCTTGGAACCGGGTCCCGAGCCGGCAGGGCCCGCGGAGCCCGCGGCCCGGAGTACCGGGTCCCCGCCGGGCTGCCCCTGCGTACCGTCCATGACCAAGTCCCCCGATCGCGTCGCGTGCTGCGCCGCTGCCGCCGTCGTACCGCCCGGCCTTCGCACGCACTCGCCGCTGTCGCTACTGGTCCGGTTTCCGCCCGGAGCCTAGACCGTGGCCGGGCGCGCGGGGAACCGTCAGAGGGCCTTCACCACCGGAACGTTACGTTTCCGCAGGAAAGAACGGCCCTCGCGTCACACCCGCGGCAGGGATTCCGCTTCCAGTCCGCCCTCGATGGCGAGGATCCGGTGGAGCCGGGTCGCCACGAGCAGCCGCTGCATCTGCGCGGGCACCCCGCGCAGCACGAGACGGCGCCCGGAGCGGCCCGCCCGCCGGTGGGCGCCCATGATGACGCCGAGTCCGGTCGCGTCCCAGGAGTCGAGCCCGGTGAGGTCGAGCACGAGGTCGCCGTGGCCGCGATCGAGGGCCGTGTGGAGGGCCGAACGGGCGTCCGCCGCGCTGCGCACGTCGAGGCGACCCCCGACAACGAGTTCGGCGTGGTCGCCCCTGATGTGCATATGTGCTCCCGCAGTCCCGCGTACGTGCCGCGTACGTATGGTCCGACTGGTCCGTGGTCGGCAACTCTCACTGGAACTGACTGCCCCGGGGGCAGGGAAGTTGCCGACTGTGAGCGAACCGATACTCTCATTCACACCAACGGGTGAAGGCGTTCGAAGGATGCGCTCAGTGCTTGTAGAAGCCCTGCCCGCTCTTGCGGCCGAAGTCGCCCGCGTCCACCATCCGGCGCATCAGCTCCGGCGGCGCGAACTTCTCGTCCTGCGACTCGGTGTAGATGTTGCTGGTGGCGTGCAGCAGGATGTCCACGCCCGTGAGGTCTGCGGTGGCCAGCGGCCCCATGGCGTGCCCGAAGCCCAGCTTGCAGGCGATGTCGATGTCCTCGGCGGTGGCGACGCCCGATTCGTAGAGCTTGGCGGCCTCGACCACCAGCGCGGAGATCAGACGGGTCGTCACGAAGCCGGCCACGTCGCGGTTGACGACGATGCAGGTCTTGCCGACGGACTCGGCGAACGCGCGCGTGGTGGCGAGGGTCTCGTCGCTGGTCTTGTAGCCGCGCACCAGCTCGCACAGCTGCATCATCGGGACGGGCGAGAAGAAGTGGGCGCCGACGACCCGCTCCGGGCGCTCCGTCACCGCGGCGATCTTGGTGATCGGGATGGCGGAGGTGTTGGACGCCAGGATCGCGTCGTCGCGCACCAGCTTGTCGAGGGCGCGGAAGATCTCGTGCTTGACTTCGAGCTTCTCGAAGACGGCCTCGACGACGATGTCCGCGTCCGCGACCGCGTCGAGGTCGGTGGTCGTGGTGATCCGGGCGAGCGCAGCCTCGGCGTCCTCGGCCGTCAGCTTGCCCTTGGAGACGAACTTGTCGTACGAGGCCTTGATCCCGTCCGTGCCGCGGGTCAGCGCGGCATCGGTGACATCGCGCAAGACGACGTCCCATCCCGCCTGAGCGGAGACCTGAGCGATCCCGGAACCCATGAGTCCGGCACCGATGACGGCGAGCTTCCCAGCCACTGCACACCCCTCGTTCTCGCTACGGCCCAGTCTCGTAGCCTCTCCGGCGGAGACTAGCGTCCGTGAGGGACGGTGTGACCGCGAAGTAACACGCGTCACGTCTCAGATGACGGACATCACACTGGTACGGCCCATCAGTGCGGCGGGGGAACGCAGTTGACGCTTGGGCACCTTTGTCCGGGAACGCGCCTTCCTCCCCCCGGGCCCGCACTCCGCCGTGTCACTACGCTGGACCCATGGTGAACCTCACGCGCATCTACACCCGCACCGGCGACAAGGGCACGACGGCCCTCGGCGACATGAGCCGCACGCACAAGACGGACCTGCGGATCTCCGCGTACGCCGACGCCAACGAGGCCAACGCGGCCATCGGGACGGCCATCGCCCTCGGCGGCCTGTCCGGCGACGTGGTGGAGGTCCTCGTCCGGGTGCAGAACGACCTGTTCGACGTGGGGGCCGATCTGTCCACCCCGGTCGTCGAGAACCCGCAGTACCCTCCACTGCGCGTCGAGCAGTTCTACATCGACAAGCTGGAGGCGGACTGCGACCGCTTCAACGAGCAGCTGGAGAAGCTGCGCAGCTTCATCCTCCCGGGCGGCACCCCCGGCGCGGCCCTCCTCCACCAGGCGTGCACGGTGGTCCGGCGCGCCGAGCGCTCGACGTGGGCGGCGCTGGAGGTGCACGGCGAGGTGATGAACCCCCTCACGGCGACCTACCTCAACCGCCTCTCGGACCTCCTGTTCATCCTGGCCCGCACGGCCAACAAGGAGGTCGGCGACGTCCTCTGGGTCCCGGGCGGGGACCGCTAGGGTCCGGCACGCCGCAGCGAAGGTCTGGACCTCTTGACGGTTGGTCCAGACCTTTCTACGCTCACCGCAACTGTGGTGAGCGTGCCATGACAAACAAGGCAGGCTCACGGGCGGCGCAGGTCCCACCCCCATGCCGAAGTCGGCCCCGCGACTTCGGCGGACCTACGGAGGACCACCTTGAGCACAGCACCCCCACCCCGTACCCGTCTGTTCAGGAGGCTCGCCGCCACGGTGGCCGCCTTCGCCCTGCCGGCCGCGGGACTCGTGGCCCTGGCCGGTCCCGCCGAGGCCGCCGGCTCCGCGACCGCGACGTACACGAAGGTCTCCGACTGGGGCTCCGGCTTCGAGGGCAAGTGGACGGTGAAGAACACCGGCACCACCACCCTGACCAGCTGGACCGTGGAGTGGGACTACCCCTCCGGCACGACGGTCACCTCCGCCTGGGACGCCACCGTCACCGGCTCCGGCACCCACTGGACCGGCAAGAACGTCGGCTGGAACGGCACCCTCTCCCCCGGCGCGACCATCAGCTTCGGCTTCAACGGCGCCGGCCCCGGCGCCCCCTCCGGCTGCAAGATCAACGGTGCGTCATGCGACGGCGGCACGACCCCCGCCGACTCCCCGCCGTCGGCCCCCGGCACCCCCACCGCCAGCGGCGTCACCGACACCTCCCTGACCCTCGGCTGGAGCGCCGCCACCGACGACAAGGGCGTCAAGAACTACGACGTCTTGCGCGACGGAGCCAAGGTCGCGACGGTCACCGGCACCAGCTACACCGACTCCGGCCTGACCAAGGGCACCTCCTACAGCTACGCCGTGACGGCCCGCGACACCGCCGACCAGACCGGCCCCTCCTCCGGCGCCCTCTCCGTCACCACCACCGGCGGCGGCACCACACCCCCACCCACCGGCAGCACGGTCAAGCTCGGCTACTTCACCGACTGGGGCGTCTACCAGCGCAACTACCACGTGAAGAACCTGGTCACCTCCGGCACCGCCTCGAAGATCACGCACATCAACTACGCCTTCGGCAACGTCACCGGCGGCAAGTGCGCGATCGGCGACGCCTACGCCGACTACCAGAAGACGTACGACGCCGCGTCGAGCGTCGACGGCACCGCCGACACCTGGGACCAGCCCGTCGCCGGCAACATCAACCAGCTGCGCGAGCTCAAGAAGAAGTACCCCGGCATCAAGGTGCTGTGGTCCTTCGGCGGCTGGACCTGGTCCGGCGGCTTCGGGCAGGCCGCCGCCAACCCGGCCGCCTTCGCCGACTCCTGCTACGGCCTGGTCGAGGACCCCCGCTGGGCGGACGTCTTCGACGGCATCGACATCGACTGGGAGTACCCGAACGCCTGCGGCCTGTCCTGCGACACCAGCGGCGCCGCCTCCCTCAAGAACCTGCTCTCCGCGCTCCGCGCCAAGTTCGGCGGCAGCAACCTGGTCACCGCCGCCATCTCCGCCGACGGCTCCAACGGCGGCAAGCTCGACCTCGCCGACTACGCGGGCGCGGCCCAGTACGTCGACTTCTACAACGTCATGACGTACGACTTCTTCGGCGCCTGGGACGCCAAGGGCCCGACCGCCCCGCACTCCCCGCTCACCTCCTACGCGGGCATCCCGATCGCCGGTTTCAACTCCGAAGCCGCCATCACCAAGCTCAAGGGCAAGGGCATCGCGGGCTCCAAGCTCAACCTGGGGATCGGCTTCTACGGACGCGGCTGGACCGGCGTCACGCAGGACGCCCCCGGCGGCGCAGCCACCGGTCCCGCCCCCGGCACGTACGAGCAGGGCATCGAGGACTACAAGGTGCTCAAGGGCAGCTGCCCGGCGACCGGCACCATCGCCGGCACCGCCTACGCGAAGTGCGGGAGCAACTGGTGGAGCTACGACACCCCCGCCACCATCGCCGGAAAGATGACCTGGACCAAGCAGCAGGGCCTGCGGGGCGCCTTCTTCTGGGAATTCAGCGGCGACACCGCGAACGGTGAGCTCGCGAACGCCATCCACACCGGTCTGCGGTAACCCCCGCCCACAGGACCGGTGAACGAACGGAGCCGGGGAGGAAGGGTCCGCCCCCTTCCTCCCCGGCTTCTCGTCAGGCCACGTTCACCCTCTGCCCCGGGGGCGCCGCCTCCAGCCAGGCCAGGAAACCGGTCAGCGCGTCGTCGCTCATCGCCAGCTCCAGGCGCGTCCCCCGGTGGGAACAGCCGAGCACGACGGCGTCGGACAGCAGCGCCAGCTCCTCCTCGCCCTCGGGGGCGCGACGGGCCAGCACCTCGATGGAGGAACGCTCCAGCAGCCGGCGCGGCCGCGGCGAGTAGCTGAACACCCGGAACCACTCGATCCGGTCACCGCTGTAGCGGGCCACCCCGTACACCCAGCCCTTGCCCGAGACGTCGGGCTCGTCGGCCACGCCCCAGCGCAGGCTGCAGTCGAAGGTCCCCCCGGACCGCTGGATGAGTCTGCGGCGCAGCCCGAAGACGAATAGCCCGATCACCACCAGGGCTACGACCAGGCCGCTCACAAGCAGAGCGAGGAGCATCTTCACCGACCTCCTCGCTCATCGAATACAGCACACGAAAAACTGATCCGCATCGCCTCAGCCGCGACCCGCTCTGGAAAATTCCAGACCGTGCCGCGGCTGAGGACGCACACTATTCGGTAAGGGGCTCAGTGCCCCGTCACCGCGCGCAGCCGGACATCGGCGCGACGCTCGGCGGCCGCATCGGCCTCCGCCTTCGCGCGCTCCAGTGCCCGCTCCGCCCGCTGGACGTCAATCTCGTCCGCGAGCTCGGCGATCTCGGCCAGCAGGGACAGCTTGTTGTCCGCGAACGAGATGAATCCGCCGTGCACCGCTACGACGACAGTGTTGCCCTCGCTGGTACGGATGGTCACCGGGCCCGATTCCAGCACACCGAGAAGCGGCTGGTGACCGGGCATGACGCCGATGTCGCCGGACGTGGTGCGCGCGACAACAAGGGTGGCCTCGCCGGACCAGACGTTGCGGTCCGCCGCGACCAGCTCGACGTGCAGCTCAGCAGCCAAGGTGGCTCCTCGGGTCACCACCCGGCGGGTCGGCCGGGTGTTGGGTCAAATTCTAATGGGCGTGGGGAGAGGGACGGGACGCACCCGCCCCTCTCCGGTCAGTCAGCGGCTCTGCTCACGAGGAGCGGGGCCTCAGGAGACGCCCAGCTCCTTGGCGTTGGCCTTGAGGTCCTCGATGCCACCGCACATGAAGAACGCCTGCTCGGGGAAGTGGTCGTAGTCACCGTCGCAGATCGCGTTGAACGCGGTGATCGACTCGTCGAGCGGAACGTCCGAACCGTCCACGCCGGTGAACTGCTTGGCGACGTGGGTGTTCTGCGACAGGAAGCGCTCGACGCGACGGGCACGGTGGACAACGAGCTTGTCCTCCTCGCCCAGCTCGTCGATACCGAGGATCGCGATGATGTCCTGGAGGTCCTTGTACTTCTGCAGGATCCCCTTGACACGCATGGCGGCCGCGTAGTGGTCCGCCGCGATGTACCGCGGGTCGAGGATGCGGGACGTCGAGTCCAGCGGGTCCACGGCCGGGTAGATGCCCTTCTCGGAGATCGGACGGGAGAGAACCGTCGTCGCGTCGAGGTGGGCGAAGGTGGTGGCCGGCGCCGGGTCGGTCAGGTCGTCCGCGGGGACGTAGATCGCCTGCATCGAGGTGATCGAGTGACCGCGGGTCGAGGTGATGCGCTCCTGCAGCAGACCCATCTCGTCAGCCAGGTTCGGCTGGTAACCCACCGCGGACGGCATGCGGCCGAGCAGCGTGGAGACCTCGGAACCGGCCTGGGTGTAACGGAAGATGTTGTCGATGAAGAAGAGCACGTCCTGCTTCTGAACATCGCGGAAGTACTCCGCCATGGTCAGACCGGCGAGCGCGACGCGCAGACGGGTGCCCGGGGGCTCGTCCATCTGGCCGAAGACGAGCGCCGTCTTGTCGATGACGCCCGAGTCGCCCATTTCCTCGATGAGGTCGTTGCCCTCACGGGTACGCTCACCGACGCCCGCGAAGACCGACACACCGTCGTGGTTGTTGGCGACGCGGTAGATCATTTCCTGGATCAGAACGGTCTTGCCGACACCGGCACCACCGAACAGACCGATCTTTCCACCCTTGACGTACGGGGTGAGGAGGTCGATGACCTTGACGCCGGTCTCGAACATCTCGGTCTTCGACTCGAGCTCGTCGAAGCTCGGCGCCTTGCGGTGGATCGGCCAGCGCTCGGTCACCTCGGAGTTGGCCTCCGGGTAGTTGAGCACCTCACCCAGGGTGTTGAACACCTTGCCCTTGGTGAAGTCGCCGACGGGGACGGTGATGCCCTCGCCCGTGTCGGTCACCGGGGCCTGGCGGACCAGACCGTCGGTGGGCTGCATGGAGATCGTGCGGACCAGGCCGTCACCCAGGTGCTGGGCGACTTCCAGGGTCAGCGTCTTGAGCTTGCCGTCCTCGGCCGGGTCGGCGACCTGGACCTTGAGGGCGTTGTAGATCTCGGGCATGGCGTCGACGGGGAACTCCACGTCGACGACCGGGCCGATGACCCGGGCGACGCGGCCCGTGGCAGCGGCCGTCACAGCGTTCTCGGTAGTCGTCGTCACTTACTTGTCACTCCCCGCGGTCGCGTCAGCCATGGCGCTCGCGCCACCGACGATCTCGCTGATTTCCTGGGTGATTTCGGCCTGGCGGGCCGCGTTGGCAAGCCGGGAGAGGCTCTTGATGAGGTCCCCGGCGTTGTCGGTGGCCGACTTCATCGCACGGCGGCGGGCGGCGTGCTCGGAAGCGGCCGACTGCAGCAGTGCGTTGTAGATGCGGCTCTCGACGTAGCGCGGCAGCAGGGCGTCGAGGACGTCCTCCGCCGACGGCTCGAACTCGAACAGCGGAAGGATCTCGCCCTTCGCGCCGGCCTCGTCCTGCGCCCCGGCGGAGGTCTCCGCGAGGCTGAGCGGCAGCATCCGGCCGTCCACGGCGTTCTGCGTCATCATCGACACGAATTCCGTGAAGACGATGTGCAGCTCGTCCACGCCGCCATCGGCCGTCTCCGTCTGGATGGCCTCGATCAGCGGCGCGGCGACGCGCTTGGCGTCCGCGTAGGCCGGGCTGTCGGTGAAGCCGGTCCACGAGTCCGCGATCTTGCGCTCGCGGAAGCCGTAGTAGGCGACACCCTTGCGGCCGACGATGTAGGCATCGACGTCCTTGCCCTCAGCGCGCAGCCGCTCGGTGAGCCGCTCCGCCTGCTTGATGGCGTTCGAGGAGTAGCCGCCGGCCAGACCGCGGTCGCTCGTGATGAGCAGGACCGCGGCGCGGGTCGGCGCCTCGACCTCGGTGGTCAGGGCGTGCTTGGTGTTCGAACCGGTCGCCACCGCGGTCACCGCACGGGTGAGCTCGGTCGCATACGGCATCGATGCCGCCACCTTGCGCTGCGCCTTGACGATGCGCGAGGCGGCGATCATCTCCATCGCCTTGGTGATCTTCTTGGTCGCCGTGACGGCACGGATGCGACGCTTGTAGACCCGGAGCTGCGCTCCCATGAGTCAGGTCCCTTCCGTCGTCACTTGGAGACGTTGACGGCCGGAGCGTCCTCGCCCAGGAGCTTGCCGTCAGACGTCTCGAACTGCTGCTTGAAGGCAGCGATGGCGTCCGCGATCGACGTCAGGGTGTCATCCGACATCTTGCCGCCCTCGGCGATCGAGGTGAGGAGGTCCTTGCGCTCGCGGCGCAGGTGCTCCAGCAGCTCGGACTCGAAGCGACGGATGTCGGCGACCGGGACGTCGTCCATCTTGCCGGTGGTGCCGGCCCAGACGGAGACGACCTGCTCCTCGACGGGCATCGGCTGGTACTGGCCCTGCTTGAGCAGCTCGACCATGCGCTTGCCGCGCTCCAGCGAAGCCTTCGACGCGGCGTCCAGGTCGGAACCGAAGGCGGCGAACGCCTCCAGCTCGCGGTACTGGGCGAGGTCGACGCGCAGACGGCCGGAGACCTGCTTCATGGCCTTGTGCTGCGCGGAACCACCGACGCGGGAGACCGAGATACCGACGTTCAGCGCCGGGCGCTGGCCCGCGTTGAACAGGTCGGACTCCAGGAAGCACTGGCCGTCGGTGATGGAGATGACGTTGGTCGGGATGAACGCCGACACGTCGTTCGCCTTGGTCTCGACGATCGGCAGACCGGTCATCGAACCGGCACCCATCTCGTCGGAGAGCTTCGCGCAGCGCTCCAGCAGACGCGAGTGCAGGTAGAAGACGTCACCCGGGTAGGCCTCACGGCCCGGCGGGCGGCGCAGCAGCAGCGAGACGGCGCGGTAGGCGTCGGCCTGCTTCGACAGGTCGTCGAAGATGATCAGGACGTGCTTGCCGGCGTACATCCAGTGCTGGCCGATGGCGGAGCCGGTGTACGGCGCCAGGTACTTGAAGCCGGCCGGGTCGGACGCCGGGGCGGCGACGATCGTCGTGTATTCGAGCGCGCCGGCCTCTTCCAGGGCGCCGCGAACGGACGCGATGGTCGAGCCCTTCTGGCCGATGGCGACGTAGATGCAGCGGACCTGCTTGTTCACGTCGCCCGAGCGCCAGTTGTCGCGCTGGTTGATGATCGTGTCGACGGCAAGAGCGGTCTTGCCGGTCTGACGGTCACCGATGATCAGCTGACGCTGGCCACGGCCGATCGGCACCATCGCGTCGACGGCCTTGTAGCCGGTCTGCATGGGCTCGTGCACCGACTTACGGACCATGACGCCCGGGGCCTGCAGCTCAAGGGCGCGGCGGCCCTCGGTCGCGATCTCGCCGAGGCCGTCGATCGGGTTGCCGAGCGGGTCGACAACGCGGCCGAGGTAGCCCTCGCCGACACCTACGGAGAGAACCTCACCGGTGCGCTGCACCGGCTGGCCCTCCTCGATACCGCTGAACTCGCCGAGGACGATCGCACCGATCTCGCGCTCCTCGAGGTTGAGGGCGAGACCGAGGGTGCCGTCCTCGAACTTCAGCAGCTCGTTCGCCATGGCGGAGGGCAGACCCTCCACCTTCGCGATGCCGTCGCCGGCAACGCTGACCGTTCCGACCTCCTCGCGCGAGGCCGCGTCCGGCTGGTACGACTGGACAAAGTTCTCCAGTGCGTCCCGGATCTCCTCCGGCCGGATCGTGAGCTCCGCCATCTGGGTTCCCTGCTCTCCTTGTTGGGCCTGAAGCTTCTTAGGGGTCTGGGGGCGACCCCCAGGAATCTTCTGCAAGTTCTGCACGGCCCAACCGGGCCGCTAGGAATGCGTTGTTCTATTGGTGGCTGGTCAGCCGGCCATGCGGCGGGACGCCTCTGCGAGGCGGTCCGCGATGGTGCCGTCGATGACCTCGTCGCCGACCCGCACCGAGATCCCGCCGAGGACCGCCGGGTCCACGTCGAGGTTCAGGTGCATCTGGCGGCCGTACAGCTTGGCCAGCACCGCGCCGAGACGCTGCTTCTGCGCGTCGCTGAGCGGAACCGCGCTGGTCACGGTGGCGACCATGCGGTTGCGGCGCTCGGCGGCGAGCGTGGAAAGGGACTCCAGTCCCGCTTCCAGGCTACGTCCACGCGGGTGGGTGGCGAGACGGATGACCAGACGCTCGGTGGTGGCGTTCACCTTGCCGCCGAGCAGACGGTGCAGCAGCTCGCTCTTGGCGGCGGCGGTGGCCGCCCGGTCGGTCAGCGCGGAGCGCAGCTCGGTGTTCGAGGAGACGATCCGGCCGAACCGGAACAGCTCGTCCTCGACGTTGTCGAGCGCACCCGCACGCTGGGCCGCCGTGAGGTCGGCGGTGGCCGCCAGTTCCTCCAGCGCGTCGACCAGGTCACGCGACTGCGACCAGCGGGACCGGGCCATGCCGGACACCAGGTCGAGGGTTTCCCCGCTCACCTGGCCTCCCAGCAGGCGGCCCACCAGCTCGGCCTTGGCCTCGCCGGGCTGCGCCGGGTCCGTGATGACCCGACGCAGCGAGACCTCACGGTCGAGCAGCGCGGTGACGGAGGCCAGCTCGCCGGCGAGCTCCACCGCGTCGACGGACGTGTTGTCCGTCAGCGCGTCGAGACGCTCACGCGCGGAGGCCAGCGCCTCGCGGCTCGCTCCGTTCATCGCGCGGCCTCGGCCTTCTCCTCAAGCTCGCTGAGGAAACGGTCGATCGTGCGGCTCTGCCGGGCGTGGTCCTCGAGGGACTCGCCGACGAGCTTTCCGGCCAGGTCGGTGGCGAGCTTGCCCACGTCCTGACGCAGCGACTGCGAGGCAGCCTTGCGGTCGGCCGCGATCTGGGCGTGGCCGGCAGCGATGATCTCCTCACGCTGCCGCTGGCCCTCTGCGCGCAGTTCTTCCTTGAGCGCAGTGCCCTGCTCCAGCGCTTCCTGGCGCAGGCGCGCGGCCTCGTGCCGGGCTTCGGCGAGCTGGGCCTTGTACTGCTCCAGCACGCTCTGGGCCTCGGTCTGAGCGGCCTCAGCCTTCTCGATACCGCCCTCGATGGCCTCGCGACGCTCGTCCAGAACCTTGTTGATGTTCGGGAGGAGCTTCTTCGCGAGGAAGCCGAAGACGATGACGAAGGCGATCAGACCGATGACGAGCTCGGGGATCGGCGGAACGAGCGGGTTTTCCGTCTCGGCCGCGAGAACCAGGAGGTTCACATCAGTGCCTTTCGTCTAATCGGACTAGTGGTCGCGGTTCGTCAGCTGTAGACGAACGGCATGACCAGACCGATGAGGGCGAGCGCCTCACAGAAGGCGAAGCCGAGGATCTGGTTGGCGCGGATCAGACCGGCAGCCTCGGGCTGACGGGCGAGAGCCTGCGTGCCGTTACCGAAGATGATGCCGACGCCGACGCCCGGGCCGATGGCCGCGAGGCCGTAACCGACGGAGCTGAGGGAACCGGTGACGCCTTCGGCGGCAGCAAGGATCTGGGACATGCCAGTTCTTCCTTCTCTTTCACGAACCGGTGGGGGTTGGCCACCGGACGACAAGGGGGTCTTGGGGAGTGGGCCGGACTCAGTGGTGCTCGGCGAGCGCGCCCTGGATGAAGCTGCAGGCCAGGAGGACGAAGACGTACGCCTGGACGGCCTGGATGAAGAGTTCGAAGGCCGTCATTACGATGACCATGATGAACGAGACGCCCGCGTAGGCGATCCCGATGCCGTTCAGCAGGTACCAGCTGGCGATGGTGAACAGCAGCAGCAGGGTGTGACCGGCGAACATGTTCGCGAACAGTCGGACCGCGTGGGTGAAGGGGCGGACCAGGACGTTCGAGAAGAACTCGATGACCATGACCAGCGGGAGGACGCCGCCGAGGCTCTTGTCGTAGCCCGTCAGGTTCTTGAGGCCGCCGACGAATCCGTGACGCTTGAACGTCACCGACATCCAGATGAAGTACACGATCGCAGCGAGGATCGCCGGGTAGGCGATGATCGCGGTCACCGGGAACTGGGCCACGGGGACGATCGACCAGACGTTCAGGATCCAGACGAAGAAGAACAGCGACACCATGAAGGGGACGTACTTCTCCCCCTCCTTCTTGCCCAGCGTCTCGTACACGATGCCGCGGCGCACGAAGTCATAACCGGATTCGGCGACCATCTGCATCTTGCCGGGGACGACCTTCGGCTTGCGGAAGGCGGCCCAGAAGAAAGCGACGATGACGATGCTGCCCAGAAGGGCCAGCAGCATCGGCTTGTTGAAGTACGCGTTGGTAAGGCCGGCTTCGCCCCACAGCGGCTCGAAGAGGAACGAGTGCAGGCCCGGGCCGGGGAAGCCACATCCTTCGAAGATGTGACAGTCGGTCTCGAAGGCGAGCACCTGCGTCGGGTCAGGACTCACCGCGGGCTCCTTCAGCGTGGCGCATGGGTACGGCAACCTCGTTGTGTCGGCGCGGCGCGCAGCCGCGGTTCGGCACTGGACTGGTGTAACGGATGTGGGGGCGGCGGTCAGGCATCGCGCCTCGCGATGGAACAGGCGTCAGCTCAGATGCCCGCGCCCGCAGTGCCGCAGTTTGAACCGGACGATAGCAGGATCTCGAACGCACACTTATCCCGGCCCTACCCCTCACGGCTTCGACCCCGGATTTCCGGGCTTGTCGCCCTTCGTGGACTCGGGTTCGACGTAGAGAATCTTGGCCTTCATGTGGGCGCGCGTCTGTGCACCGATCCACACGAGGGTGGTGGCCACAAGCGTGATGGCGAACGCCCGGGGGTGGAACAGCGTCGTGTTCTTGAACACGGCGAGAAAGACGAAGAGCAGCAGGATCTGGGCCGCGTAGAGCATGAGGCCCATCGCCTGGAACAAGTGCGGCAGTGATTTCGCCGTGCGCTGGAGAACCAGGAATCCGAGACCCATGAACACGATGACGAGCAGCGTCGCGACGACCGCTCCGACCGCACCCTTGCCACCGACGACCGCACCACTGATCGCGGCGGCTACAGCGCCGGCGACAGCCGTGGGTACGGCGGTTTGCAGGAGGGATCGGACGTCATCTGACCGCATGGCGGTTTGCTCCGCGTGGTGGTGGGGGCACGGACTCGTACGGGACTCGTACGGGGACGAGCGTAAGCCCGGTCCGAGGCAGCGCCTCGGGCCGTTGGACCGTCGCACTACGGTCCTTCGGCTCTGTCGCCGGGTTTAGTGAACGGTATCACAAAGTATTTGATGAGAGCTTTACCCGGTGGGTGTGCTGACTGTCACACATGAGGGCTAACGCGCCCGTGTGTGCAGGACAACGGGGCACCTTGTCTGGTAAAGGGCGTTCATGTCGGACATGCGTTCCGGGCGTCAGCGAGCCGATCCGGCCTTACGCCGGTCGGGGAAGCGCGAACGGGGGCCAATGGCGGTCGCCCCGTTGACGCCGGAGACTCCCGCGGCGATCGGCCTGGCCGGCTCCGGCTCGGTGCCCGAGGCGTCCAGCAGCGCCGCTTCCGCCGCCCGGTCCGCGTGCCGGTAGCGCGGCGGGACCAGGGCCTGCGCCCAGCGCGGGGCGCGGGGGGTGAAGCGCGGCAGGAGGAGCAGGACGAGGCCCAGGGCGCTCAGCCCCGCGATGCCGAGCACGATCCACATCGAGGTCGAGTGCACCGAGTAGGCCACCGCGCCGAAGGCGATCAGGCCCGACCAGAAGTACATGATCAGTACAGCGCGGCTGTGGGAGTGCCCGAGTTCCAGCAGCCGGTGGTGCAGGTGGCCGCGGTCGGCCGCGAAGGGCGACTGTCCGTTCCAGGTGCGCCGGACGATCGCCAGGAACAGGTCCGCCATCGGGATCGCGATGATCGTCAGCGGCAGCACCAGCGGGATGAAGACCGGCAGCATCGCGTGCGTCGCGTTGCGCTCACCACCCGCGAAGAGCTTCAGCGTGTCCGGGTCCACCTGCCCGGTGATGGAGATCGCGCCGGCGGCCAGCACCAGCCCGATCAGCATCGACCCCGAGTCGCCCATGAAGATCCGGGCGGGGTGCATGTTGTGCGGCAGGAAGCCCAGGCACATGCCCATCAGGATGGCGGCGAACAGCGTCGCGGGCGCCGCCGACTCGATCCCGTAGCCGAACCAGATCCGGTACGCGTACAGGAAGAACGCCGCGGCGGCGATGCACACGGTGCCGGCCGCCAGGCCGTCGAGGCCGTCCACGAAGTTCACCGCGTTGATGGTGAGCACCACGAGGGCCACCGTCAGCAGGTTGCCCTGCCACGGGGTGACCGAGACCGTGCCGATGAACGGCACCGGGATCCACAGGATCGTCAGACCCTGGATGACCATCACACCGGCGGCGATCATCTGGGCGCCGAGCTTGATCAGTGCGTCGATCTCGAACTTGTCGTCCAGCACGCCGATCAGCCAGATCAGCGCCGCACCGGACAGCAGCGCCCGGGGCTCGTTCGACCCCGTGAACACCCCGTTGAGGTTCTGCAGGTGATCGGCGACCAGCAGCCCCGCGCACAGGCCGCCGAACATCGCGATCCCGCCGAGACGCGGGGTCGGCTCCCGGTGCACGTCACGGGCGCGGATCTCCGGCATGGCCCCGACCGCGATCGCGAACTTCCGCACGGGCCCGGTCAGCAGGTAGGTCACCGCGACCGTGACGCAAAGCGTCAGCAGATATTCACGCACTGGCAGCCCCAGATGTATCGCCGGCCATCTCAGCCCCACACATTAGCCGCGATGTCACCGCTATCGAGGACGCGAGGGGCCCCTACCCCGGTTGCGGTACGCCCCGCTCGTCCGCGTTACGCCCCATAAGGAGGAAATTGACCGGCCAGCTCGCCGACGTCCGTACGGGTCTGCGCGGTTTCCCCGCGCAGCGCCGCCGCAAACAGCGCGGCGATGCGGACCATCTCCGTCTGCCCCATGCCCTGGGTGGTCACCGCCGCCGTACCGAAGCGGATCCCGCGCTGGTCCCCGTACGGCAGGGCGCAGGTGTCCAGCACGATCCCGGCGGCCGCGAGCCGGCCCCGGGCGGTGGGGCCGTCGATGCCGAGGGGAGCGGGGTCGGCGCAGATCAGGTGCGTGTCGGTGCCGCCGGTCGTCACGGCGAAGCCCGCGGCTTCCAGCACCTGCGCGAGGGTCCGGGCGTTGGCGACGACCCGGTGGGCGTAGGTGGTGAACGCGGGGGCGGCGGCCTCGCCGAAGGCCACGGCCTTGGCGGCGATCGTGTGCATCTGGGCGCCGCCCTGGGTGAAGGGGAACACCGCCCGGTCCACGCGCTCGGCCAGTTCGGCGGTGCACAGGAGCATGCCGCCGCGCGGGCCGCGCAGGACCTTGTGCGTGGTCGCGCAGACGATGTCCGCGTAGGGGACGGGGCTGGGGGCCGCGCCGCCGGCGACGAGCCCGATGGGGTGCGCGGCGTCGGCGATCAGGTACGCGCCGACCTCGTCGGCGATCTCCCGGAAGACGGAGTACTCGGGGTGGCGGGGGTAGCAGATCGAGCCGCAGACGATGGCCTTGGGGCGGTGGGTGCGGGCCAGTTCCTGAACCTGCTGGTAGTCGATCAGGCCGGTCTCGGCGTCGACGCCGTACCCGACGAAGGAGAACCAGCGGCCGGAGAAGTTGGCGGGAGAGCCGTGGGTGAGGTGTCCGCCGTAGGGGAGGCCCATGGCGAGCACCGTGTCCCCGGGGCGCAGGAGCGCGGCGTAGGCGGCGAGCACGGCCGAGGATCCGGAGTGCGGCTGTACGTTGGCGTGCTCGGCGCCGAACAGGGCCATGGCCCGTTCCACCGCGATGCGTTCGGCGAGGTCGGCGTATTCGCAGCCGCCGTGGTGGCGGGCGCCGGGGTAGCCCTCGGCGTACTTGTTGGCGAGCGCGGAGCCGAGCGCGGCCAGAACGGCGGGCGAGCAGAAGTTCTCGGCGGCGATCAGTTGCAGGGAACCGGCCTGGCGCTGGGCCTCCCCCGCGAGCACGTCGGCCATCTTCGGATCCTGCTGCCGCAGCAGGTCCGTGGGCGGGGTGATGACGCTCATGGCGCGGCTCCCAGTGCTGTCCCGGATACGGCCACTGTAGGCCCGCCCCCGCGATCGCGCCCCTCGCGCTCTCGACGCGCCGCCGGCACTGCTCGGTCCCAGGGGGGGCCTTCGGAGCTTCGCGCCGCTGCGCCGGCCTGCGGCCTGCGGCCCTGTGCGGGCTCTGCCGGGCGACGTCGGGCGTCCTGCGGCCGACGTCGGCGGGTGGGGCCGTCAGCGGGAAGCGGTGACGCCCGTCAGGGCCGTGACCACCGGGTCGAGCGCCTGGTTGATCTCGTCGCCGATCGAGCGGAAGAACGTGATCGGCGCCCCGTACGGGTCGTACACCTCGTCCGCGTCGGCGGAAGGCGCCAGCAGCCAGCCGCGCAGCGCCGCGGCCGCCCGCACCAGTGCCCGCGCGCGCTGCGCCATGCCGTCGTCCAGCGGCGGCAGCGTGGCCGGGTCTATCGCCCGCACCAGCCGGGTGAACTCCTTGAGGGTGAACGTCCGCAGTCCCGCCGAGTGGCCCATGGAGATGACCTGCGCACGGTGGTCCCGGGTGGCGGTCAGCACCAGGTCGGCCCGGATGACGTGCTCGTCCAGCAGCTCCCGCCCCGTGAAGCCGGACGCGTCCGCCCCGAAGTCCGCGAGCACGGCCGCCGCGTTGGCCTCCATCGGGGCCCCCTCGTGGCCCCACGTGCCGGCGCTCTCCACGATGAGGTCGCCACTGACCAGGCCGCCCAGCCGGTGCGCCAGGGCGTGCCGCGTCAGCCGCTCGGTGATGGGCGAGCGGCACACGTTCCCGGTGCTGACGTGGAGGATGCGGAAGCAGTCTCCCCCAGCCTCCGCCGGAAGACGCCCCGTTGCTATGCCACGCCCCTGAGGGCTCACGGGGCCACCTCGAGGTCGGGCACGACCTCCCGCAGCTGCTCGGCGGTCAGCGCCCCCTCGCGCAGCAGGACGGGAACCTTCCCCGTGACGTCGACGATGGAGGAGGGCTGGATGCCCGGGGTGGGGCCGCCGTCCAGGTACACGGACACCGCGTCGCCCAGCATCGCGCGGGCCGCGTCGCAGTCCTCCGGCGCCGGGTGCCCGGTCAGGTTCGCCGAGGAGACGGCCATCGGGCCGACCTCGGTCAGCAGCTCGATCGCCACGGGGTGCAGCGGCATGCGTACGGCGACCGTCCCGCGGGTCTCGCCCAGGTCCCAGGCCAGCGACGGCTGGTGCTTGGCGACGAGCGTCAGCGCGCCCGGCCAGAACGCGTCGACCAGCTCCCACGCCTGCTCGGAGAAGTCCGTGACCAGGCCGTGCAGGGTGTTCGGCGAGCCGATGAGGACGGGGGTGGGCATGTTGCGGCCACGGCCCTTGGCGGCGAGGAGGTCACCGACCGCCTCGGGGCTGAAGGCGTCCGCGCCGATCCCGTACAGGGTGTCGGTGGGCAGCACGACGAGCTCGCCGCGGCGCACGGCGGATGCGGCTTCACGCAGACCCGTCTTGCGGTCCGTAGCGTCGTTGCAGTCGTATCGCCGGGCCATCAGCGGGCCTCCTCAAGCAGCGGGGTGGTGACGTCGTCCGGGAGCGGGGTCGCGCTGATCACGGCATGGCCTTGCGGGCGGTCGCGAAGCGCGGACGGTTGTTCAGGTCGGGGTGGTCGGCGGCATCGGCCCAGCCCCGTTCCTCGGCGAAGATCCACGGGACCTGGCCGCCCTGGGTGTCGGCGTGCTCGATGACGACGATGCCGCCGGGCCGCAGCAGCCGGTGGGCGGTGCGCTCGATGCCCCGGATGGTGTCCAGGCCGTCCTCGCCGGAGAACAGCGCCATCTCGGGGTCGTGGTCACGGGCTTCGGGGGCGACGTACTCCCACTCCGTGAGCGGGATGTACGGCGGGTTGGAGATCACGAGGTCGACCTGGCCGTCCAGCTCGGGCAGCGCGCTGAGCGCGTCGCCCTGGTGGACGGTGACCCGTGAGCCCTCGGCGTTTTTACGGGTCCACCGCAGGGCTTCCTCGGACAGCTCTACCGCGTGGACGCGCGAGCGCGGCACCTCCTGCGCCATGGCCAGCGCGATGGCACCGGAGCCCGTGCAGAGGTCGACGATCAGCGGCTCGACCACGTCCATGGCCCGGACGGCGTGTATGGCCCAGTCCACGACCGACTCGGTCTCGGGCCGGGGCACGAAGACCCCGGGCCCCACCTGGAGCTCCAGGTAGCGGAAGAAGGCGCGCCCGGTGATGTGCTGGAGCGGCTCGCGCGCCTCGCGGCGGGCGACGGCCTCCCAGTAGCGGGCGTCGAAGTCCGCGTCCTTGACGTGGTGCAGTTCCCCCCGCTTGACGCCGTGCACGAAGGCCGCGAGCTCCTCCGCGTCGAAGCGCGGTGAGGGCACGCCGGCGGCGGCCAGCCGCTGGGTGGCCTGGGCCACCTCGGCAAGCAGCAAGTTCACGCTGGTCCTCCGGGCTGCTGTCGTACGGGGGTGGAGCGGGGGGTCAGGCAGACGTCAGGGTCACGGGGTCGGACGGCTCAGTGCGCGGCGGCGAGCTTGGCGGCGGAGTCCGTGTCCACGCAGGCCTGGATGACCGCGTCGAGGTCCCCGTCGAGCACCTGGTCCAAGTTGTACGCCTTGAAGCCGGTCCGGTGGTCCGAGATCCGGTTTTCCGGGTAGTTGTACGTGCGGATCTTCTCGGAGCGGTCCACGGAGCGCACCTGGCTGCGGCGCACGTCGGAGGCTTCCTGCTCGGCGGCTTCCTGGGCCGCGGCGAGCAGCCTGGACCGCAGGATACGCATCGCCTGCTCCTTGTTCTGGAGCTGGCTCTTCTCGTTCTGGCAGGAGGCGACCACACCGGTCGGGAGGTGCGTGATGCGCACGGCCGAGTCGGTGGTGTTGACGGACTGGCCGCCGGGGCCCGAGGAGCGGTACACGTCGATGCGGAGGTCGTTCATGTTGATCTCGACCTCGACCTCCTCGGCCTCCGGGGTGACGAGCACGCCCGCGGCGGAGGTGTGGATGCGGCCCTGGGACTCGGTGGCCGGAACCCGCTGGACGCGGTGCACGCCGCCCTCGTACTTGAGGCGGGCCCAGACGCCCTGGCCGGGCTCGGTGGCGCCGTTGCCGCCCTTGGTGCGGACGGAGACCTGGACGTCCTTGTAGCCGCCGAGTTCGGACTCGGTGGCGTCGATGATCTCGGTCTTCCAGCCCACGCGCTCGGCGTAGCGCAGGTACATGCGCAGCAGGTCGCCCGCGAAGAGGGCGGACTCGTCGCCGCCCGCGCCGGCTTTGACCTCCAGGAGCACGTCCTTGTCGTCGCTGGGGTCGCGCGGGACGAGCAGCAGGCGGAGCTTCTCGGTGAGCTCTTCGCGCTGGGCGGCCAGTTCCTTGGCCTCGGCGGCGAAGTCGGGGTCGTCGGCCGCGAACTCCTTGGCCGTCTCGATGTCCTCGGCGGTCTGCTTCCAGGCGCGGAAGGTCGCCACGATCGGGGTCAGCTCCGCGTAGCGCTTGTTGAGCTTGCGCGCGTTGGCCTGATCCGAGTGGACCGAAGGGTCGGCGAGCTTCTTCTCAAGGTCGGCGTGCTCGCCGACCAGTTCCTCGACCGCCTCGAACATCGGGGGCTCCTGTGGTGAAAGTGAAAAAAGGGCTGCGGGACGAGAAAGGCGCCGGCCCGGCTGCCCGCGTGTGACGCGGTGCAGCCGGGGTCCGGCGCCGGAGGCTCGCTACTTCGAGCCGGCAGCCTTGCCGAAGCGGGCCTCGAAGCGGGCCACACGGCCACCGGTGTCGAGGATCTTCTGCTTGCCCGTGTAGAACGGGTGGCACTCGGAGCAGACCTCGGCACGGATGGTGCCCTCGGTCAGCGTGCTACGGGTGGTGAACGACGCGCCACAGGTGCAGCTGACCTGGGTCTCGACGTACTCGGGGTGAACATCGCGCTTCAAGGTGTCTCCTAGATTCGGGAGGGCGCCGGGTCGCAGGGGCCGAATTGCGCGCTGCGTGAACCGGGGCCGACAGACCAGTCTGCCAGGACCGGGCCGCCTGTCAAAATTCTGAGGACACCCTCCTCAACGGGGAGGGGTGGGCATCTATTCCACTGGGCCGGGAAACCCCTGTGACCAGGCTTTCGAGGTGTGCGGCGGGCCGGTCACGGCTGCTGGACGATGCCCCCGGCGGTGCCCTTGTCCCCCATGGAGTTCGCCGTCGCCTCGGCCGGGACCGGCTGGTCCGCGAGCAGGGCGTCCCAGACCATCTTGGACTCCTTGGCGAGCGGGGCGACGCGGTCGGGGTCGCGGGCGTCCGCCGTCACCGGCATGGTGATCATCTGGAGGTTCTGGGCGTCGATGCCGCGCAGGCTCTCGGCGAAGCCGAGCAGCGACTTCACGTCACCGAGCTGCTTGTCGGTGGTGAGCGCCTTGGTGCCGGTGTCGGCGAGGTCGAGCAGCCGCTTGGGGTTGTCGAAGACGCCGATGCCCTTGACCTGCTTGATCAGGGCCTTCATGAAGGCCTGCTGGAGCTGTATTCGGCCGAGGTCGCTGCCGTCGCCGACGCTCTTGCGGGTACGGACGAGGCCGAGGGCCTGTTCGCCATTGAGCTTGTTCGGGCCCGCCGGCAGGTCGAGGTGGCTGGAGCCGTCCTTGATCGGCTTGGTGGTGGTGATCTGGACGCCGCCGAGGTTGTCGATGATCTTCTTGAAGCCCGTGAAGTCGACCTCGATGTAGTGGTCCATGCGGATCCCCGACATCTTCTCGACGGTCTTGACCGCGCAGGCGGCCCCGCCGATGGTGAACGACTCGTTGAACTGGGAGCGCGAGCTGCCGCGGTCCGTCTTCCCGTTCGCCGTCTGGCAGGCGGGGCGGTTGACCATGGTGTCGCGCGGTATCGATATGACGCTGGCCTTGTGGTGGCCCTCGTAGAGGTGGACGATCATCGCCGTGTCGGAGCGGGCGGACCCGCCGTCGTCCTGGCCGTACTCGCTGTTCGCCCCGCCGCGGGAGTCCGAGCCGAGGACGAGGATGTCCATCGAGCCGTTGTCCACGTTCTGCGGGCGGTCCTTGCCGAGCGCCGCGTCGATGTCGACCGTTTTCAGGTTGCCGTTGAACTTGAAGTAGAAGTAGCCCACGCCCGCGCCGCCCAGCACCACCACGCCGGCGGCCGTCCACGCGACGACTCTGAGGCCCTTGCGGCGCTTGGGCGCCTTCCGTCGGCGCCGGGCGCCCGCGGCCCGGCGGCCGGCCCTCGTGTCCTCGCTCATGCTCTCCTCGGTCCCCGGCCCGCTCCCGCGGCCCGTTCGGCCTGTCTGCGACCTCCGCTGGTCTCTGACACAGACGGAGGAACGTCTTCCAGGGTTCCACGGCCCCGGGGCGGCGACGTACGACGGCCCTCGGACCGCCGTCGCCGGGGCCGACGCGCTGTGACGACGCGCCTACCCACGCGGGCCTGAACCGGGACGAAAGCGACGGGGTACCTGCCCGTCGGCGGGTCGCGGCTGTGGCGAAGGTCGCAGGCCCGGCCGCAAAAGGGGACCGCCCCCGTCGCGGCTGCGACGGGGGCGGTTCCGTGGGACGTCCGGCTACGGCGACGGTCAGTCGTCGTTCTTGCCCGCCGGGGTCGTCTTGGCGATCTGCATCAGGAACTCGGCGTTCGACTTCGTCTGCTTCATCTTGTCGAGGAGCAGCTCGATCGCCTGCTGCGAGTCGAGCGCGTGCAGCACCCGGCGCAGCTTCCACACGATGGCGAGCTCTTCCGCGTTGAGGAGGATCTCCTCCTTGCGCGTACCCGACGGGTCGACGTCGACGGCCGGGAAGATGCGCTTGTCGGCGAGCTTGCGGTCGAGCTTGAGCTCCATGTTGCCGGTGCCCTTGAACTCCTCGAAGATCACCTCGTCCATGCGCGAGCCGGTGTCGACCAGCGCGGTGGCCAGGATGGTCAGCGAGCCGCCGTCCTCGATGTTGCGCGCGGCACCGAAGAAGCGCTTCGGCGGGTAGAGCGCGGTCGAGTCGACACCACCGGACAGGATGCGGCCGGAGGCGGGGGCGGCGAGGTTGTACGCGCGGCCCAGACGGGTGATGGAGTCCAGCAGGACGACCACGTCGTGACCCAGCTCCACGAGACGCTTGGCGCGCTCGATGGCCAGCTCGGCGACGGTGGTGTGGTCCTCGGCCGGACGGTCGAAGGTCGAGGAGATGACCTCGCCCTTGACCGACCGCTGCATGTCGGTGACCTCTTCCGGACGCTCGTCGACCAGGACGACCATCAGGTGGCACTCGGGGTTGTTGGTGGTGATCGCGTTGGCGATCGCCTGCATGATCATGGTCTTGCCGGTCTTCGGCGGGGCCACGATCAGGCCTCGCTGGCCCTTGCCGATCGGCGACACGAGGTCGATGATGCGGGTCGTCAGCACGCCCGGGTCGGTCTCCAGACGGAGCCGGTCCTGCGGGTAGAGCGGGGTCAGCTTCTGGAACTCCGGGCGGCCGCGGCCGGATTCGGGCGCCATGCCGTTCACCGAGTCCAGACGCACGAGGGCGTTGAACTTCTCGCGGCGCTCGCCGTCCTTGGGCTGGCGCACGGCACCGGTGGTGTGGTCGCCCTTGCGCAGCCCCGCCTTGCGGACCTGGGCGAGGGAGACGTACACGTCGTTCGGGCCGGGCAGGTAGCCGGAGGTCCGGATGAACGCGTAGTTGTCGAGGATGTCGAGGATGCCCGCGACGGGGATCAGGACGTCGTCGTCGGCGACCTGCGGCTCGCTCGGCGCGAACTCGTCGCGGCCACGACGGCCACGGCGGTCGCGGTAGCGTCCGCGACGGCCGCGACGGCCGTCCTCGGAGTCGAAGTCGTCCTGGGGGCCGTTGTCCTGACGGTCCTGACGCCCCTGGCCGCGGCCGCCCTGCTGCTGACGGTCGCCGCGGTCCTGACGGTCCTGACGGCTGCCGCCCTGACCACCCTGGCCCTGGCCGCCCTGAGCCTGGCCCTGGCCCTGCTGGGCCTGGCCGCCCTGGCCCTGGCCGGTCTGGTCGTCGGTCTTGGCGCCACGGTCGCGGCGGTCGCGCTGGCGCTCGCCGCGCTCGCCCCGGTCGCGGTCGCGGCGGTCCCGGCGGCCGCGGCCCTCGCCGGCCTCCTGGAGCTGCGTCTGACCCTGGCCCTGGCCCTGCGCGGAGACGGCGGTCGCGGCCTCCACCTTGACGTCGCTCTGCGTCGCGGGGGCGGTCTCGGTCTTCTGCTCGACCTGTACGGCGACGGGCGCCGTGGACTCCGGGCTGCCGGAGGGGGCGGTGGCCCGACGGCGGCGGCGCTCGCCCACCGGGGCGTCGTCGCTGGCCGGCTGGCCGGGGATCTCAATCTGGGCCTGCGTGGCAGGCTTCTCGGCGGGCGCCTCGGCGGCGGCCTCGCCCGTGCGGGCCTTGCTGGTGGCGCGGCGCTTCGGCTTGGCCTCGGCGGTGTCCGCGGCGGAGGCGGCGGCCTTGGGGGCGCCTGCGCCCGCCTGCGCCTCCTTGATGACCTCGATCAGCTGGCTCTTGCGCATGCGCGCGGTGCCCCTGATGCCGAGGCCCGACGCGACCTGCTGGAGCTCGGCCAGGACCATGCCGTCAAGGCCGGTGCCGGAGCGGCGCCGCCGGCCGGCAGTGGCAGCCGCGGCGCCCGCGGCGGGGGCACTGGTGTCGACGTTGGTGTCGGCAGCGCCCATCAGATCGGTGGTGTCGCTCACGAAGGGTCCTTCCCTGGAGCGGACGTCGGCCTGTCTGGCTCGGCGACCGGTTGTGCTGTCCGACGACGTTCCATTACCTGATGGGTCATGGACCGCAGCCGGGGCGGTGGTCCGCCGGTAGAGATACGGCGGAGAGAAAACGTGCGTGCTTGTTCCGGCGAGAAGCCCCCGAGCTGGAAGCGTGGGAATGTCACGCCGATTCCGGAGCGTGCTCGAAACTGCTGGAAGCGATCAGAGCAGTCGGGGAGGCTCCCGGAAGAAATGTGGTCCCGAATGGGGACACTGAGCACCGAGCCATGGCGGCTTCGGATGCGCACTTGAGATTAACACTACCGGATCCAACAGACATTCCCCCTCTCAATCACCGGCAATCACGCCCTTCCGCGCGGTCGGCCTGCCCAGCCGCCGCACCGGCCCCCTGGCCGGCCGGGCCCCGTGGGCCTAGCCGCCCTGGGTGCCCAGCGGAAGAACGCTCGCCCCCGGGACGTCGAGGGCCAGCCGATTGGCCGCCCACCCCTCGCCCGCGAGCTGCGCGACCTTGTCGGCCGCACCGTTGTCGACCAGCGCGAGGACCGTGGGGCCCGCGCCGGAGATGACCGCGGGGATACCGTCCGCCCGCAGCCGGGCCACGAGAGCCACGCTCTCGGGCATCGCCGGGGACCTGTACTCCTGGTGGAGCCGGTCCTCGGTGGCGGGCAGCAGCAACTCGGGACGCCTGGTCAGGGCTTCGACGAGCAGGGCCGCGCGACCCGCGTTGACGGCCGCGTCCACGTGCGGAACGGTGCGCGGCAGCAGGCCGCGCGCCGTTTCCGTGAGGACCGGCTTGGAAGGTACGAAGACCACCGGAACGATGGAATCGGCCGGGTCCATCCGGATCGCCTTGGCGCTGCCGCCGTCCATCCAGGCGAGGGTGAAGCCGCCGAGCAGGCAGGCGGCGACGTTGTCGGGATGGCCCTCGATCTCGGTGGCGAGTTCCAGCAGCGCCGCGTCGTCGAGCCGGGCCTCCGCGCCTATGGTCACGGCGCGGGCGGCGACGATGCCCGCGCAGATCGCCGCGGAGGACGAACCGAGCCCGCGGCCGTGCGGGATGCGGTTGGCGCACACGACCTCCAGGCCGCGCGGCTGCCCGCCCAGCAGGTCGAAAGCGGTGCGCATGGAGCGTACGAGGAGGTGGCTCTCGTCGCGCGGGAGGTTGTCGGCGCCCTCACCGGCGATGTCGATGTTCAGGCCGGAGTCGGCGACGCGGACGACCACGTCGTCGTAGAGCCCCAGGGCCAGGCCGAGGGCGTCGAAGCCGGGGCCGAGGTTGGCACTGCTGGCGGGGACGCGCACTCGTACGGCGGCGGCGCGGAACGCTGGACCTGCCATCGGTCGATGACACTCCTTGTGACTGTGCGAGATCTGGTGCTGAGCGGGATCTTCGCTGCGAATGTACTGGAGAACGTACGACACCCGAAGGCCCTCGGGGCAGCACCGCGGTCATATGCGCGGTGGCGGATGTAAGTACAGCCTATCGAAGGAAGGTTCTCTCGCGACATAGGGCGCACAGGAGGCGCACGATGCGTGTCGCGGGTCTTCCGCCGGCTTCGGTTGCCGTACGGACCGGGGCGCCGGATCCCGGGGGTTCCCGGAATCCGGCGACGCGGCGTGGAGCCCGCGCGGGGCGGGCTCCGGGTCAGACCAGGCCGAGCCGGACGGCCGCGGCCTCGGCGTCCACCGGGACGGTGACCGGCTGCGGGGCCCCGGCGACCGCCCAGTCGGGGTCCTTGAGGCCGTTGCCGGTGACGGTGCACACGATCTTCTGGCCGGGGTCGACCAGTCCGGCCTCGGCGGCCTTGAGCAGACCGGCCACCGACGCGGCGGAGGCGGGCTCCACGAAGACGCCCTCCTGTGCGGCCAACAGGCGGTAGGCGGCCAGGATCTGGCGGTCCGTCACCTCGTCGATGAAACCGCCGGACTCCTCGCGGGCCGCGAGGGCGTACTCCCAGGAGGCCGGGTTGCCGATGCGGATCGCCGTCGCGATGGTGTGCGGCTCCTTGACGACCTCGCCGCGCACGATGGGCGCGGAACCGGAGGCCTGGAAACCCCACACGCGGGGCGTACGGGAGGCCAGGCCGTCGGCCTTGTACTCCTTGAAGCCCTTCCAGTACGCGGTGATGTTGCCCGCGTTGCCGACCGGCAGCACGTGGATGTCGGGGGCGTCGCCCAGCGCGTCGACGATCTCGAACGCGGCCGTCTTCTGGCCCTCGATACGGACCGGGTTGACGGAATTGACCAGCGCCACCGGGTAGTTGTCCGAGAGCGCGCGGGCCAGGTTCAGGCAGTCGTCGAAGTTGCCGTCCACCTGGAGGATCTTGGCACCGTGCACCAGCGCCTGGCCCATCTTGCCGAGCGCGATCTTGCCGCGGGGCACGAGGACCGCCGAGA
Organism: Streptomyces sp. NBC_00539; assembly: GCF_036346105.1. Lineage (GTDB taxonomy): Bacteria > Actinomycetota > Actinomycetes > Streptomycetales > Streptomycetaceae > Streptomyces. Next base: position 2,433,798 of record NZ_CP107811.1, read on the forward strand.
CCATCCCGGCGCGCACCGCGTACGCGGCGGCGGACGCCGAGGTGTTGCCCGTGGAGGCGCAGATGACCGCCTTGGCGCCCTCCTCCTTGGCCCGGGTGATCGCCATCGTCATGCCGCGGTCCTTGAAGGACCCGGTGGGGTTCGCGCCCTCGACCTTGAGGTGCACCTCACAGCCGGTGCGCTCCGAGAGCACCTGGGCCGGTACGAGGGGAGTGCCGCCCTCGCGGAGCGTGACCACGGGCGTCGCGTCCGTCACCGGCAGGCGGTCCCGGTACTCCTCGATGATGCCGCGCCACTGGTGGGTGCGATTGCTGGTCATGGGTCCTTACTCCCCTTCAACACGCATGATGCTGGCGACACCGCGCACGGTGTCCAGCTTCCGCAGCGCCTCGACGGTCCCGGAAAGGGCGGCGTCGGGTGCGCGGTGGGTGACGACGACGAGGGAGGCCTCGCCGTCCTTGCCCTGCTGGCGGACGGTGTCGATGCTGACCCCGTGCTCCGCGAACGTCGTCGCGACCTGGGCGAGGACGCCCGGCTTGTCGGCCACATCGAGGCTGATGTGGTAGCGCGTGACGACGTCCCCCATGGGGCTGACCGGCAGCTGGGTGTACGCCGACTCGCCGGGCCCCGTTGCCTCGGCGAGCTTGTTGCGGCAGACGGCGACGAGGTCGCCGAGCACCGCGGAGGCGGTCGGCGAGCCGCCCGCGCCCGGGCCGTAGAACATCAGCCGCCCGGCGGCTTCCGCCTCGACGAAGACGGCGTTGTACGCCTCGCGCACCGAGGCCAGCGGGTGGCTGAGCGGGATCATCGCCGGGTGCACGCGGGCGGTCACCGACCGGCCGTCGGCGGCGCGCTCCAGGATGGCCAGGAGCTTGATGGTGCAGCCCATGCGCTTGGCGGAGGCGAAGTCCGCGGAGCTGACCTCGGTCATGCCCTCGCGGTAGACGTCGTCGAGCCGCACCCGGGTGTGGAAGGCGATGCCGGCCAGGATCGCGGCCTTGGCGGCGGCGTCGTAGCCCTCGACGTCGGCGGTCGGGTCGGCCTCGGCGTACCCGAGGGCGGTGGCCTCGTCGAGCGCCTCCTGGTAGCCGGCGCCCGTCGAGTCCATCTTGTCGAGGATGAAGTTGGTCGTGCCGTTGACGATGCCCATGACCCGGTTGATCTTGTCGCCCGCGAGGGACTCGCGCATAGGGCGGACCAGCGGGATCGCGCCGGCGACGGCGGCCTCGTAGTACAGGTCGAGGCCGGCCTCGTCGGCCGCGGCGTGCAGCGCGGCGCCGTCCTGGGCCAGCAGGGCCTTGTTCGCGGAGACGACCGAGATGCCGTGCCGGAAAGCGGTGGTGATCAGGCCGCGGGCCGGCTCGATGCCGCCGATGACCTCGATGGCGACGTCGATGTCGCCGCGCTTGAGGAGGGCGGTCGCATCGGTGGTGATCAGGGCCGGGTCGATGCCCTCGCGGACCTTGGAGGGGCGGCGCACGGCGACGCCGGCCAGTTCGACGGGCGCGCCGATCCTGGCCGTCAGGTCCTCGGCGTGCGTCGTCATGATGCGCGCCACCTCTGAGCCGACCACACCACAGCCCAGCAGCGCCACCTTCAGCGGACGCGTACGCATCATTCGACCTACGCCTTTCGATCTTCCAACGCCACCCGGCGCGCGGTTTGCCCGCCGGGCCTGACCAGTCTCACGCTCACCAGTCTCATGCAATGGACAGTAGTTTCCATCCTCGGTCCATTGGGTGAGACGTCCATTTTGGGGGTCTGGGGGCCCCGCCCAGAAATAGGGGCCTCATCCGAGGTCCAGACGCAGGAGATCTTCCTCCGTCTCGCGCCGGACGATCTCCCGCGCCCGTCCGTCGCGCACGGCGACGACGGGCGGGCGGAGCGCGTGGTTGTAGTTGCTGGCCATGGAGCGGCAGTACGCGCCGGTCGCCGGGACCGCGATCAGGTCGCCGGGGGCGAGGTCCGCCGGGAGGAAGGCGTCCTTGACCACGATGTCGCCGCTCTCGCAGTGCTTGCCGACGACGCGCACCAGCATCGGCTCGGCGTCGGAGACGCGGGAGACGAGCGTGACCGCGTATTCGGCGTCGTAGAGGGCGGTGCGGATGTTGTCCGACATGCCCCCGTCGACGCTGACGTACGTCCGCAGCCCTTCGAGCGGCTTGATGGTGCCGACCTCGTAGAGGGTGAAGGCGGTCGGGCCGACGATCGCCCGGCCCGGCTCGACGGAGATCCGGGGGGCGCGCAGCCCCGCCGCCTCGCACTCCCGCGCCACGATCTCGTGCAGGGCCTTGGCGATCTCGTGCGGTTCGCGGGGGTCGTCGGCGGAGGTGTAGGCGATGCCGAGGCCGCCGCCGAGGTCGATCTCGGGCAGCTCGACGCCGTGCTCGTCGCGGACGGCGGCGAGCAGCCGCACGACCCGCTTCGCGGAGACCTCGAACCCGGCCATGTCGAAGATCTGCGAGCCGATGTGGGAGTGGACGCCGAGCAGGTCGAGGCTGTCGTGCCCGAGGGCGCGGCGCACGGCCTCGGCGGCGGAGCCGTCGGCGACGGCGATGCCGAACTTCTGGTCCTCGTGCGCGGTGGCGATGAACTCGTGCGTGTGCGCTTCCACGCCGACGGTCACGCGGATCTGGACGGGCTGGCGCACCCCCAGCTCACGGGCGATGTGGGCGACGCGGGCGATCTCCTGGAAGGAGTCGAGCACGATGCGCCCGACGCCGGCCGTGACGGCCCGCCGGATCTCGTCCTGCGACTTGTTGTTGCCGTGGAAGGCGATCCGCTCGGCGGGCATCCCCGCGGCGAGGGCGGTGGCCAGCTCCCCGCCGGAGCAGACGTCGAGGTTGAGCCCCTCTTCCTTGAGCCACTTCACGACGGCCTTGGAGAGGAACGCCTTCCCCGCGTAGAACACGTCGGCGTCGGCCCCGAAGGCGTGCGCCCAGGCGCGGCAGCGGGCCCGGAAGTCCTCTTCGTCCATGAAGTAGGCGGGCGTCCCGAACTCCTCGGCCAGCTTGGTGACCGAGATGCCCCCCACGTGCACCACGCCGTCGGCGTCACGCGTGACCGTGCGCGACCAGACCTTCTCGTCCAAGGCGTTGAGGTCGGCGGGCGGCGGCGCGTAGTGGCCCTCGGGCAGGACGTCGGCGTGGCGGGGCCCGGCGGGGTGCGCGGAACGGCTCATCGGAATCTCTCTTCGCAGGTCACAGGCGTTCGGGGGCTGCTATGCCGAGCAGGGACAGGCCGCCGGCCAGCACCGTCCCGGCGGCTTCGGCGAGTGCCAGCCGGGCGCGGTGGGCGGCCGAGGGTTTCTCGTCTCCCTTGGGGAGGACCTCGTACTGGAAGTCGAGCAGCGCGTCGGCCAGCCGGACCAGCTGCCGCACGAGCCGCTCGGGCGCGCGGTGGTGGGCGGCCGCTTCGAGGACGAGGGGGTGGTCGGCGAGGGCGCGCAGCAGCGCGTCCGCGCCGTCGACGGCGCCCGGCTCGGCGTGGAAACCGAGCAGGGCGGCGTTGCGCAGCAGGGCCCGGCTGCGCGCGTATCCGTACCGCACGCGGAAGAACTCGTTGGACTCGTCCTGGACGAGGAGCCGAGCGGAGAACGAGGGGGTCTCGTGCGGCGCGACGGCGAGCACGGCCCAGCGGGCGGCGTCGGCGCCGTAGGCGGCGAAGACGTCCCCTTCCTTCTTGGGCACGGGCGCGACGCGGAGCGCGCCGCGTCCGGCGTCCCCCGGCTCCCCGCCGAGGCGCAGGACCGCACCGCGCACGACGGCGTCGCGGGTCACCGCGTCGCCTTGCGGGGGGAACCCGTAGCGGGCGCCGCGCTCTTGCACGTCCCGTACGAGGGACTCGGCGGACGGCAGGCCCATGACGAAGTTCAGGAACCCCGCGCCCGTGACCTCGACCCTCTCGATCCCGGGCGCCCGCTCCAGCCGGCGGGCGAGCAGGCGCGCGACGTCCCCGGGGGCCCGTCCGGCGCTCTTGGCGAGGGGGAAGGCGACGGCGGTGGCGTACTCCCCCACCCCGCCGGGCCGCGTCCGGTCGACGACCACCCGCTGCGGCAGCTCCGCCCCGTCGGGCAGCTCCCCATCCTCGACGGCGCGGCGCACGGCGTGCGCGACGGTACGGGAGAGGTCGGCGGGGGTCACGGGACCCAGCCTAGGGGAGAACCTTCCGCGTCATGCGAAGGGTTTCGCCATGTGAACAGCGCCTGCGCGCCGTCGGCCTCACCCTCTGCCGCTCCCGGCGGGAGCCCCTTCCCGCTCACGCCGGTCGCGCCGCTCGACGAGCCGCCGTACGACGCGGACCAGCTCGGCGGGCTCGAAGGGCTTGGCGAGGAACGCGTCGACCCCGGCGGTGATGCCGGCCTCGACCTCGTGCTGCGTGCAGGCGCTGACCATGGCGAGCGGCACGTCGCGCGTCCGCGGATCGGCCCGCAGCCGCGCGGCGGCCCCGAACCCGTCGAGGCGGGGCATGACCACATCGAGGGTGATCACGTCGGGACACACGTGATGGACGACGTCCAGGCACTCGGCACCATCGTTCGCGGTCACGACCTCGAAGCCCTCCAGTTCGAGATTGACCTTGATCAGCTGCCGGATGACCTTGTTGTCGTCGACAACAAGCACCCGGCGCGAGGCGCCTGGCACAACTCGAGAGTAGGTCCGCCCCGGCCCCCGCGTCCGGGTTTTCCCCACTTCCACCCCCTCCGGGCGACCGCCCTCCCCCACCCCCGCAAACCGTTTCTGATCACTGCCCGCGAGCTGGTAGTGTTCAACCCGTCGCCGCAAAGCGAACGACACGCCCCCGTAGCTCAGGGGATAGAGCAACGGCCTCCGGAGCCGTGTGCGCAGGTTCGAATCCTGCCGGGGGCACCTTAGGTGCCAAGGCCCTGACCAGCGGAAACGCGGGTCGGGGCCTTTGTCGTACCCGGGCGCCTGTCGCACCCGGGCACCCCCGCGGCGGGGCCGACGGCCACGGTCCGGCCGTCCCGGAGCCGGCCCCGGTTGTCACCCCCGGCGCCGAGGGCCGCGCGGACCCGTGCGGAACGGGCGCCGCCGTGATGACCGGCTAGAGGGGCACCGAGGAGCGGTTGCGGTCGAGGCGCCGCTTCTGCAACTCCGTGCGCGCTTCGGCCAAGAGGCCGAGGGTCGAGTCCGAGATCTCCGGGATCCGCTTGGCCAACTGCCCGTCGGTTTCGCGGATCAAGACCTCCTCGACATCGCCGGAGGCGGAACGCGAAATCCGGTCCAGCCGGTCCAGTTCCTCGCTCATCGACGGGTGCGCCATGACCCGCAGTCGCGCCACCTCGCTGGGGACCAGTTCCAGCACCCCACCGCCGAAGCTCCTGCCCTCGATCTCCGCGGACAGCAGGGTCAGCGAGTTGTGGAAGGAGGCGGCGAACGAACGCGCCGGCATCGCCTCCGGCGCCAGCATCTTCCCCTGGTAGATGGTGTCCGTGGTGATGGCCGACACTTCGTTGACCACGACTCGGGGGTAGAGGTGGGACCTCTTCGAAAGGAGCAGGTCTCCGGCCGCCACCACCGGCACGCAGTACCAGGGTTCGCGAATCCTGCACTTGTACCGCGTGTGCAGCTCGGCCTGCTCTCCCGCGTGGATGTAGCGCAGGGCGCCGTCGTGCCCGAGCGGGCTGGATTCCCCGCGCGAGAAGTCGATCAGGCCGGCGCGAGCGCCTTCGTCGACGTTCCTCTCATGGTCTTCGGGGGTGAAGACCAGGCCTTCGGCATTCCGGATCCTCGGCAGCAAGGGGAGGATCCACCCTTCGAGGCCGTACTGTTCGATCGTTTCGCGGTCGACGGAGAAGTAGTCGTTGGCGCCGGTGACGGTCGCGACCCCGAAGCGGACCCAGCTTCCCGCACTCCGTACGCAGGACAGCGAGGAAACCTCGTCGAGGGCCTCCAACTGCGCGGGGGAAAGGAGATAACGGGTCCAGGTGGGCGCGTCCGGGGAGGCCGAGTGATGCCAGGCACGCCCGGCGGCGCTGTGGTCCCACACCGTCAACCGGGCATCGGCGGCCGAAGGTTCCCGGCGGCCGCTGAGGACGACCACTTCCTGGAGGACGCCGGGAAAGGAACCCGGACCGAACAGGTCGACGCGAACGGAAGAGCAGTTGCGCAGCAGCCACCGCCGCACGGCCCCGGCCGAAATTCCCGTGAGGCATTCAGCCGGGATGATGAAGGCGAAAGCGCCCCCTTCGCGCACCTTGTTCAGAGCGCAGAGGAAGATGGGAATCCACAGGTTGGAAACCCCCTTGAGGGTCACTCCCATACCCGTCGCGACCTGGTCGGCATAGCTCCGTTCCGTGTCGCTGACGAATTGGAACCGGACGAAGGGCGGATTTCCCACCGCCGCGTCGAATCCTTCTTCGGGGACCAGGTCGGGGTCGAGGAAACTCCCGTGCCTGATGTCCGTCTCGAACGGAGCCCGACCGCCGGCCTCCTCGCAGCGCCGCGCTTCCGTCTCCAGGAGTTCGACGGCCACCAGGTCCCGGACCCGCTTACCCAGGGGGTCGGCGTCGAGACCGCGGATGAAGGCACCGTCACCCGCGCTGGGTTCGAGCAGACGCAGGGAGTCCAGGGAGTCGGGCAGCAGGTCGCGCAGCCGGTCGAGGCACACGGCGACCAGGGCCTGAGGCGAGTAGAACCCGCCGCGCAGCTTGTCGGCGGACACCTGTTGCATGGTCTTCACGTGTGCTGTGCCCTCCAGGCGTCGGTCGATCGCCAGTCGAGTCTAGAGGCTGGGACAGACAGAAGGGACCAGCCGTAATAAGTCGGAATCCCGCTTGCCACCCGGAGCCGCTTACGGCACGGTGATCATCCATGCGAATCAGTCTCGTGGGCCAGCCGTATGCAAGCTCGCCGAATCTTCACCAGTTCCTGGCCTCCCGCTGCGCAGATGACAGGTATGCCGAATTGCGCATGGCAACGGCCTGGGCGAAACAGAGCGGACTCTCGCGGGTGGAGGGCGACTTCCGCGCCTTCCGCGATCGGGGAAACAAGATCACGGCAGTGGTGGGCATCAGCGAGGGTGGCGCCACCCGTCAGGGACTTCACCTGGTGCACAAAATCTGCGATGCGTCCTACGTATTCCACGAAACGGGTCGCACGTTCCACCCCAAAATCTACTTCTTCACCGGCGCCGACGACTGGTCCGTGTTCATCGGGTCGAACAACCTCACCGCCGGTGGCGTCTTCTGGAACTACGAAGCCGCCGTCGAGATCTCCGGATCCTTCGCCTCACCGGATGACGTGGCACTCGCCGGTCAGTTCACCGCCCTCTTCGACCAGCTCCTCGAAGACAGCGATGTCTGCAAGCCCCTTGACGACGCCTTGATCAAGCTGCTGATCGAGTCCCCCGTCTTCCGGATCGGTGACGAGATCCGCATGGCCGGACGGCAACGGTCCGGGGCCACCCGCACCGAAGGGGGTGAGCCGGTCTTCGGCCGGTCCCGGCACCCCAAGACGGCCGATCCGGGAAAGCCCGCAAAGACCGGAAAGATCGGAAAGAAGGGATCGGCCGGCCCTCCACAGGACCTCCTCGACCATGTGGACGGTCTCGACCAGGTGGACGGGGTCGACGTCGTGGACGATCAGCCGGCCACGCCGTCGGAGCTGCTGAGCCATTCCTGGTGCAAGAAGATGTCGGCCAGCGATGCCCAACGGCCTCCGAAGGCGGAGACCAAAATCACCGGGAACCTCAAGCTTTCGCGGGCGCAGCATCCCATCGACCAGAAGACCTACTTCCGCAAGGTCTTCTTCGGGGACGCGCAGTGGGTGGCGAAGGAGACCTCCAGAGGAGTGCAGGAGAAGGCCAAAGTGCCGTTCGAAGTCTTCGTCGGCACGAAGCCCTTGGGTGTGTACGAAGTCGTCATCGATCACGCCGATTTCCGGATCGCGGGCCAGGACAACGTTCCGACCTGGCTCCACTGGGGAAAGGAACTGACGGCGTACCTGAAAGCCCACGACCACACGGGGCACTACGTCACGCTCGAGACCTTCGAGGACGGCTCGCGGCGCCTCACCCTTTCCGCGGACCCGATCGGGGAGATCAAGGTGAGCTGACGGCTGTCTGGTAACCCCCGGCGGGCGCCGGCAGCGCTCCCGTGGCAGGCGGTGCGCGCGGCCGCAGGATCAGCCCGGGTCTTGTGGGGCCCCGGGGCTCAGGAGGGTGACGACCTGGGCGTCCGAGGTCTGGGAGAAGTCGCGGTACCACTCGCCCACGGAGGAGAAGCCCGGCGGAGTGGAGAGGCAGACGAGTTCGTCCGCCGAGGCGCGCAGGCGCGCGGCGGCGTCCGGCGGGGCGACCGGGGTGGCCATGACGACGTGGGTCGCGCCCTGGGCGCGGACGACTTCGCAGGCGGCGGCCGCCGTCGCGCCGGTGGCGATGCCGTCGTCCACCAGGATCGCCGTGCGGCCGGCGACGGGCAGACGGGGGCGGCCCCCGCGGAAGCGGTCGGCCTGGACGGCGAGCGAGGCCCGCTCCGCCCGTTCGACCTCCGCCATGTCCTCGGGGCGCAGCCGGGCGCGGCGGACGATGTCCTCGTTGATCACCCGTACGCCGCCTTCGCCGAGGGCGCCGAACGCCAGCTCGCGGTGGCCCGGGACCCCCAGCTTCCGTACGACGACCACATCGAGCGGGGCGTCGAGCGCCCGGGCCACGTGGGACGCCACCGGGACCCCGCCGCGGGGCAGGCCGAGCACCACCGGTCGGCGGGGCCCGTAGGGGCGCAGGGCCTCGGCCAGGCGGCGGCCGGCGTCGTCTCGGTCGGTGAACAGCACCCTTCGAACCAACGCCCCCGGGCGCCGTGGCGCAACTCGGACGAAGGGGCCGGGGACGCCCTGCGCGTCAGACGCACAACTCGTACGAAGGAGGTGGTGCCGGGTCTGTGGGTTCGGGGGATGGGTAGCCGTGAGCGGTGTGCATAGGTTTTGCGGACAAGGCCGTCGGACGCCGCCGACCAGGCGCCGGCCGGTGGCGGCTCTGACGACGAGGATGGGGCGGACGCGATGCGTGAGCTGGTGGGTACGGCGCTGCAGTGGGTGGCCGAGGGCCGGAACGGGTACCTGGCGCGGCCCGTCACCGAGCAGGGGTTCGGGCCGCGGGACCCGGCCGGGGCGGTGCTCGTGGACGCCCGGGGGGAATGCGTCGGGGCCCTGTACCGCGGGATGTTCGACGCCGAACTCGTCGCGGAGGCGGGTGCGATGGGGGCCGGGGACACCGCGCGGGTGTGTGAGGTCTCCGTCGGCGGCGCGGAGGCGGTGGGGGCGAAGCTGACCTGTGGCGGCCGGGCGGAGGTCCTGCTCCAGCCGCTGGCGCAGATCCCGGCCGAGTGGTGGGAGCTGCTGGAGGCCGGGCACGGGGCGGCTCTGGTCACCCGGCTGAACGAGGCCGCGGACCGGGCGGTGAGCGAGGTCGTGCGGGCCGTCGACGCCCCGGCCGACGACGCCGCGCGGCGGGCCGGCGAGCTGCTGCGCACGCGGCGGCCGGGGCGGGACGCCCTGTACGGGGGCTCGGGGCTGGTGCTGGTGGAGGCGTACCCGTCCGCGCCGCAGGTGGTGATCGGCGGGGCCGGTGAGCTCGCGGAGATCATCGCGCGGCAGGCCGGGCTGCTGGAGTGGGGCGCGGTGGCGGTGGAGTCGGCCGCCGAGGCGGAGAAGGTGCTGAGCGCCCACCGGGACGCCGCCTGCCTGGTGCTGCTCAGCCACGAGCCGGAGTTCGACGTGCCGGCCCTGCGCACGGCGCTCGCGCTGGGCGTCCCGTACGTGGGCGCGCTCGGCTCCCGCCGCACCACCGCCCGGCGCCGTGAGGGGCTGCTGGCGGCCGGGGTGACGGAGGCCGAACTGGCCCGGGTGCACGGCCCGATCGGCCTCGACCTCGGCGCGCGGACGCCGCAGGAGACGGCCCTGGCCATCTGTGCGGAGATCCTCGGGGTGCTCGGCGGCCGGGACGGCGGCGGGCTGCGGGACTCGGACAGGCCGGTGAGCGGGTAGCGCAGGGGCGCGGCCGCCGCGAGGGGCCTGCGGCCCTGTCCCCGTGTTGGGCGAACACATCGGGTGATTACGTACTGAATGCGGGAAAATAGTACGTATGAACACGATCGCACTGGAAGACGCGCAAAATTCCGTTTGGTTCGTCTTCGTCGGGCTGATCATCGTCGCGTTCCTCCTCGCCGCCTTCAAGCTGGGCCAGCGGGTGCGCGCCAAGGAGCCGCCGCCGCCCACTCCCGAGAGCCACCCGCACCTGCCCGAGGGCGGTGCGGTGTACGAAGTGCGCGAGGAGAGGGACCCCGTGGAGTTCCCCGAGGGAGGTCTGCGCCCGCACGAGATGCAGGGCTTCGGCAACTTCGGGTCCACCACCTCGACCCACCCCGACGACGTCCGCGCGGCCCGCGAGTCCGGGTACCAGCACTCCCACCCGCACGCCGGCCAGCGGCCCTCCTCCGAGGTGACCGAGCCTCCGCCGCCCGCCCCACCGACCCCGCCGGAGCCGCCGGTGGCCCCGCCCCACGGGGGGGCGGGCCACTCCTAGCGGGGCCTCCTCGCGGGCCGCTCCCGACCTGCCCCCTGACAGGTCGGAGCGCAGCCGACCCCTGACAGGTCGGTGCGCAGCCGACCCCTCACAGGTCGGTGCGCAGCCGGAGCACCTCGGGCGGCGGGTGCCGCAGCGAGGTGTGCCGGACCTCCGCCGACAGGGGCGGGTCGAGCGGCCGGTACGCCACTTCCCCGAGCCCGACCGCCGTGACGGTCGGGCTCGGCGCCGTCCAGGCCGGGGCGTCGTCCGTACGGGCGGCCAGGGTCTGGGCCAGTTCCCTGCGCAGCGGCGCCGAGAGCGGGCTCGACACCAGCGGGGCCTCGTCGTCGCCCGGCACCACCAGCACCAGCGCCGACGGCCGGCGCGGCGTACCGGTGTAGCCGATCACCGCCGCGTCCCGGACGTCGGTGTGGCGCAGCTTCTGCCAGGCGCGCCTGCCCGCCGGGTAGGCCTGGTCCAGCCGTTTGACGACCAGGCCCTCGATACCGCTGGCGGGCAGCGTCTCGAACCAGGTCGCGGCGAGCTCCGGGTCGGTCGTCATCGGCACCGGCTGGAGCGGCGGCCCGAGCGGGAGCAGCAGGTCCACCAGCAGCGCCCGGCGCCGTTCGTACGGGCGGCCGCGTACGTCGACCCCGGCCAGCTCCAGCACGTCGAACGCGGCGTACGAGGCCGGCAGGCTCTGCGCGAGCAGCGGCGCGCGGGCCGCCGTGGCCGCCGCGCGCCGCTGGACGAGGGCGAAGTCGGTACGGCCCTCGTGCCAGACCACGACCTCCCCGTCGAGGACGGTCCCGGCGGGCAGCCGCTGGGCGGCCAGTGCCAGGTCGGGGAACGCGCTCGTCACGATCCGGCCGGAGCGGGCCTGGAGGACCACGGCGTCCGTGGTGCGCAGGATGACCAGGCGGTGGCCGTCGAACTTCGGCTCGTACGCCAGTCCCGCCGCCAGCGGAAGGGTCCGTACGGCGGCGGCGAGCGCGACCCGTACCCGGCTCACGGCAGCGCCCCGGCCTGCGCGGGGTCGGTGAGCGGGGCGAAGAGGTCGCCGTAGCGGGCGAGCCGGGGCGCGATGTCGTCGGCGAGGAACACCAGCTGGGAGGGGTCGGAGCAGGCCTCCACCTCCGCCCAGGTCAGGGGCGCGGAGACGGTCGGACGGGCGCGGGCGCGCAGCGTGTAGGGCGCGGCGGTGGTCTTGGCGGCGGCGTTCTGGCTGTGGTCGACGAAGACCTTGCCGGGCCGCAGCGCCTTGGCCATGCGGTGCACCACGAGTTCCGGGAGTTCCCGTTCGGCTTCCTGGGCGAGCTTCTTGGCGTACGCGGACACCTTGGCGGAGGGCGTCGGCTCCAGGGGCGCGGACAGGTGGAGGCCTTTGGCGCCGGAGGTCTTGGGGTAGGCGTGCAGGCCGTCGGCGGCGAGCCGGTCGCGCAGCCAGAGGGCGGCGGCGCAGCACTCCACGACGGTGGCGGGCGCTCCGGGGTCGAGGTCGAGGATCAGCCGGTCGGCGAGGGCGGGGCTTCCCGCGGTCCACTGGTGGACGTGGAACTCGACGACGAGGTTGGCGGCCCACATGAGGGAGGGCATGTCGGCGATGAGCACCTGTTCGGCGGAGGGGTCCTCCGACCGCGGGACGGGGCTGGTCTTCACCCAGTCGGGGGTACCGGGTGGCGGGTTCTTGGTGAAGAAGAGCTGCCCGTCGGGGCCGTCGGGATAGCGCAGGAACGACACCGGCCGGTTGTGGACGTGGGCCAGCAAGGGCTGCGCGACGGTGGCGTAGTAGTGCAGCACCTCGCCCTTGGTGAAGCCGGTCTCCGGATAGAGGACCTTGTGCAGGTTGCTGAGAGCGATGCGCCGCCCCTCCACCACGGTGATCGGCGTCATACGATGAGATTGCCATGAAACGGGAGGAACTGTGCGATCCATCTGGAATGGGGCGATTTCCTTCGGCTTGGTCAGCATCCCGATCAAGCTCGTGAACGCCACCGAGAGCCACTCGATCTCGTTCCGCCAGATCCACGTGACCGACGGCGGCCGCGTGCGGTACCGCAAGGTGTGCGAGCTGGACGGCGAGGAGGTGTCGCAGGCCGAGATCGGCAAGGGGTACGAGGAGGCGGACGGCTCGATCATCCCGATCACGGACGAGGACCTGGGGCAGCTGCCGATCGCCACGGCGAAGACGATCGAGATCGTGTCGTTCGTACCGGCCGACGAGATCGATCCGCTCCAGATGGACGCGGCGTACTACCTCGCGGCGAACGGGGCGACGGCCGCCAAGCCGTACACGCTGCTGCGGGAGGCGCTCAAGCGGAGCCGGAAGGTGGCGATCGCCAAGTTCGCACTGCGGGGGCGGGAGCGGCTGGGAATGCTGCGGGTCGTCGACGACGTCATCGCGATGCACGGACTGCTGTGGCCGGACGAGATCCGCCGGCCGGAGGGGGTGGCGCCGGAGACGTCGGTGACGGTCCGGGACGCCGAACTGGACCTGGCGGACGCGCTGATGGCGACGCTGGGGGAGGTGGACATCTCCTCGCTGCACGACGACTACCGGGAGGCCCTGGAGGAGATGATCGCGGCGAAGGCGGGCGGCGCGTACGAGCCGGCGGAGGCCGCGACGGAACCGGCCGCGGGCCAGGTAATCGACCTGATGGCGGCGCTGGAGCGGAGCGTGCAGGCGGCGAAGGCCTCGCGGGGAGAGGCGGGCGCGGCCGCTCCCGCGGAGGCGGAGGCGGACGTGACGCCGATCCGGCGGAAGTCGACGGCCGCGCCCAAGGCGGTGGGCGGGAAGAAGTCCACGTCGGCGTCGGGGTCGGCGGCGGCGAAGAAGACGGCATCGGGACGGAAGTCGACCTCGGCGGCGGCGAAGAAGACGGGCTCCGCGTCGGCCAAGTCGGGCGGGACCAAGTCCACTTCGGCGGCCACGAAGAAGACTGCCTCCGCCAAGAAGGCCACGCCACCCCGCAAACGCCGCTCGGCCTGACGGCCGGGGCGGCCGGGGCGGGCGCCCGACGGCCTACGGGAGCCAGGTACGGGTGTCGCGGGCCAGGGAGAAGAGGGCGTCGGTGTCCGGGGGTTTCAGGATGGGGGTGGCGGTCGTGAAGTAAGGCGTCGCCGAGGCGGGTTGCAGGACGCGGACGTCGCGCAGCGTCGGGGCCACCTCGACGGTGGAGGCCCCGACCACGGCCACGACCGGCGTGACCGGCGACCGCAGGGCGTGCGCGGCGAGGGCGGCCGCCCGGCGGACTCGGCGCACCTCGGGGAGCGGGTCGGCCCGGCCCACCGTGAGCAGCAGGTCGCCCGCCCTGACCCGCTGGCGCCGGCCCGGCACCGTCACGACGCAGAACACCCCGGCCGGGCCGATCAGCACGTGGTCGATCAGGCCGCCGCCCGGCAGCGGCACGGCGTGCAGGACCCGCCAGTCCATCGCTTCGAGGACGTCCAGCTCCGCCCCCATCAGCTCCCGCGCCCCGATCTCGCGGCGCAGCCGGTGACGGGCCCTGGTGCCCGGCGAGCCGTACGCCAGCTCCCCCAGCAGTGGCTCGCCGGGGCGGTTCGGGGCCAGGTCCCGGTCGGGGGGAAGGGCCAGCCGGAGCCGTTCCACGGGCGTGGGTACCGGCGGGGGCCCGACGGCCACCTCGCCGCTCAGGTAGGGGCGCAGGGCGGCCAGCACCGCCTCCCGCCGGTCCGCCTCCAGCAGGCTGACCCGGTTGGTCCGCCGGTCGTACCAGGCCACCGCCCGGCCGTCCGGCAGGTTGACGAACAGCCGCCCCCGTCCGGCCCGGCCGCTCGGCAGCACCGTGAGTCCGTGCATCTCCCCCACCCCCCGGCGTCCATGGGAGCAGGCGTTGTGCCGCCCGGCAATCCCCCGTACGCGGCGCGGTGCGTGAACGCCGGCGTCGTGTGGCGCCGGTGTGTAACGACTCCGACGGGGCGCCGTCGGCTGACCGTTACAAAGTCATGGCCCTACTGCAACGGCGCGACCCTACGTTGGGACGCCCGGGCCGACCGACCCGCAGAAGGAGTTCCGTGACCAGCGTCAGCCGCCGCACCCTCGTCCGCGCCACCGCCGTGACCGCATGCGCCGGCGCCCTGCTGGCCCTGCCCACCGCCGCCGCGCTCGCCGAAGGACTGCCGGCCGCCTCGGTCGGGGCGCGGACCCTGGTCGGCAGCCTCGCCCTGGCCGACGGGCGGTCCACCGCCCGGGTGTACCGGCTCGCCGGGAACACGTACGAGGCCGACGTGCTGCGCGACGGCTCCCGCGTGGCGTCGCTGACCAGCCACCCCGGCGCCCCCGCCGTCGGCGAGGCGCAGGGGCTGCACCTCGCGCTGCGGGCCGACGGCCGGCTCTCGTCCTGGGTCGGCGCCCTCGCCCCCGGGCCGCAGGGGCACGCGTTGGCCGGCGACGGGCACAAGACCGCGACCCGCAGCCGGCCCCTCCCGGCGGCCGCCGCTCCCCGGGGCGCGGCCGTCGAGGCTCTGCGCTCGTACGCCGTGCCCGACGGGCCGGGCAACGGCGCGCTGCTGCTCGCCGCGGGCGGCGGCATCGCGGCCGTCGGCGCCGCCGGGCTGGGGTTCGCGATGCTGCGCCGGGGGCGCAGCGACGCCTGACCCGCGCGCCCGGCGACCGCCGCGCCACCGGGGCGCCGCTCCCCCGTCGCCCGGGCATCGCCCATGTGTGCGGGCGAAACGGGACCGGGTCGGCCTAAGGTTGGCTGGAACCGACCGTCATCCCCGGCACCGAGAAGAGGAGGCCCGCCGCTGTGCGCACCCTCCCCTTCCGCGCGGGCGCCGGGCTGCTCCTGGCCGGCTGCGTGCTGCTGCTGGCGTCGGCGTGCGGCGACCCGGGCGGGCTGGCCGCCGCCGGATCGGCCCCGACGGCGCGTGGACCCGTACAGCTGTGGCCGTGGCGCAAGGGCGCCGAAGTGCCGCCCGCCCCGCCGGGGGGCGTGCCGCCGGTGTACGTACAGGGGCTGCCGCTCGTGCACGACCAGAACGTGCACGAGGTGGACGCGGTGGCCCTGGTGCAGGCGGAGCTGCGGGCCCACCGGGGCGCCGTCACCGGCGCCGACGGGATGCCGAAGGAGACCGCCGACGCGATCCGGTCCTGCGGGACGGAGGCCTCGGAGAAGTGCCCCGTGCTCACCCCGTACTACCGGGACCTCACGGGGAACGGCAAGGACGAGGTCATCGTCGGGATCGAACTGCCGGGCAGCATGATGTCGGTGCGCGCCTACACGGCCGACCCCGACGGGCGGCTCAACCGGATCATGGCGACCACCGAGACCGTCATCCGCGTCGAGCTGGCCGGCCAGAACGTGGTCCTGCACGTGCCGAGCGGGCATCCCGGGTACGAGCTGATCACCACGTGGTCGTGGGACGAGAAGCAGCGGAGCATGATGGCGACGCGCGAGCAGATCGTCCGGGTGCCGGCGCGCCCGCGGACGTCATGAGGGCCCGGCTGCCCGCGTGGACCGCCACGCTCACCTGGAAGTCGGCGTGTTTCATCGTCGTCATGTGCTGTGCGCTGGCGGCGGCGCTCGGCGCGCTCGTGCACGTGGAGGTCACCCGGCAGACGGTCGACAACGCGCGTGACCGGGCCCTGGAGAAGCTGAGCGACGCCACGCGGGCGTACGAGGCGGGCGAGGCTCTGCCGCCGCGCTCCTCCCTCGATCCGGCAGGCCTGCCGGCGTCCCTGCGCAAGCTGGCCGTGGGGGGACGGCGGGGCACCGTCGTGGCCGAGTTCCGGGGACGGCAGGTGATGTGGGCGGCGGCCCCCGCGGACGGCCGGGCCCTGGCCACGGCCGTGGACTACAGCCAGGCGGCGCGCACGATCAGCGGGCTGGACCACGCGATCATCGGCTCCTCGATGGTGGCGATCGGCGGCACGCTCCTGCTGGGCGCGTTCGCGGTGACGCGGGTGACCCGGCGGCTCCAGCAGACGGCGGCGGTCGCGCGTCGGATCTCGCAGGGCGACCTGGACGCGCGGGTGGACGACCCGCGGACGGGGAACCCCTCGCGTCACCAGGACGAGGTGGCGACGGTGGCGGCCGCGCTCGACACGATGGCGGCGACCCTCCAGGGGAAGCTGGAGCGCGAGCAGCGGTTCACCGCGGACGTCGCGCACGAGCTGCGGACTCCGCTGACCGGGCTGCAGGCGGCGTCGGAACTCCTGCCGGAGGGGCGGGCGACGGAGCTGGTGCGCGAGCGGGTGCGGACGATGCGCGGGCTGACGGAGGACCTGCTGGAGATCTCGCGGCTGGATTCGGGGCGCGAGGTGGTGGAGACGGACCTGCACCAGCTGGCGCGGCTCGCGCGGCGGGTGGTGCGGGCGTCGGGCACGCCGACGGAGGTGGTCGTGGTGCGGGACGCGATGGTGGAGACGGACCGGCGGCGGCTGGAACGGGTGCTGGGGAACCTGGTGGCGAACGCCCATGGGCACGGGCGGGAGCCGGTCGTCCTGACGGTGGACGGGCCGGTGGTGACGGTGCGGGACCACGGGGACGGGTTTCCGGAGTACCTGGTGACGCAGGGGCCGCAGCGGTTCCGCAGTGGGGACGGGAACGCGGGAGCGGGGGCCGGCTCCGGGAAGGGGCACGGGCTGGGGTTGACCATCGCCGTCGGGCAGGCCGCGGTGATCGGTGCGCGGCTGGAGTTCCGGCAGGCCGAGGGGGGCGGCGCGGAGGCGGTGGTGACGCTGCCGTAGCCCTGGCCGGGCGGTTCGCGGGCGCGCGGCGGGGCAGCCCTGGCCGGGCGCGTGGGGGTGGCGGCGTTGCGCGGAGCGTCTCCCGGGCCGCGCCGGGCGCCGCGAACTTCCCCGGCTGCCGCCGGGGTTGGGGCGGGTGCGCCCGGGCCGGGCGCGGTGGGCCGATGGCCGGCCGGTGGGCCGATGGCCGGCCCTGCCCCCCGTCACCGCCTGGGTGCTCCCGGCACCGCGACCGCGAGGGCGAAGCCCGCCGGTGGGTTCCGTCAGGCGTCCGGCTGGGCGCGGCGCCAGGGCCAGCGGGGGCGGGGGCGGACTCCGTCGGGGCGGAAGGTGTACTTCCAGCCCTTGAGGAGGCCCAGGCGTCTGGTCTGGCCCGCCGGGACGCGTTCGTACAGCAGGACCGTCGGGGCGGCGCCGTCCGGGTTCGGGACCGGGATCTCGTACCACTTCGGCGGGTGGCCGGTCGGGCCCAGGAGGATCGGCAGGGACCGGCCGTCCATGGGGCCGCCCTCGAACGGGGTGGATTCGCTTCTCACCCCTCCAGTGTCACAGCAGGTGGGCCGCCCCGGAGACCAGCGGGACCACCCGCCGGGCAAGCACGCCGACCGGGCCGTCCACCGGTTCCAGGGCCAGGGCCGCCCGCGCCGCCGCGGCCGTCTCGGGGTCGGTGGCCGCGGTGGCGGTGAGGAGGGCGATGAACTGGTCCACCAGCCAGTCGCGGAGCGAGGCCACGTCCGGCTGCTTGCCCTCGTCGATCCAGATCAGCGAGGCCCCTTCCACGGCCGTGATCCAGGTGCGGACCATCATCCGCAGCCGCGGGCCGGGGTCGGGGACGGCCAGGTGGACGAGGATCTGCTGCGCCGCCGCCCGGCGGATGCCGTCCACGGTCGCCGTCGTGCGGGAGGTCTCCACGACGCTGCCGCCCTGGAGGAGCGCCGCGAAGCCGGTGTCGTGCTCGTCGACGAAGGCCAGGTAGCGGTCCAGGGCCCGGGACAGCCGCTGGGTCAGCGGGCCGGCCTGGGGCTGGGCGAAGCACTGTTCCAGCAGCTCCGCGGCCGAGCGCAGCGCGGCCTCGTAGAGCTGCTGCTTGCCGCCGGGGAAGTAGCGGTAGACCAGCGGGCGCGAGACCCCGGCGGCCTCGGCGACGTCGTCGAGGGAGACCTCCTCCGGCGCGCGGTGCGCGAACAGCGACAGGGCCGCGTCGAGGAGTTGGGCCCGCCGCTCCTCGACGCTCAGCCTGCGGTACGCCCGTACGGTCGTCATGCCCGCAGGGTAACCCCGTGGGAGGCCGGTCAGGCGAGGAGTCCCGAGCTCCGCCACAGCCTGCGGCCGACACCGCGCAGGACGCCGATGTCGTCGAGGAAGTCCGTCAGCCGCTTGGCGCCGGTCTGCATGACCTCGCGCCGGTGGCCGCTCGCCTTGACCTGGGCGACGGCTTCGCGCCGGTCCAGGCCGATGTTCTCGTAGACCTGGGGGTTGACGAAGGCCAGCGAGAAGACGCGGGCGGCCTCACCGCAGCTGATCCGGGTGAGTTCCTGCTCCCAGCGCGGGGCCGTCAGCATCTGGCGGCGCAGTTCCTCGCGGGCGTAGCGGACGTGCCGGGCCTCCTCGATGACGTGGATGCGGGTGACTCCGCGTACGAGCGGCTGGATGCGCTCGTCGGGGAAGGTCAGGCGCTGCATCCAGTCGAGGATCTCCTCGCCGAGCAGGGTGCAGGCGAAGGAGCCGGGGGTGGTGGAGACCGTCTTGAGGACGCGGGCGAGGTTGTGGTGGGTGCGCGAGACCGGATAGGCGGGGGTGTCCGCCTTGCGGATCATGCGGGCGAACATCATGGAGTGCCGGCATTCGTCGGCTATCTCGGTGAGTGCGTAGCGGACGTGGTCGCTGACCAGCGACTTGTCGTAGATGTGCCGGACGAGCAGCTGCATCAGGATGATCTCGAACCAGATGCCGAGGGAGCCGAGCGCGGCCGCCTCGTGGCGGGAGAGGTCGATGCGCTGTTCCTCGCCCATCTTCTTCCACAGCGGGGTGTCGTAGAGCGAGAGCAGTTCGGGCGGCCAGTAGTACTTGCCGTCGATCGGCGGGGCGTCCCAGTCGAGTTCCCTGTCGGGGTCGAAGGAGTGTTTGGCCGACGATTCGAGCAGTCGCGCGGCGGTTTCCTCGCGGTCCTTGAGGAGGCCGAGTGCGTCCCTCGGCGCTGCTCGGTCGGTCACGGTCGTCATGGCTTCGGACACCTCGCTCGTGGAGTTACCGGCGGTCACTGCTTATGAGACTGCTTGTCAGCAAGGCCGTCAATCCCTCCGGCGCGACTTGTTGACCCCGCGTCTACCAACGTGTGACGCTGCGCACGGTGGCCAACTGGCCGGTCCGGTACGCGAGTACACGAGGCAAGGGGGCGTCAGTGTCGACGCACGAGCTCTACACCAAGGACCCGGGCGAGGGCGTCTGGCAGGTTCCGGCCTCCGGCTCCGCGCGCTTCAGCTGGGAGTACGACGGCGGCCGGGAGCGGCTGCTCGCCCTGTACCAGAAGGGCAAGGACAAGCAGTGGGACGGCGCCAAGCGCATCGCGTGGGACCTGGAAGTGGACCCGTACGACCCGCTCGGCACCCCCGACGAGGCGCTGACGCTCTACGGCACCCCGTACTGGGCCAAACTCACCGACAAGGACAAGGGCGAGCTGCGCCGCCACTACGCGGCGTGGAATTTCAGCCAGTTCCTGCACGGGGAGCAGGGGGCGATGGTGTGCGCGGCGCGGATCGTGGAATCCGTACCCGACCTGGACGCGAAGTTCTACTCGGCCACCCAGACCATGGACGAGGCCCGGCACGCGGAGGTCTTCGGGCGCTTCCTGCACGAGAAGGTCGGGATGCTCTACCCGATCAACGACAGCCTCCAGGGGCTGCTCGGCGACACCCTGCGCGACTCCCGCTGGGACATGCCGTACCTGGGCATGCAGGTGCTGATCGAGGGGCTGGCGCTGGCCGCGTTCGGGATGATCCGCGACACGACGGACAAGCCGCTGCCCAAGCAGATCCTCGCCTACGTGATGCAGGACGAGGCCCGGCACGTGGCGTTCGGGCGGATGGCGCTGCGGGACTACTACAAGCAGCTGACGGACGCCGAGTTGCGCGAGCGCGAGGAGTTCGTGATCGAGGGCTGCTACCTCATGCGGGACCGGCTGCGCGGGGTGGAGGTGCTGGAGAACTTCGGCATCCCGAGGAAGGAGGCGGAGGACTTCAGCGAGCAGTCGGAGTTCCTGCACCTGTTCCGCAGGCTGCTGTTCAGCCGGATCGTGCCGTGCGTGAAGGACATCGGGCTGTGGGGTGACCGGCTGCAGCGGGCCTACCTGGAGATGGGCGTCTTCGAGATGGGCAACTCCAACCTCGACCTGCTGATGAGCGAGGACGAGGAGATCGCCGAGGCGATGGACCGCGAGCGGTTCGCCGCCGAGGAACGCGACCGGGTGGCGGAGGTCCGGGCCACCATCGCCGAGGGAGCGGAGAGCGGCGACCCGAGCGCCTGAGCGGCGGCGCGCCCGGACAGCCCCGACCGCCCGGACAGCCCCGACCGCCCGGACAGCCCCGACCGCCCGGACAGCGGCGCCGGCGAACGACCGCCCGAGCGGCGCCCCGGTCACGGCGTGGGCTTCGCCGCCAGCGCCGCGGCCATCACGGCGCGCGCGATCGGGGCCGCCGCGCTGTTGCCGCTGATGCCGCCGCGGTCCGCCGCCGCGTCCTCGACGACCACCGCCACCGCGACCGCCGGCAGCGGCGCGCCCTGCGCCCTGGCCCAGGCGATGAACCAGGCGTAGGGCGTGCCCGCGTTGCCGACGCCGTGCTGCGCGGTGCCGGTCTTGCCTCCGACCACCGCGCCGGGGATGGCGGCGTTGCGTCCCGTGCCGTTCTCCACCACCTTGACCATCAGCTCCTGCATGCGCAGCGCCGTCGCCGGGCTCATCGCCCGGCCGAGGGTGTGCTGTTCGCCGCGGCGGACCTGACTGCCGTCGTCCCGGGTGGTGCGCTCCACCAGGTACGGGCGTTTCAGCTCCCCGCCGCCCGCGACGGCCGACGCCACCATCGCCATCTGGAGCGGGGTCGCCTTGGTGTTGAACTGCCCGATCGACGACAGCGCCAGCTGATCCGGACTCATGTCGGTGTCGAAGGCCGAGGGCGACACCCACGACGGCACCCGCAGCCCGTCGTCGTTGAAGCCGAAGCGCCGCGCCGCTTCGACCATGCCGCGCAGACCCACCTGTACGCCGATCTTGGCCATCACCGTGTTGCAGGACCACTGCACCGCCTCCGCCATCGAGGCGTCCTCGCAGCCGGTCGCCTCGTTCGGCAGCAGGGTGCTGGTCCCCGGCAGCGGGTACGGGTCGGGCGTCCGGGTCGGGGCGTCCACGTCCTCGACCACCCCGGCGTCGAGCGCGGCCGCCGCCGTCACGATCTTGAAGGTGGAACCGGGCGGGTACGTCTCGCGCAGCGCCCGGTTGAGCATCGGCCTGGCGGGGTCCGCGTTGAGCCGCGTCCACGCCTCGTTGACCCGCGCGCCCGTCCCCGAGAGCGCCGCCGGGTCGTACGAGGGGCTGCTGACCAGGGTCAGGATCGCGCCGGTCGCGGGCTCCAGGGCCACGACCGCGCCCCGCCGGCCCGCCAGCCCCGTGTACGCGGCCCGCTGCATCGCGGCCCGGATGGTGGTCACCGCGTTCCCGCCGGGCGGGTGGCCGCGCGCGAGGTCGTACCAGAGCGGGAAGGCGGACAGGCCCGGGTCGGTGCCGCCGAGGACGGCGTCCTCGGCGCGCTCGACGAAGCTGGTCCCGTACGTCTGGGAGGAGAACCCGGTGACGGGAGCGTAGAGCGGGCCGTTGGCGTAGGTGCGCTCGTAGCGGAGCAGTTGGCCGCTGTCGCGGGATCCGGTGACGGGCCGGCCGTCGACCAGGACGTCCCCGCGCGGCTTCGCGTACCGCTCGACGGCGGTGCGCTTGTTGGCCGGGTTGGCTCCGTAGGCGGAGGCCTCCCAGACCTGCACCCGGCCCATGTTGACCAGCAGGGCGACGAGCAGGGCCGCGCAGAAGTACGCGCACCAGCGGATGTAGCGGATCACGCGGGGCCCCCCTCTCGCGCCGGAAAGGGCGACGACGGGGGCGCCGGAACGGGCGGCGGCACCGGCCTGCGGGCGCTGTCCCCGAGCCGGATCAGCAGGGCGACGATGATCCAGTTGGTGACGACGGACGAACCGCCCTGCGCCAGGAAGGGCATGGCCATGCCGGTGAGCGGGATCAGTCCGGTGACGCCGCCGGCGATGACGAACACCTGGAGGGCGAGGATCGAGGCGAGCCCGGTGGCCAGGAGCCGCCCGAAGGGGTCGCGCAGCGCGAGTCCGGCCCTGAATCCCCGGTCCACGAGGAGCCCGTAGAGCAGCAGGATCGCGCTGAGGCCGACGAGCCCGAGTTCCTCACCGGCGGTGGCCAGGATGAAGTCGGACTTGGCGGCGAAGCCGATGAGGAAGGACTGGCCGTGGCCGAGTCCGGCGCCGAGGAGGCCGCCGGCGCCGAAGGCGAAGAGGGACTGGGCGAGCTGGCCGGGTCCCTCGCCCCGCGCGATGGAGGCGAAAGGATTCAGCCAGTCCTCCACGCGGGTGTGCACGTGCGGCTCGAACGTCCCCACGGCGTACGCCCCGACGGCCGCGAGCAGCAGCCCGATCGCGATCCAGCCGATCCGCCCGGTGGCGGTGAACAGCATGATCACGAAGAGGCCGAAGAAGAGCAGGGACGTGCCGAGGTCCCGTTCCAGCACCAGTACGCCGACGCTGAGCAGCCAGATCGTGAGGATCGGGCCGAGGACGCGGCCGGGCAGCAGGCGCAGCTTCCACAGCAGCCGGCGCCCGGTCAGGGCGAGGGCGGTGCGGTTCGCGGCGAGGTAGGCGGCGAAGAAGACGGCGAGCAGGATCTTGGCGAACTCCCCCGGCTGGAAGGAGTACCCGGCGAACCGGATCCAGATGTGGGCGCCGTTGACGGCAGGGAAGAAGACCGGGACGAGCATCAGCGCGAGCGCGGCGGTGACGGAGAGGTACGCGTACCGCTGGAGGACGCGGTGGTCCCGCAGCACCCCGACGACCAGCACGAACAGGGCCAGTCCGATGCCGGACCAGCGCAGCTGCTCGTCGGCGGTGTGGTGGCCCGCGGTGGTGAGGTCGAGCCGCTCGATCAGGACGAGGCCGAGTCCGTTGAGCAGGACGGCGATGGGCAGCACGAGCGGATCGGCGTACGGGGCGCGCAGGCGCACGGCGAGGTGTGCGATCAGCGCGGCGGCGGCGAACCCGACGGTGTGGCGGGTGACGGCCTCGGGGAAGCGTCCGGTGGCGGCGAAGCCCACGTAGAGGTGACCGAGTACGGAGATCAGGACCGCCCCGGTCAGCAGGGTCAGCTCGATGCCGCGGCCCCCCGGGATCCGGGCGTCGGGAGGCGGGGGCGGGGAGGGCTCCGTCACCTTCGCCGTCAGAGCGGTCATAGGGGGAACGTAGCAAGCACGAGAACCCTATGTCCGCTTATGTCACAGTGCGCCGAAGAGTCGCCACGAACGGTCGGGACCTGGGGAGAGCGCGAGCGGCGGCAGCGACGGCCCGGACCCCCGCCGCGCCCCTCCGAACAGGTGACGCGGCCTCACCCCGCCGCCTCCGGTGGAGGATTCGTCATACCGGGCATGGCAACATCGGCCTGCCCCGGAGGTGATTACATGACAAACCGACCACGTCTTGTCCGCACCGTCTGCATCGCCGCCGCCGTCCTCCTCACGGCCGCCGGCCCGCCCGCCACCGCCCGCGCCGAACCCCTCCCCGCGACGGAACCCGTCGGAGCACCCCGGCCCGCCTCCGCGCCCCGGAAAGCCCCGGCCCTCCGGCCGGCCGCGGCGCCCGCCACCGAACCCGTCGGCGTGCTGCTCACCCGCCTCCAGGACCTGTACCAGAAGGCCGAGCAGGCCTCCGAGGCGTACAACGCCACCGAAGTCGCCCTCAAGGCACGCCAGGAGCAGGAGCGCCGGCTCACCACCGAGCTGGGCAAAGCCCGTACCGCCCTCAGCGCCGAACGGGCCCTCGCCGGCCGGCTGGCCCGCGAGCAGTACCAGCACGCCCGCGGCGGCCTCTCCCCCTACCTGCGGATGCTCCTCACCGGAGACCTCCGCCACGCCTCCGACCAGCGCCGCCTCACCGCCCTCCAGGGCGCCCGCACCGCCGGGGTCCTCGCCCGCCTCGAACACGGCGAGCAGCACGCCGGGACCCTCGCCGGCGCCGCCCGCAGAGCCCTGGACGCACAGCGGAACCTGGCCGCCGAGCGGAAACGGCACAAGGACGAGGTCACCGGCCGGCTCAAGGAGGTCGAGCGGCTCCTGGCCTCCCTGACGCCCGGGCAACTCGCCCAGCTCGACGCCCGCGAGGACGCGGTCACCGCCGAAGCGCAACGGGAGCTCGTCGGCTCCGGCCGCCTGGGCCGGGCGGGCGCCCCCTCCGCCTCCGCGCAGGCCTCCACCCCCACCGCCGCGGGCGGCGCGGCCCTCGCCTACGCGGCGGCCCAGATCGGCAAGCCGTACGTCTGGGGCGCCGAGGGCCCGGCCTCCTTCGACTGCTCCGGGCTCACCTCCCGGGCCTGGGAGCACGCCGGGCGGTCCATCCCCCGCACGAGCCAGGAGCAGTGGGCACAGCTGCCGAAGGTGCCGCTGGACCGGCTGCGCCCCGGGGACCTGGTGGTGTACTTCCCCACCGCCACCCACGTCGCCCTGTACATCGGCGGCGGCAAGGTCATCCAGGCGCCCCGTCCGGGAACCCGCGTCAAGGTGTCGCCGATCGCCGCGAACCCGGTCCTGGGCGCCGTACGGCCCGACCCCGGCGGGACCCCGCTCGCCTCGTTCACCCTCCCGCCGCTGCCCGAATCGGCCACGGAGGGGGACGACACCGGCTACTCGGGGGCCGGGCCCGACGCGGACACCGAAGCCGAGACCTCGGCCAGGTAGTCCGCCGTGTCCTCGGGGTCGTAGAAGTAGGCGTCGAAGTCGGCCGGGTTGTCGAAGCCGTTGGCGAATCGATCCGCCACCGGCGGCAGCTGCCCGGCCGCCCCGATCAGGTTCAGCACGTGCTCCGGGGGGACGCCCAGCATCGCGTTGGTCCACTGGGTCACCGGCTTGCCGGTCGTGAACCAGTACTTGTCGAAGGTGGCCTTCATCCACGCCTCGTCGAACGGCTTGTCACCGTGCATGAGGATCGAGGAGAGGTAGGAGGCCGCGCACTTCGCGGCGGAGTTCGAGCCCTGCCCGGTGATCGGGTCGTTCGCCACGACCACGTCGGCGACGCCCAGTACCAGGCCGCCGCCCGGCAGCCGCCCGATCGGGTTGCGCACGACGGGCGCGTAGCGCCCGGCGAGGGTGCCGCCGCCGTCCGTCAGGTCCACCTTGGTGGCGCGCGCGTACTCCCAGGGCGTGAACCGCTCCATCAGCTCCAGCGTCAGCGCCAGGTGCTCCGACGGGTCCTTGACGCCCTTGAAGGCGTCCACCGGACCGCCCGGCAGGCCCTCCCAGAACAGGATGTCCGCCCGCCCGGAGGTGGTCAGGGTCGGCATGACGAACAGCTCCCCGACGCCGGGCACCAGGTTGCAGCGCACCGCCTCGGTGTCCGGGTGCTCCGGGCGCGGCCCGAGCCCGTGCACGTAGGAGACGGCCAGCGCGCGCTGCGGCGCGTCGTACGGGGACCGCGCCGCGTCCCGTCCGAACATCGACACCAGTTCGCCCTTGCCGGCGGCGACGAGCACCAGGTCGTACGTGCGGGAGAAGAAGTCCAGGTCGGCGACGGACGCGCCGTGGATGACCAGCTGCCCGCCCCGCTGCACGAACGTGTCGATCCAGCCCGCCATCTTCACCCGCTGGTCGACGGACTGCGCGAAGCCCTTCAAGCGGCCCAGCCAGTCGACGGCGCGCCCGCCGTCCGGGCCGGCGACCGAGACGCCGACGCCCTCGATCCTCGGGGCCTGCCGCTCCCAGAAGGCCAGCTCGAGGTCCCGCTCGTGCTGGAGCGCCGTGTCGAACATGCATTGGGTGGACATGACCCGGCCGGTGCGGATCTCGTCCGCCGTCCGGTTGGACATGAGGGTGACCTCGTACCCCTTCGACTGGAGTCCGAGGGCGAGCTGGAGACCGGACTGGCCGGCCCCGACGACGAGTATCTTGCGCATCTCACGTTCTCGATTCGGGGGCTGCGGTGCTACGGGCTGCGGTTGTGGGAGCTGCGGTTCCTCGGGGCTGCGGTGTGCACGCCGGGCCGCGCCGCGCGCTATTCGGGCGTGGCGTCCAGGGCGTGCGACACCAGGGCCAGCAGGGACTCGACCACCGTGGCCCGGCGTCGGGCGTCCATGATCACGACGGGTACGGTCGGTGCGATGCCGAGCGCCTCCCGCACGTCACGCTCCTCGTACTCCCGCGAGCCCTCGAAGTGGTTGACGGCGACGGCGTACGGCAGTCCGCAGCTCTCGAAGTAGTCCAGGGCCGGGAAGCAGTCGCGCAGCCGGCGCGTGTCGGCCAGCACCAGCCCGCCGATCGCCCCCCGCACCAGGTCGTCCCACATGAACCAGAAGCGCTCCTGGCCCGGCGTCCCATACACGTACAGGACGAGGTCGTCGGCGAGCGTGACGCGGCCGAAGTCCATGGCGACGGTGGTGGTGTTCTTGTCCGGGGTCGCGGACAGGTCGTCGGTGGGCAGGCTCGCCCGGGTCATCACCGCCTCGGTGCGCAGCGGGGTGATCTCGGAGACGGAGGACACGAAGGTGGTCTTGCCGACACCGAAGCCCCCCGCGACCAGGACCTTGACCGCGACGGGCGCGCGCGAACGGTCGCACTGCCACGGCTGGACGGGCTCGTCCACGGCCGGGGCCCGGTCAGAGACGGCGGAGGCCATCGAGCACCCTTTCCAGCAGCGCGCGGTCGGGACGGCCGGTGCCGTGGCCCGTGCCGTAGACGCGGACGCGCCCCTGGTCGGCGAGGTCGCTGACCAGGACGCGGACCACACCGAGCGGCAGTTTCAGCAGCGCGGCGATCTCGGCGATCGTGCGCATGCGGCGGCACACCTCGACTATGGCCGGCATCTCCGGCATCCGGTCCGCCGTCTCGGCCGGACCGGTGTCGAGGGTGGCGACGAAGGTCTCCACCAGCAGGATCTGCGCGAAGCGGGTCCGGCCGCCCGTGAGGGAGTACGGGCGGACCCGGGCGGGGCGGCGGTCGGCGCCGCGTATGGGCAGCCGGTCGGTGGCCGGACTCCTCACGGGGTGTTCTCCATCGACTGGCGCAGCTCACTGCGGACTTCGGGGGTCAGGACGTGCCCGGCCCGCCCCACGAACAGGGCCATGTGGTAGGCGACGACGCTCATGTCGCAGTCGGGGGTGGCGTGCACGCCCAGCAGCGAGCCGTCGCTGATGACCATGACGAAGACGGAGCCGTGCTCCATGGCCACCATGGTCTGCTTCACGGAGCCGAACTCCATGAGGTCGGCGGCGCCGCTGGTGAGGCTGCCGAGCCCGGAGACGATGGTGGCGAGGTCGGCGGAGGCTCCCCGCGGGCCCTTGGGCCGGTCGACGGCCGTGGGGGGCGCGGGCTCGGAGGAGAGCAGCAGGAGCCCGTCCGAGGAGACGACGGCGACGGAGTTGACTCCGGGTACCTCCTCGACCAGGTCGGTCAGCAGCCATTGCAGGTTGCGGGCCTGGGTGCTCAGTCCGTACGTACTGGGCGCGGTCATGTGCGTGCCTCCTGTGCGGTGTCCCCCCGGTCGGTCTGCCCTTGCTGCCGGCCCTGGTCGGGGGCCTGGTCCTGGGCCAGTTCGGCTGCGGCGACGCGCCGCCCGTCCTGGGAGCCCTGGTAGAAGCCGCCGAGCCGGCGGCGCAGCTCTTCGGCGTCCACCCGGCGCGGTTCGGGCCGTACGTCGACGGGCCGCCCGGCCGTCGCGGCCCTGGCCGCGGGGCGCGGGGTCCGCTTCGGCAGGCCCTTGTCGGTGACGGCCTCCTCGGGGTGCCCGTGGCTGCCCTGGCGCGGGAGCCAGCTCTCCTCGGCGGCCGCCCGGCCGTGGGGGTCGGGCTCCGCCGGGGCGGCGTCGGGCCGCGCGGGCGGGGGCGGTGTCTCCTGCTGTACGACGGCCCCGGGTGCGGTCCCCGGCAGCGGCTCGGCGCCCTCCGGCTCGGGGTCGGGCACCGCGAAGGCCGCCGGGTCCGGCTCGGGCACGACCCTCGCGAGGAGCTCCTCCCCCGGGTCCACCCCGCCCGGCTCCCCGCCGGCGGGGGCGCCCACCGTGAACACCTGCGCCTCGGGGGGCAACTGCCCTGCGGAATCCCCGAAGGCCCCGTCCTGGGCGGACGGCTCCTCGGCGGGGGCCGCCGCCTGCCCGTCCGGTCCCTCGCCCGGGGCGCGGCGGTCCGCTGCGGCGGACTCGGCGTCCCCGGCCGGGCTTTCGCCCACTGCGGCGGGGTCGGCGTCGTCGGCCGGGCCCCCGCCCGCTGCGGCGGAGGCGCCGTCCTCGACTCCCTGAACCACCGGAGGGATCCGCGGGGGCAGCGTGTTCTCGTTGGCCTCCGCGACCACCCCGGGCAGCCGGAACTCCGGCAGCCCCGGCGTGGCCAGCGTGTGCACGGGCGAGGTCGGCGGCGCGAGGGGCAGCAGCGCGGCCGGGACCACCACCAGCGCCTCCGTCCCGCCGTACCGGCCGGCCCGGAGCTCCGCGGTCACCCCGTGGCGTGCCGCGAGGCGGCCGGCCACGTACAGGCCGAGGCCCAGCCCGTGTTCCGCCTCCGGCTCCTCGTCGTAGGCGTCCGGTGTCGCCAGCCGGGCGTTCAGCGTCTCCAGCCGGTCGGCGGTGACCCCGATGCCCTCGTCCACCACGGACAGCACCACTTCACCGGAGTCCAGCAGCCGTCCGGACACCTTCACCTTGGCGTCCGGCGGCGAGAACGTCGTCGCGTTCTCCAGGAGTTCCGCGAGCACGTGCGAGATGTCGTCGGCCGCGTGCCCGGCGACCTGCGTGTACGACGGCATCGCCGCCAGGTCGACCCGCTCGTAGCGTTCGATCTCGCTGACCGCGGCCCGCATGACGTCGACCAGCGGCACCGGCAGCGCCTGCCCGTGGCCGTGTTCCTGTCCGGCCAGCACCAGCAGGTTCTCGTTGTGGCGGCGCATCACGGTCGCCAGGTGGTCCAGCTTGAACAGGGTCGAGAGCCGTTCCGGGTCCTGTTCCTTGGACTCCAGTTCCTCGATCACGGCCAGCTGCCGCTCGACCAGGCCCAGGGTCCGCAGCGAGAGCGAGACGGAGGTCGTCGACATGACGCGCCGGTGCTCCTCCAGCCCTGCCCGCAGCTCCACCAGTTCCGCTTCCAGCCGGGCGCGGACGTCCGCCAGCTCGGTTTCCAGCGCGCCCCGGCCCGAGGACAGCGCCTCGTTGCGGCCGATGAGCCGGCGCCGGTCGGCGTCGAGCCCGGCGATCTTGGTGTGCAGGGCGACGGTCTGGTCCCGTACCGCGTTGAGGTGGCGTACGACCTCGGCGAACTCGTCGTTGCGGCCGGTGAACCGGACCGGCTCCACCGAGCCCTCGGGCGTCGCCAGCCGCGCCGCGCCGCGGCGCAGTACCGACAGCGGCCGGGTCAGCGAGCGGGCGACGGCCGTCGAGACGCCCACGACGAACAGGAACAGCACGCCGAGGAAGGCGACCAGCAGCTCCAGCCGCTGGACGTCGTCGTCGCGCAGCGTGGCGAGGGAGGTGGAGCGCCGGCCGGCCAGCGTGGACTCCACCGAACGCATCCGGTCGATGCGGGCGGTGAGGGCCGAACCGACGGAACCGGCGTCGGCCCTGCGGTCGGCGGTGGACAGCGTCGGCCGCTCGGTGAGGCGCTTGAGGTAGTCGTCGGCCGCCTTGACCTCGGGGCCGGTGACGGTGACGGTCAGCGTCTGCCGTACGTCGGGCCGGGCCGCCCGCGCGAAGTCGTCGAGTGCGGCCTGTTCCCGGACCCGGGAGCGCTGGGCGGCGGCGGTGAGTTCGTCCGCGGCCAAGGTGCCGGTGGGCTGGTCGCCGCGGGGGGCGGGAACGGCCAGGGCGGCGAGCAGCAGCCCCCGGGTCGCCGAGGCCTGTTCGACGGCCTGGCCGAGGGGGGCGAGCGGGCGGGTGGTGGCCAGGGCGGCCTCCGCGCGCGGCGGGGTCAGTTCGGCGAGCCGGTCGCCCGGTGCGAGGAGATCCGCGATGACGGCGCTGTAGGCCTGGTGCGCGGCGAGGGCGCTGCCCTTGCCGTCCACGGCCTCGGTGCGCACGGCGGGGATCCGGCCGAGTACGCCGGCGAGTTGCTCGTCCGCGTCGGGCCGGACCTCGGACAGCTGCCGGTCGGTGCCGGCGACGCGCTCCTGCACGGCGGCCTTGGCGCCCGCGGGGCGGCCCTTGGCGGCGTACTCGACCACGGCGTCGCGCTCGTCTCCGAGGAGGTGCGCCAGGGTGAGGCTCGCCTGCGCCTGCTCGGCGAGGGTCACCAGCCGCTGGGAGTCGTTCAGTTCTCTGGTTGCGGAGACGACGGCGGGAGCGCCTGCCGCGAGGACGGTGAGGCCCGCGACGGCCACGCCGACCACCAGCCTGCTGCGCACGCGGACGCGACGTCCTGCGGGGGCGGGTCCGTCTGCGCTGGCGGTGCCGTTCTTCCGAGACCGCTTCTTCTGCACCGGTGCTCGCAATCCTGTACGTGTGCTCGTGCTCGTCTACTCGTGTGGCCGAGGTAACGGCCGGTCAACAAGTAAACGCCCCCTGCCCCCTCGTACCGCCTCAGACCTTCGCAGTGCGATGGGAACAGAGCCGCACATCGCCCACCCCGCCACTCGAAGGAGTGAACATCACAGAGGAGTGGCCGACCAACTCGGGCCGCGTGTGCCAGGTGCCGTCCGTGGACGGGTGGTTGAAAGAACGAGGCGCGCTTTGGCAAGATGCCCCGCCCTCCTGCCCCGCGGGCTCCGCGCCGGGCCGTCCCACCCCTCCCGATTTGGTACGGACCTGGCCTGGCGGGGGCCCCTTCCACTACCGGGCCGCCGGGGCAGAATGTCCGTATGCGCATCGACTTGGCCTCGGTGGCCGGCAGCCCGGAACGCCCCAACGAGGACTGGGTCTCAGCTGCGATACCCGCGTTGGGCGGCGGAGTTGTGGTGCTCCTCGACGGAGTCACGCCGCCGCGCGGCGACGACGGCTGTGTGCACGGGGTGCCGTGGTTCACGGCCCGGCTCGGCGGCTGTCTGGCCGAACTGTCGGGCTCGCGGCGGGACATGCCGCTGGACCGGATCCTGGCGGAGGCCATCAGGGAAACCGGCGCGGCGCACGGCGGCGGCTGTGACCTTTCTCACGTGCGCACCCCTCAGGCGACGGTGGTGATGGCGCGCTGGGACGAGACGCAGGTGGAGCATCTGGTGCTGTCGGACTCCGTACTGCTGTTGCAGGCGCCCGGCGGCGGGGTCACGGCGGTGGTGGACGACCGGCTGGACCGGATACCGCGTGCCGCGCTGCGCTCGGTGGCCACGGCGGACGCGCTGCGCAACGCGGAGGGCGGCTTCTTCACGGCGGCCGCGGATCCGGCGGTGGCCGCCCGGGCGGTGACGGGACGTACGCCGCGCGGGGAGGTGCGGGCTGTGGCCGCGCTCACGGACGGGGCCAGCCGGTGGACGGACACGTTCCGGGAGGGCGACTGGGCCGACTGCATGGCGGTGCTGCGCAAGGAGGGCGCCGAGGGCCTGATCGGCCGGGTCCGTGCGGCGGAGTCCGACCCGGCCCGCCCGCCGGCCCGCCACAAGCGCCATGACGACGCGTCGGCGGTCTACGCGGAGCTGTGACCCGTGCGCCCATGCGGCGTACGGGGCCTATTCGGCGCCCTGGTTGAGCTGGTGGAGCAGCCGGGCCAGCTCGGCGACCTCGCCGCGGTCCCAGTCGGCCAGCTTGCGCATGTACTGCTCGCGCCGGGCGCCCCGCACCCGCAGGAACCGGGCCCGGCCCTCGTCGGTGAGCCCGACGAGGAAGGCCCGGCCGTCGGCGGGGTCCGGCTCGCGGGCCACCAGGCCGAGTACCTCCAGGGCGCGCAGCTG
This sequence comes from Streptomyces sp. NBC_00539, assembly GCF_036346105.1. GTDB lineage: Bacteria > Actinomycetota > Actinomycetes > Streptomycetales > Streptomycetaceae > Streptomyces. The sequence goes on from NZ_CP107811.1 coordinate 2,466,153, forward strand.
GCGGCTCATGGTGGCCTTGCCGACGCCGAAGTAGGCGGCGAGCTCGGTGGCCCGCTGCCGGCCCGCGGCCTCCAGCCGGACGAGGAGTCCGTACGCGGCCGGCTCCAGCTCGGGGTGGAGGGCACGGGCCATCTCGCCGGAGGAGGCGCGGGCACGCCGGAGGAAGACGGACAGCTCCCGCTCCAGGGCAAGGAACTCCTGGTCTTCTCTCCCGTGCACGTCCGGCTCCCGTCGATGGTGTGGTCACGCTGCGTCGGCCCAGTATTTCGCAGCGCACCCCCCGTACGGCACGACGCCCCCGGCAACCGGCGGATCGGGCCCCGCCGGCGATCGGGACGGTGGCGGATCCCGCCCGTGGGGGCACCTGCCGGCAGCGGGGAGGAGCGGGGCGCGGGGCGGGCCCCGCAGCACCCGGCGCAGCCGGGGCCGCCCCGCGCGACCGCCGCAACGGCCGGGCCGTCACCCCGGTCCCCGCCGGGGTGACGGGCCGGGTCAGGCCGCGGTGACCACCGCCACCTCCGCCTCGGCCAGCGCCAGCTCCAGGACCTGCCGCACGTCCGTGACGGGGTGCACCTCCAGCCCCTCCAGAACCTCCGCCGGCACGTCATCCAGATCCGCTTCGTTCCGCTTCGGGATGATCACCGTCGTCAGCCCCGCCCGGTGCGCGGCCAGCAGCTTCTGCTTGACCCCGCCGATCGGCAGCACGCGCCCGGTCAGCGAGACCTCCCCGGTCATCGCCACGTCCGTCCGCACCTGCCGCCCCGACAGCAGCGACGCCAGCGCGGTCGTCATCGTGATGCCCGCGCTGGGACCGTCCTTCGGTACCGCTCCCGCCGGGAAGTGGATGTGCACGCCCCGGTCCTTGAGGTCGGCCACCGGAAGCTCCAGCTCGGCGCCGTGCGAGCGCAGGAAGCTGAGGGCGATCTGCGCCGACTCCTTCATCACGTCACCCAGCTGCCCGGTCAGGGTCAGCCCGGCCGCCCCGGTCTCCGGATCGGCCAGGGACGCCTCCACGAACAGCACGTCGCCGCCCGCTCCCGTCACGGCGAGGCCGGTGGCCACGCCCGGTACGGCGGTGCGCCGCTCGGCCGGGTCCTGCGCGGACTCCGGGACGTGGTGCGGCCGCCCGATGAGCGCCCGCAGGTCGTCCGCGCCGATGGTGAACGGCAGGTCCCGCTCCCCCAGCTCGTGCTGCGAGGCGACCTTGCGCAGCAGACGTGCCAGCGACCGCTCCAGCGTGCGGACGCCCGCCTCCCGGGTGTACTCCCCGGCCAGCTTGCGCAGCGCGTCCTCCTCCAGGACCACCTCGTCGGCGGCGAGCCCGGCCCGCTCCAGCTGGCGCGGCAGCAGGTGGTCCCGGGCGATGACGATCTTCTCGTCCTCGGTGTAGCCGTCGAGCCTGACGAGTTCCATGCGGTCGGCGAGCGCCTCGGGGATGGATTCGAGCACGTTCGCGGTGGCCAGGAACACCACGTCGCTCAGGTCCAGCTCCACCTCCAGGTAGTGGTCGCGGAACGTGTGGTTCTGCGCGGGGTCCAGCACCTCCAGCAGGGCGGCCGCGGGGTCCCCCCGGAAGTCGGACCCGACCTTGTCGATCTCGTCCAGGAGCACGACCGGGTTCATCGACCCGGCCTCCTTGATGGCCCGCACGATGCGGCCGGGCAGCGCGCCGACGTACGTCCTCCGGTGGCCGCGGATCTCGGCCTCGTCCCGTACGCCGCCGAGGGCGACCCGGACGAACTTGCGGCCCATGGCGTGCGCGACCGATTCGCCGAGGGAGGTCTTTCCCACGCCGGGCGGCCCCACCAGGGCCAGTACGGCGCCGCCGCGGCGTCCGCCGATGACGCCCATGCCGCGCTCGGAGCGCCGCTTGCGGACGGCGAGGTACTCGGTGATGCGGTCCTTCACGTCGCTGAGCCCGGCGTGTTCGGCGTCGAGCACCGCGCGGGCGCCGCGGATGTCGTACTCGTCCTCGGTGCGCTCGTTCCAGGGCAGTTCCAGGACGGTGTCCAGCCACGTCCGGATCCAGGAGCCCTCGGGGGACTGGTCGCTGGCCCGCTCCAGCTTCTCGACCTCCTTGAGCGCGGCCTCCCGTACCTTTTCGGGCAGGTCGGCGGCCTCGACGCGGGCCCGGTAGTCGTCGGACTCCTCGCCCTCCTTCTCCCCGCCCAGTTCGCGCAGTTCCTTGCGGACGGCCTCCAGCTGGCGGCGGAGCAGGAACTCGCGCTGCTGCTTGTCGACGCCGTCCTGGACGTCCTTGGCGATGGACTCGGCGACGTCCTGTTCGGCGAGGTGGTCGCTGAGCGCCTTGATGGCGAGCCTCAGCCGGGCCACGGGGTCGGCCGTCTCCAGCAGCTCGACCTTCTGGGCCACCGTCAGGAACGGCGAGTACCCGGAGTTGTCGGCGAGCGCCGAGACCCCTTCGATCTGCTGGACCCGGTCCACGACCTGCCAGGCGCCGCGCTTCTTGAGCCAGCTGGTGGCGAGGGCCTTGTACTCCTTGACGAGCTCGGCGACGGCTCCGGGCAGCGGGTCGGGCACCTGTTCGTCGACGGTCTCCCCCTCCACCCACAGCGCGGCCCCCGGGCCGGTGGTGCCCGCGCCGATGCGGACGCGGCCGCGGCCGCGGATCAGCGCCCCGGGGTCACCGTCGGAGAGCCGTCCCACCTGCTCGACGGTCCCGAGCACACCCGTCGCGGCGTACTTGCCGTCGATGCGCGGTACGAGCAGCACCCGCGGCTTCCCGCTGCCCGCGGCGGCCTGCGCGGCCTCCACGGCGCCCCGCACCTCGGCGTCGGACAGGTCCAGCGGTACCACCATCCCGGGCAGGACGACCTCGTCATCGAGCGGCAACACGGGCAGGGTGAGCGTTACGGGCGTCGAAGCCATGATCTTCCCTCCGGCAGTGAAGTTGAGCTATGCCGACTCAATGTCCCGGAGCCCGGCAATGTTCCCCAACCTCAGTTCGCCGGGGGCGAACACGTGCGCCCGGGTCAGTCTGCCGACAGGTGCAGATCGCCCGAGGTGGTCTTCACCGAGAGGCTCGACGGGGCGGCCGGGTCGGCGGGGAGGGTGATGTCACGGGTGCCGGAGGAGGTGGTGGCCGCGATCCGGTAGGAGCCCCGGGGCACCCGGAGCGTCAGGTCGCCCGAGCCGGTGTCGGTGGCGACCGAGGCCGGGGGCGTGGTGAAGGCCAGGCGGGCGTCGCCCGAACCGGAGCGGACCTCGGCCTGCGCGCCGGACAGTTCCGCGGCCCGGATGTCGCCCGAGGAGGTACGGATCCTCAGCGGGCCCGCGACGCGCCCGGCCCCGACGTCGCCGGAGGAGGTGCGAACCGTCAGCGGGCCCGCGACGCGATCGGCTGTGACGGTGCCCGAGGAGGTGGTGAGCTCGGCGGCCGCGACGCCGGTGACCGTGAGGCGGCCGCTGTCGGTCCGCAGCTTCACCGTCGCCGAGGCGGGCACCTCCAGCCGGTAGTCGACGTAGCAGGTGTCGGAGCAGCCCGCGGTGAAGGTGAGCACGCCCGCGGTGACCCGCTGGTCCGGCCGGGGCGGGGTGTCCCCGCGGTAATGGACCGTGCGGTGGACGGTGACGCCCGTGCCGCTGCCCGGGACGACCTCGACGGAGCCGTGCCGTCCGTCGGTCACCTCGACGGCCTGGACGGCCTCGCCCACGGTGGCGTCGTCGGTCGCCGTCTTCTGCCCGCCCTCGGTGAGACGGCCGAGGGAACAGCCGGTCAGGAGCAGTGCCGCCGACACGGCCAGGGCGGGTAACGCGAGGGCGGGCCGGGCGGGGAAGGTGCGGGAGCGATACGTCATGAGCGGAAGTCTGACGGGGCCCGCCCCCTCGCCACGAGGGGGCCGCTACCCGGACGGGCCGGGGGGTTATCCCCCCGTCGCCACCGGGCGCTCCCGGGGCCCGCCGGGCAGCTCCGGGAGGCCCCATTCGCTCCAGGAGCCGTCGTACACGGCCGTCTCCCGGTAGCCGGCCAGCTCCGCGCCCAGCGCGAGGACGCAGGCCGTCACCCCCGAGCCGCAGCTGAGGTAGAGGCGCTCCCGGTCCCCCGCCGCCGCACGGAACGCCTCCCGGAGTTGCGCAGCGGGCCTCATCAGGCCGCCGGGGGCCTGGAGTTCGGTGAAGGGGAGGCTGACCGCCCCCGGCATGTGGCCGCCGCGCAGGCCCGGCCGGGGCTCCGGGGCGGTGCCCGCGAACCGGCCCCGGGTGCGGGCGTCCAGTACCGCGGCGCCCGGATCCGCCAGGGCCGCGGCCACGGCGGCGGCGTCCACCAGCAGCCCGGGGCGCGGCCGGGCGGTGAAGGAGCCGCGCGGGCCCTCGTACGCCGGGCCGGTGTCCTCCAGCGGCAGCCCGGCGGCCTGCCAGGCGGGCAGCCCGCCGTCCAGGACGGCGGCCCGGTCGAAGCCCATCGCGCGCAGCATCCACCAGGCCCGGGCGCTGGAGTGGATCCCGGCGCCGTCGTACACGACCACCGTGTCGCCGTCGCCGAGTCCGAGCGCGCGCACCGCCTCCTCGAACCGCGCGGCGGCGGGCATGGTGTGCGGGAGGGACGAGCCGTGGTCGGACAGCGCCCCGTCGAGGTCGAAGGGGCGGGCCCCCGGGATGCGCCGGTCCGCGCCGCGCAGCGCGCCGACGGAGGCGTCGAACAGCACCAGGTCCGGTTCCAGGAGCAGGACGGCGAGCTGCTCGGCCCCGATCAGGGGTCCGAAGGGGGGTTCTGGCGCGCTCATTCGGGTTCCTCCGGCCGGGTCTGCGTCGGGATCGACCCGCCCATCCAAGCACCGTGGCCCGACGGCCCTTTCAGCGGCAGTCGGCTCCCGTCCGGCCGTACACCGCGACCTGCGCCCCGCGCACCTGCGCGAGCGAGCACAGCCGGAACCCGGCCGCCAGCGCCTCCCGCTTCGCGGCCTCCGCCGGGTACGGGTCCAGCGGCTGCCCCTGCGGGTCGAGCAGGGCCACCACCCTCGGCGTCCGGGCCAGCCTGGCCCGGATCTCCCCGGCGGGCAGCTCGGTCCCCCACAGGCTGCGCGAGTCCGCCGGGGTCCGGGCCAGGGCCACGTCCCGCAGCGGCGCGTACGTCCCGGGTGAGGACAGCAGCCACTCGCGCCGCCGCGACGGCATGAACAGCACCGCGTCCCCCGGCCGGGCCCGCTCCCGGACGGCCGCGGCCACCGCCAGGACGTCGTCCTTGCGGCTCTCGGGGGTCCTCAGCCACCCCGACCACCATCCCCAGGGCGCCAGCAGCGCCCCCGCCAGCACCCAGGGCCACACCGCCCGCGCCCGCACCCGGCCGGCCCGCGCGAGCCGCAGCCCGATCAGCAGCGCGAGCCCGGCCAGCGCGTAGAGCACGTACCGGTCGACGTACCAGGGGTGCACCAGCGAGACCGCCATCAGCAGCCCCGGCGGCAGCAGCGCGAGCGGTACCGCGACCCGCAGCGCCTCCCGCTCGTCGCGCACGCCCCGCGCCAGGAGCACCACGGCGAGCGCGAGCACCCCGTAGGCCGCCCAGTCCTGCCAGCCCGGCCGCCCGAGCCAGCCGAGCTGCTGCTGCGCCTGCCGGGCGCTGACGAGGGCCAGCGGCAGCAGCGCGGCCAGGACGGCCGCGGCGCTCCACCGCCAGCCGCGCGAGCGCCGGGCGGCGCAGCCGTGCGCGAGGAGGGCGAGCACCGCGAACTCGTGCAGCCAGCAGCCGAGCAGCAGCACCACCGCGTACGCCACCCACCGCTCGGCCAGCATCAGGTACGTGGCCCACACCGCGGCGCAGGCGACGAGGGCGTACGAGCGCCCCTCCTGGGCGTACATCTGCACCGGCGGCAGCAGGGCGTAGGCGGCTCCGGCGATCACCGCGGCCCGCGGCCCGGCGAGCCGGTGCGCCACCGCGGCCACTCCGGCGGCGGCCAGGGCGGTGGCGGCGACGGAGGGCAGGCGCAGCGCCCACAGGCCCGCGTCCCACAGGCCGTACACCCCGTGCATCAGCAGGTAGTACAGCCCGTGGACGGCGTCGACCCGCCCGAGGAGCCCGGCGAGGTCGGGCAGCGGACGGTGCGCCACTTGGACGGTCACGGATTCGTCGCGCCACATGCTGCCGCCGCCGGGGCCGCGTTCCAGGCCCCAGAGGCCGAGGACGACGGCGAGGAGCGGCGGCAGCCCGCGCCACAGGGCTGTGCGGCTGATGTCGGCCTCCGGGTGCTTCCGTGCGGGTGGTGCGGACTCCATACTCGGGGTTCGGGTCGGCCCCCGTTCCAGCGGAGGTGGGTTGTGCGAGTGTTCCGGGCGATGGCGGCGGCACTACTGGGCGCGGTGCTCCTGGGCGGATGCGGTCTGGCCAGACCCGACCACTCGCTGGTCACCCTGAGCGCGGAGGCGTCGGCCGGCGGCAGCCTGCCCTCCCGGCAGGACCCGCCCTCCCCCGGCCCCGGCGGGCCCTCGCAGCCCGCGCCCGACCCCGGTGCGTCCTCCCCGCCGCCCGCCGCCACCGAGACACTGGTCACAGTCACCCGCAGCGGCGGCTTCGCCGGCCGGACGCACACCCTGGCCGTCGCCTCGGACGGAGCCTGGACCCGGCAGGGCGCGCGCGCCGAACCCGAGGGCACCGGCCGCCTCTCGGCGGCCCAGCTCACCCGGCTGCGCACGGCCGTCCAGGAGGCCGACTTCGCGCACCTGCCCCGGCCGGCCAAGAGCGGCGGGACGGTCTTCGACGGGTTCACGTACACCTTCGTGCGCGGCACGCTCAGGGTCGTCACCGACGACGGCTCCGTCCCGCCCGCCCTGACGAAGGTGCTGGACGCCCTGCCCCCCTTCGAGGGCTGAGCCGGTCCGGGCGGGTCCGGGCGGGTTCCGGACGCCCGCGGCGGTCCGTGGGAACCCCACATGGCCGCGGGCCGGTGCCTCCTCTACGCTGCACCCCATCACGCGGGATCTTCAGGGGCGGGACATGGAACAGACACACACCACCCACAGCGGCGCCGCGGCCACCCCCGGTGCCCAGCGGCGCGTGCTCGTGGTCGAGGACGACCGCACCATCGCCGACGCCATCTCGGCCCGGCTGCGCGCCGAGGGATTCCAGGTGCAGACGGCGTACGACGGCCCGGCCGCGGTCGCGGCAGCCGAGAGCTGGCTGCCCGAGCTGCTGGTGCTGGACGTCATGCTGCCCGGCTTCGACGGGCTGGAGGTCTGCCGCAGGGTCCAGGCGCAGCGGCCGGTCCCGGTCCTGATGCTCACCGCCCGGGACGACGAGACCGACATGCTGGTCGGGCTCGGGGTCGGCGCGGACGACTACATGACGAAGCCGTTCTCGATGCGGGAGCTGGCCGCGCGCGTCCACGTGCTGCTGCGGCGGGTGGAGCGGGCCACCCAGGCGGCGAGCGCCCCCCGCGGGGCGACGCTGCGCCTGGGTGACCTGGAGATCGACCACGCACAGCGGCGGGTGCGGGTGCAGGCCGAGGACGTGCACCTGACGCCGACCGAGTTCGACCTGCTGGTGTGCCTGGCGGGGACGCCGCGCGCGGTCCTCTCCCGCGAGCAGTTGCTGGCCGAGGTGTGGGACTGGGCCGACGCGTCGGGCACGCGCACGGTCGACAGCCACATCAAGGCGCTGCGCCGGAAGATCGGCGCCGAGCGGATCCGTACGGTCCACGGCGTCGGGTACGCCCTGGAGACCCCGGCCCAGTCGTGAGCGGCGCCCGCCCCGGTCGGGGGCGCGGCACCGGCCGCACCGGCGGAGCGGGTGACCGCCCCGGAGAACGGCTCGGTGACCGCGCCGGTGACCGCGCCGGAGGGCTGCGCCCGTTCTCGCCGTTCTCGATCAAGACGAAGCTGGGCTCGCTCGTCGTGGTGTCCGTGTTCATCACGACCGGGCTGCTGATGGTGGCCCTGCGCACCGACACGGAGCTGCGGTTCATCACCGTGTTCTCGGTGATCGCCTCGATGCTGATCACACAGTTCGTGGCGCACAGCCTGACGGCGCCGCTGGACGACATGACGACGGTGGCCGGGGCGATCTCCCGCGGGGACTACACCCGCCGGGTGCGCGGGGCCGGGCGCCGCGACGAGCTGGGCGACCTCGCCTCGACGATCAACCTGATGGCGGACGACCTGGAGGCGGTGGACCGCCACCGCAAGGAACTGGTCGCCAACGTCTCGCACGAGCTGCGCACGCCGATCGCGGCGCTGCGCGCGGTGCTGGAGAACGTGGTGGACGGGGTCTCCCAGGCCGACCCGGAGACCATGCGGACGGCGCTCAAGCAGACGGAGCGGCTGGGCCGGCTCGTGGAGACCCTGCTGGACCTGTCCCGGGTGGACAACGGGGTGGTGCCGCTGCGGGCACGCCGCTTCGAGGTGTGGCCGTACCTGTCCGGGGTGCTCAAGGAGTCGGGTCTCGCGGCGGCGGGCCGCCCGGGGCTGGCCACGGGTTCGGGCGGCCACACCCGCAACGACGTCCACCTCCACCTGGACGTGCACCCGTCGGGACTGACCGCGTACGCGGACGCGGAGCGGCTGCACCAGGTGGTGGCGAACCTGATCGACAACGCGGTCAAGCACAGCCCGCCGCACGGCCGGGTCACGGTCCGCGCCCGGGCCGGCGACGCGCCCGACAGCCTGGTGGTCGAGGTCCGGGACGAAGGCCCTGGAATCCCGGAAGAGGAACGCCACAGGGTCTTCGAGCGCTTCAACCGGGGCAGCGCGGGCGGCGGCGACGGCGGTACGGGGCTGGGCCTCGCGATCGCCCGCTGGGCCGTCGGCCTGCACGGTGGCGACATCCGCGTGGCCGAATCGTCACGGGGCTGCCGCATCCTCGTCACGCTTCCGGGCAGCTCGCCGGCGTCGCGTTGACGTAGGGTTCGAGTGGGAGAAGACATGATCTCGGCCACACCAGGCAGGGATCGTAAGGGGTGCGAAGCCAAGGGGGCCGCAACCTCGGTGCCCCCTACCCGAACCACGCTTGTTTCCCGCCATTCCCGGCGGTGAAACCCGCCGTTCGATGTGACCTGCGCGACGTAAGTCCCGCCCGGCCTGCATCACCCCTCCCGGGAGGCGTAGCCTTTATTCCCGCTGTCCATACCTTGTGAAGCGGAAGAGGGCGGTTGCCGCCGTGTCGCCACAGTCCCCCAGTAACCCGAGCACCACGACCGAAGCAGCAGAGGGCGGGAAGACCCCTGCCTCAGGCTTCGGTGCCAACGAGTGGCTCGTCGACGAGATCTATCAGCAGTACCTCCAGGACCCCAACTCGGTCGACCGGGCCTGGTGGGACTTCTTCGCCGACTACAAGCCGGGGGGCGCTGCCGCTCCCGTGAAGGCGGACGGTCCCGAGAAGTCCACGACGACGGACGGCGCCTCCGCACAGGCCGCCGCCACCGTCCCCGCCGAGGTCCCGCGGGCCAGCGTCGCAGCCGCCACGGGGGCGGCGAGCGCCGCACCTCCCGTGGCGAACACCGGCTCCACCGGAGCCCCTGCCGCCGCCGCGCCCGCGCCAGCTCCTGCCCCTGCTCCTGCCACCCCCTCTGGTGCCCCTGCTGTGACTGTCACCTCCCAGGCCCCGGCCGCCGCACCGGCCGCGCCCTCCCCTCAGGCCGCTCCGGTCGCCCCGCAGAAGTCCGCGCCCACCACCGAGGCCCCCGCCGGGCCCGAGCTGGTGACGCTCCGCGGTCCGGCTGCGGCCGTCGCCAAGAACATGAACGCCTCCCTCGACGTCCCGACGGCCACGTCCGTCCGCGCCGTCCCGGTGAAGCTGCTGTTCGACAACCGCATCGTCATCAACAACCACCTCAAGCGCGCCCGGGGCGGGAAGATCTCCTTCACGCACCTCATCGGCTACGCGATGGTGCAGGCCATCAAGGCCATGCCGTCCATGAACTACTCCTTCGCGGAGAAGGACGGCAAGCCGACCCTGGTCAAGCCGGAGCACGTGAACTTCGGCCTCGCGATCGACCTGGTGAAGGCCAACGGCGACCGGCAGCTCGTCGTCGCCGGCATCAAGAAGGCCGAGACCCTCAACTTCTTCGAGTTCTGGCAGGCGTACGAGGACATCGTCCGCCGCGCCCGCGTCGGCAAGCTGACGATGGACGACTTCACCGGCGTCACCGTCTCGCTGACCAACCCCGGCGGCCTGGGCACCGTCCACTCCGTGCCGCGTCTGATGCCCGGTCAGTCGGTCATCATGGGCGTCGGCTCGATGGACTACCCCGCCGAGTTCCAGGGCACCTCGCAGGACACCCTGAACAAGCTGGGCATCTCCAAGGTCATGACCCTGACCTCGACCTACGACCACCGGGTCATCCAGGGCGCGGCCTCCGGCGAGTTCCTGCGCATCGTCGCGAACCTCCTCCTCGGCGAGAACGGCTTCTACGACGACGTCTTCGAGGCCCTGCGCATCCCGTACGAGCCGGTCCGCTGGCTCCGGGACATCGACGCCTCGCACGACGACGACGTCACCAAGGCCGCCCGCGTCTTCGAGCTGATCCACTCCTACCGGGTCCGCGGCCACGTCATGGCCGACACCGACCCGCTGGAGTACAAGCAGCGCAAGCACCCCGACCTCGACATCACCGAGCACGGCCTCACCCTGTGGGACCTGGAGCGCGAGTTCGCGGTCGGCGGCTTCTCCGGCAAGTCGATGATGAAGCTGCGCGACATCCTCGGCGTGCTGCGCGACTCGTACTGCCGCACCACCGGCGTCGAGTTCATGCACATCCAGGACCCCAAGCAGCGCAAGTGGATCCAGGACCGCATCGAGCGCCCGCACTCCAAGCCGGAGCGCGAGGAGCAGCTGCGCATCCTGCGCCGCCTGAACGCGGCGGAGGCCTTCGAGACGTTCCTGCAGACGAAGTACGTCGGCCAGAAGCGCTTCTCCCTGGAGGGCGGCGAGTCCGTCATCCCGCTGCTGGACGCCGTCATCGACTCGGCCGCCGAGGCCCGCCTCGAAGAGGTCGTCATCGGCATGGCCCACCGCGGCCGTCTGAACGTCCTCGCGAACATCGTCGGCAAGTCCTACGCGCAGATCTTCCGGGAGTTCGAGGGCAACCTCGACCCGAAGTCGATGCACGGCTCCGGCGACGTCAAGTACCACCTGGGCGCCGAGGGCACCTTCACGGGCCTGGACGGCGAGCAGATCAAGGTCTCGCTCGTCGCGAACCCCTCGCACCTGGAGGCCGTCGACCCGGTCCTGGAGGGTGTCGCCCGCGCCAAGCAGGACGTCATCAACAAGGGCGGCACGGACTTCACGGTCCTGCCCCTGGCCCTGCACGGCGACGCGGCCTTCGCCGGCCAGGGTGTCGTCGCCGAGACGCTGAACATGTCGCAGCTGCGCGGCTACCGCACCGGCGGTACCGTCCACGTCGTCATCAACAACCAGGTCGGCTTCACCGCCGCCCCGGAGTCCTCGCGTTCGTCCATGTACGCGACCGACGTGGCCCGCATGATCGAGGCGCCGATCTTCCACGTGAACGGTGACGACCCGGAGGCCGTGGTCCGCGTCGCGCGGCTCGCCTTCGAGTTCCGTCAGGCGTTCAACAAGGACGTGGTCATCGACCTCATCTGCTACCGCCGTCGCGGCCACAACGAGTCCGACAACCCGGCGTTCACGCAGCCGCTGATGTACGACCTGATCGACAAGAAGCGCTCGGTGCGCAAGCTGTACACCGAGTCCCTCATCGGTCGCGGCGACATCACGCTGGAAGAGGCCGAGCAGGCGCTCCAGGACTTCCAGGGCCAGCTGGAGAAGGTCTTCGCGGAGGTCCGCGAGGCCGCCACGCAGCCCGCCATCGGCACGCCGGCCCCGGTCGCGCAGCAGCAGTTCCCCGTCCCGGTGAACACCGCGGTCTCCCAGGAGGTCGTCAAGCGGATCGCCGAGGCGCAGGTCAACATCCCGGAGAACGTCACCGTCCACCCGCGTCTGCTGCCGCAGCTCCAGCGCCGCGCGGCGATGATCGACGAGGGCACCATCGACTGGGGCATGGGCGAGACCCTCGCCTTCGGCTCGCTGCTGATGGAGGGCACCCCGGTCCGCCTGTCGGGCCAGGACTCCCGCCGCGGCACGTTCGGCCAGCGCCACGCGGTCCTCATCGACCGGGAGACGGGCGAGGACTACACCCCGCTGCAGTACCTGTCGGACGACCAGGCCCGCTACAACGTCTACGACTCGCTGCTCTCCGAGTACGCGGCCATGGGCTTCGAGTACGGCTACTCGCTGGCCCGTCCGGACGCGCTGGTCCTCTGGGAGGCCCAGTTCGGTGACTTCGTCAACGGCGCGCAGACCGTCGTCGACGAGTTCATCTCCTCGGCCGAGCAGAAGTGGGGCCAGACCTCCGGCGTCACGCTGCTCCTGCCGCACGGCTACGAGGGCCAGGGCCCGGACCACTCGTCCGCCCGCCCGGAGCGCTTCCTGCAGATGTGCGCGCAGGACAACATGACGGTCGCGATGCCGACCCTGCCGTCGAACTACTTCCACCTGCTGCGCTGGCAGGTCCACAACCCGCACCACAAGCCGCTGATCGTCTTCACGCCGAAGTCGATGCTGCGTCTCAAGGCGGCGGCCTCCAAGGCGGAGGAGTTCACGACCGGTTCGTTCCGTCCGGTCATCGGCGACACGCGCGTCTCCTCCGGAGCGGGTGACCCGAACGAGATCCGCAAGGTCGTCTTCTGCGCGGGCAAGGTCTACTACGACCTGGAGGCCGAGCGGGAGAAGCGCGGCATCACGGACACGGCCATCATCCGCATCGAGCGGCTGTACCCGCTGCCGGGTGCGGAGCTCCAGGCGGAGATCGCCAAGTTCCCGAACGCGGCGAAGTACATCTGGGCGCAGGAGGAGCCGGCGAACCAGGGTGCGTGGCCGTTCATCGCGCTGAACCTGATCGACCACCTCGACCTGGCGGTCGGCGCGGACATCCCGGCGGGCGAGCGCCTGCGGCGCATCTCGCGCCCGCACGGCTCCTCCCCCGCGGTGGGCTCCGCCAAGCGCCACCAGGCGGAGCAGCAGCAGCTGCTGAACGAGGTCTTCGAGGCCTGATCGGCGCTCCTGCCCGACGTGTGAAGGCCCGGACCCCCTCGGGGGTCCGGGCCTTCCGGCTGCACCGGGCGGCCCGGCTGCCCCGCGCCCGGCCCGGCCCCGGCCCGCGCCCGGCCGGGGTTACGGCTGGGGTTCGAAGTCCCAGTACGGGCGCGTTTGTTGGCGGGCCGAGACCGTGTGGACGTGCTGGGCGCCCAGGGTGCGGGTCAGGGCCTTGAGGCCCGCGTCCTCGTGCTTCGCCGCCTCCGCGTCCTCCCGTACCGCCCTCAGGTCCGCGGCCAGGGCGATCTGTGCGCTCAGCGTCATCGGGTGGTCCGGGCCCAGCACCTGTTCCGCTCCCCGCAAGGTCTCCCGGCTCAGCTCCACCGCGTCCTCCAGCCGCCCGGTGATGTTGCGGTGGCCGGTGGCGTTGAGCGCACAGCCCAGTGTCCACGGGTGCCGGTCGCCCAGCGCGCCCCGCATTCCGACCAGTGCCTGCTCCGCCAGGCTCAGCGCCTCCACCCGCTCGCCCTGGGCCCTCAGCACCAGCCCCAGGTTTCCGACCGTGCCGATGCTGTACGGGTGGGCCAGGCCCAGCTGCGACTGGTAGCCCCGTACGACGTCCTCCGAGATCCGCCGGGCCTCGTCCACGTCGCCGTACTCGCGCAGGTAGGTGGCGTAGTCGGAGGCGACCATCAGCGTCCAGGGGAACTCCGCGCCGAACACCCGCGTCGAGCGTTCCAGCACGCTGCGCAGCCGGGCCCCGGCGCCCGGGATGTCCCCGGAGCGGCGCAGGCACATGCCCAGGTTGTGTTCGGCGCGCAGGGTCTGCGGGTGGTTGGTGCCCAGCACCTGGGCGTTGACCTTGAGGCCTTGCTCCTGGCGGGCCAGGGCCTCCCGGTAGCGGCCCATCAGGCGCAGCCCCATCGCGCAGCCGATCCCGGACGACAGGGTGGCGATGTGCCGTACCCGCAGGACGCGTTCGCGGCGCCGCAGGGTGTCGAGGTCGGTGTCGTAGGCCTCCTGGTAGCGCCCGAGGAGGCGCAGGACGACGGCGACGTTGTTCTGCGCGGCGAGGGTGGTGGCGTCGTCCTCGCCGAGCAGCTCGCGGTAGCTGGCGAAGGCGTGTTCCAGCAGGTCGCGGGCCTGCTCGAACTTGGCGGTGTTGAGCAGGACGCCGGCGTACGAGCTGGTGGCGCGCAGCGATTCGAGGTCGCGCGGGCCGCGTTCGGCCACCAGTCGCTCGGCCCGGGCCTTGGCGAGGCTCTCGGCCTGGCGGAAGTGGCCGAGCATCCGCAGGGCGCTGCCGTAGTGGTAGCTGAGCTCGCGGACCTGGTCGTGGTCCTCGCCGAGCATGGGCCGCCAGATCCCGTCGGTCTCCTCGGCCAGCCGCAGGCAGGTGCGGTACTCGCCGGCGCGCAGCAGGTAGCGCAGGCAGTGCAGCAGGAAGTTCTGGATGCGCGGGTTGGAGCTGCGCAGGACCCCGGCGGGCTCCAGGTGCGGGATGAGTTCGGCGTAGCGGGGCCACAGGCGGGAGTCGGAGGGCCGCCCGGGGTCGGCGGCGGCGAGGACCTGGCGCACGACGCGGGACAGTTCCTCGGCCTCGTCGTCGCCGAGGTCCCCGCGGACGATGTTGTGGACCATGCGGTGCAGCTGGACCGTCTCCAGGCCGCCGCCCTCCTCGACGGCGAGGTCGGAGTACTCCAGCCGGACGACGGAGAACTGCACGAGCTTGTTGAGGGCGGCGTTCCACCGGATCTGGTCGTTGATCAGCCCGGCGAGCTGCTCGGGCACGTCGTCCGCGGGGAACTCGCTCAGCAGCCGCAGCGGGACCCGGCCGGGGGCGAAGAAGACGAACAGCCGCAGCAGGGCGAGGGCGTCGGGGAAGTTCTCCCGTACGTTGTTGAGGAGTATCGCCAGGGCGGTGGGGAAGGGCAGCGGGTAGTCGTCGGAGAGGGTGACGGCCTCGTGGGAGTCGAGCCGGCTCTGCAGCAGGTGCAGGTACTCGCCGACGCCGATCGGTGAGTCGGCGAGCCAGCCGGCGGTCTGGTCGAGGGCGAGCGGGTAGTCCTCCAGGGCCTCCGCGAGCTGGTGGGCCTCGGCCGTGGTGAGCCGACCGGCCCGGCGGCGGATGAAGGTCACCGACTCCGGGCGCGCGTACAGGGGGACTTCGACGAGGCTGGTGTGGCGGGCCGCCCACTCCCGGTTGCGGGAGGTGATGATGACGTCGCCGGCGCCGGAGGGCAGCAGGTCGGTGAGGTCGTCGGGGTTGTCGCAGCCGTCGAAGACCAGCAGCCAGCGGTAGTACGGGTTCCCGCGCCGCAGCGCTTCCAGCACGGCCCGGATCTGCTCGCCGTAGCTGCCGGCGCCTTCGGGCAGGCCGAGTGCGGGCGCCAGGTCGGCGAGCCGCTCGCGCAGGGTGGGCCGGTCCTCGGCCGGGACCCACCACACCACGTCGTACTCGGAGGCGAAGCGGTAGGCGTACTCGGTGGCGACCTGCGTCTTGCCCACCCCGGACAGGCCGAGCAGGGTGACGGTGGAGGCGCCGGGCGGGGCTTCGGTGAGGGCGGCGCGCAGGCGGCCGATGACGTCGTTGCGGCCGGTGAAGCGCGGGTTGCGGCGCGGTACCCGGCCCCAGATCTCGGGCGGGTCGTTGGGGAAGCGGGGGCCCCGGCGGCCGCTCTCGATGCCGATCCGGTCGGTGGGCAGCTCCAGCCGGCGCAGCACCCGGTACTCGGCTTCGTAGGCGTCCAGCCCCCACAGGTCGGTCTTCTCCAGGGCGGCCACTGCGCTGGGCAGCGGGGCGTCGGTGAGGCAGACGGCGGCGAACCGGTCGGGGTGGTGCTCGGTGACGGTGCGCAGGGCCGCGTTCCACTCCTCCTCGGTGTGGGTGCCGGCGGAGAAGTAGCGTTCGCTGAGGACGACGAGGACCTTGCCCCCGGCCCGGGCCAGGTCGTCGAGGGCTTCGGTGACTCCGGGGCTGCTCTGCGGGTCCCAGCGCTGGAGGGCCACGCGGTGGCCGTGCTCCTCCAGGCGGTGGGCGATCCACACGGCCCAGGGCCGGTTGAAGCCCGCGAAGCTGATGACGAAGCGCTGCGGCGGCTGCGCCGCTCCGTCGCGGTCCTGCCGAATACCGGTGGTCATGCGGCCGTCTCCCTGGAACCGGGCGGTGGACGGGGTTGAAAAGGTACCGCAACGGACGGTTCGTCAGGGCCCCTCAGGAACCGGTGAACTCGGCGAGTCCGGGATGCTTCTCGCACCAGGCGCGGCGTTCCCGTTCCAGGGTCCGGCGGGCGGTCGCGTGCTGGTCGCCGGGTGGTGGCAGTTCGTCCATGGCCCGCTCCGCCGCGGCCATCGCGTCGGTGAACTCGCGGCCCGTGCCGGTCAGTTGCGGGTGGGCGCGGATGGCGGGCAGGACGGCCGCCACCTGGGCGCGCAGTCGTGCGTGCCGGGCCCAGGCGCCGCGCGCCCCGTACAGGGCGGCGCGCTGCCAGTAGCCGGCGAGGGCCAGGTGGGCGTACGCGCCGTGCAGCAGCCCGTCGAGCGGCCGGGGGTCGCTGCGCCAGGGGGCCCAGTGGCGTGGCGTGCGGTCGGCGGTGTGCAGGGTCAGGACGTCGGCGAGGGCGGTGAGCTTCCCGTGCTGGACCTCGTGGACGAGGGTGGCGGCCAGGGCGGGCGGGGCCTGTGCCCGGGCCAGCACGGATCCGGCGGCGGCGGGCAGGGTCGCGCCGCTGGAGCGCGCCCCGCCGGCCAGGGGGACGACGGAGCGCAGCAGGCGGCCGATCTCGTCGGCGCGGGCGGAGTCGTAGCGCCGCAGCAGGGTGAGGGCGCCGGACCACTGGGTGTCCCAGCGCTTGTGCCCCTTGGGGGTGAGCCGCCGGGCCGGGCGCACGTGGGCGGGCTCGTCGCGGGCGGGGGCGCGGTAGGGGTCGAGGTCGTCGAGGGCGGTACGGCCGTCGGGCAGGGCGTGCAGCGGGAGCGGGTCGGGGGCGGTGGCCCAGGACCGCTCGGTGACGGCGAGGAGGCCGGGCCGGTCGGGCCGCAGCAGTCCGAGGGTGGGCAGGACGAGCCGGCCGCCCGCGGGGCGCAGGGTGACCTTGAAGGTGATCCCGGCGCGCAGCGCGGCGGCGGCGGCGAGCGCCCCGAGGTGCCCGAGGTCGGCGGGGGGACCGTCCGGCGCGGCCAGCCGGCGCAGGGTCTCCTCGGCCCACACCCCGGTGGCGGGGTAGTGCAGTACGTCCCGTACCGCGCCGGGGTCGTGCCGTTCGGCTTCCTCCAGCAGCGCCCAGTGCTCCGCGGCCTCGGCGCCGGGGGCCCGGTCGAGTACCGCGCGCAGCAGGAGCAGCCGCTTGGAGCGGCGTACGTCGCGCACGAGCCGGGTGCCTTCCGGCGAGGGTTCGGTGGAGGCGAGGGCGCGCAGGGTCGGGGAGCTGACGGCGAACGGGGCGAGGGTGGCCGGGGCTTCGCTCATGAGGCGGCCCGCCCGGTGACGGCGGCGGCGTGCAGGGCGCGCGCGATGTGCCGGATGAGGGCCTGGAGGTCGGCGCAGTACACCGAGGGCCGGCGGAACCCCTCACCGGCGCGGTAGCGGTGCGGGTAGTGTCCGCCGCCGCACACTTCGACGAGTTCGCAGGCGCGGCAGTCGGCGGCGAGGGCGTCCCGCCCGAGCTGGCGGGCGGCGAACCCGGGGTGGTCCAGCAGCCGGTCGAAGCCGTCGGTGTCGAGGTGGAGGCCGGTCGCGGCGGCGCCCTCGTAGGCGGATTTCAGCGAATCGGCCTGTTCGATGCTGCCGTCCGTCTCGATGACGGCGGTGGTGGCGGGAGCCAGGCCGAGGGTCTCGGTGGCGGTGGGCAGTCCGAGCAGCAGGGCGATGATCTCCTCGAAGACGCGCACACGGGTGCGGTGCACGCCGTCGTGCCACCAGCGTTCGAAGACCGCGATCAACCAGTCGGCGTACGGGGTCGCGTGCGGGGAGTGGGCGGGCGGCGGTTCGCTCCAGTTGGCCAGCGGCAGGAGCAGGCCGATGGCGGGCGGGGCGAAGTCGAGCAGCGACTCGTACACCTCGACGGGGTCCTGGGCGAGGTCGATGACGCAGAGCACCCCCGCGTAGCCGGCGGGATTGCGGGCGAGCAGCCGCAGCCCGCGTGCCGCGGCCGCGAACCCGGGGCGTCCGGCGTGGTCGGCGCGGCGGGTGTTGTGCGCGGGCAGACCGCCGTCGAGGCTGACGCCGACGCGGATGCCGGCGGCGGTGAGCGCGTCGAGCCGGCCGCGGGTGAGGAGGGTGGCGTTGGTCTGGACGGTGGCGGTGACCCGGGTGCCGGGGGCGACGGCGGCCCGTACCGCCTCGACGGGAGCGGCGAGCGCGGCGGGGCCGGTGAGCAGCGGCTCGCCGCCGTGCAGGACGAGGTCGACGCGGGTCAGCCGGTGGGCGGCGGCGTGTTCGGCGATCCGCTCGGCGGCGCGGCGGACGGTTGCGGCGGACATCACGGCGGGGCGGTCGCGCCAGGACTGGTCGGCCATCTCATAGACGTAGCAGTAGGTGCAGGCGAGGTTGCAGCGGCTGTGCGTCTTGAGCACGAACTGCCGGACGGGGAAGGCGCGGTGCCCGGCGGCGCGCAGGGCGGGCACGTCGAGCCGGGCGTAGGGCCAGGGAGCGTGGCGCACGTGCGCGTCGCCGGGGTCCGCTCCCGCCGGTGGCGGCCGGTGCGCGGGCAGCACGGTGTCGCTCGTGATCGCTTGCGTCATCGGCCTGCGCCTCCCTCCCCCGCCGCCTCCCCGGAGGTACCCCGGCGGACGGTGCATCCCTGCCCTGCGGACGAGCCGGACTAACGGCGGAAAGTGGTCAACTCCCCTCGCTCACACCACCCCCGAGTCGAAGGCGTTGAGTATCTCGGCGGGGTGCGTGACCCGCTCCACCAGGCCTTCGATCACCTCGGCGAGCACCGGGTGCCCGATCCCGCGCAGCCCGGCCAGATCCAGTCCGGACAGGTCCGGCAACCGCCCGCCGCACTCCCGCCGGACCGTCGGCGCTTCCTGACCCTGAGTCACCATGTGTCGCCCGTCCCCCTCTTGGCCGTATGGTCCACTGCCCCTTCCCTTCCCGTGGCCGTCGGAAACGGCCGGGGCGGTACCCGGCCCCGGCCGGTCACGGGCCCGCCTCCAAGGCGCGGATGCGTTCGCCCACCCAGGCCACACGGGCTTCCGGGGCGCCCGCCCGCAGCCACAGCTCCAGCGCCGCCCGGTAGGCCTCCAGCGCGCCCCTCGGCCGCTCCAGCCGTTCCAGCACCTCGCCGCGCAGCTCCTGCACCCGCGCGGCCAGTTCCACGGCCACCCGCTCCAGGTCGTCGCCGCCGGCCAGGGCCGCGCGCCACGCCCTGCGGTAGGAGTCGGCGGCCCTGTCGAGCCGGTCCACGCCCCGCGTGTGGGCGTGGATCTCCTGCTGCACGTCCCCGTGCTCCCGCCAGGCCTGCGCCTGTTCCAGCGGGCTGCGGCTCTGCCGGGCGGCCAGCTCCAGCAGGTGCTCGGCCTCCCGCAGGTCGACCAGGTCGCCCTCGTAGGAGTGGCGCAGCCGCAGCCCCGCCGCCAGCCGCAGCAGCCGCCGCGCCGAGCGGGGGTCCGACTGGGGCACCGCGGCCCGGCTCTCGCGCAGCACCCGTACGGCGGTGGACGCGTACCGCCGCCCGTCGGCGCCGGCGGCCGCGGCGCGTTCCAGGAGCACGTCGCCCCACTCGGGCAGCAGCTCCCCGTAGGCGTCCCCGTCCCTGGGGATCAGCCTGCGGGCCCGCGCGTACGCCCCGGCCGCGTCGTCCAGGGCCGCCGGGTCCGAGTCCCGCGCGTACCGGGCCCGGTGCACCCGCGCGAGGCAGACCAGCGCCGCCAGCCGCAGCTGCGGCTCGCCGTCCTCCTCCGGCCCGGCGTCCTCACCCGCCTCCTGCGCCTCCTGCAGGGCGCGGGCCAGCTGCCCGGCCGCCTCCTCCAGCCGCGCGGGCAGGTACCGCAGCGCCGAGGCCTGCTCCACCCTGGCCCGGGCCCGCTCCTCCGGGCCGGCGTCCGGGTCCACGAGCAGCCGGCCCGCGGCCAGTTCCGCCAGTGCGGCGCGTTCCGCGGGGTCGGCGGTGTGGGGCAGCAGGGCGAGCAGGACCCGCCCGAGGGCCGGGCCGACCCCGGGCTCGTCCTCCCCGGCGGCCTCCAGCGCGGCCCGGGCCTCCCGCAGCGGCCCCGGGTCGCCGCGCAGCTCGCCGAGGCGGACCAGGGCCCGGGTCCGGCGTACGACGCAGTCGAGCCGGAACTCCCGGTCCGCGCCGGGAGCGGCCGCGACCGCCGCGAACTCCCGCTCGGCCGCCGCCAGGAGCTCCGCGTCCGGTACGTCCGCGGCCAGGGCCCGCTCGTACAGCACCTTGCCCCGCGCCGCCCGGGCCGACGGGCTGCCCAGCCCGGTCAGGGTCCGCTCGGCCTCCGCGAGCAGCTCCGGGTCGCGCTGGAGCGCCCACAGCCGAAGCAGCGCACCCGCGAGTTCCAGCTCGGCCTCCTCCGCCGCATCGGCGGGGCCGGGCGGCGCCGACACGGCCCGGCGCAGCAGGGTCACGGCCTCGTACAGGCCGCGCCGCCCGCCCTCGGTGATCCGGGCCCGGGCCGTCCGTACGGCCCACTCCCGGGCGGGCGCGGCGGGCGGCGGTTCGGTCTCCGGCCCGTCGGGCGGCGGCCCGGGCAGGTAGCGGCGCACGACCTTCGCCGAGACCTGGGCGAAGGCCTGCGGGAGGCGGCCGGCGGGCACCCGTTCGCCGTCGGGCTCCAGGGGGGCGCCGGTCAGCTGCGAGACGGCGAGGGCCGGGAAGTTGCGCACGCCCCGCCCGAAGTGGGCCCGTACGTACGCGGAGCAGTGCTTGAGCACCAGTGCGGCCTCGTCCCGGCCGAGCGGCCCCAGCAGCACGTCCTGCACGCCGGGGGTGAACTCGTACCACCCGGCGTCCGGCGCGCGCCGCAGCAGTCCGCTCAGCAGCACCTCGGCGAGGTCGGAGGGTTCCGAGTCGGGCAGCATCGTGCGCTGTACGAGCCGCATCACGGGCAGTGTCAGGGGGGCCGCCGCCAGGTACAGGGCGAGTTGCACCGCGCCGGGCGCGGCCGAGGAGCGGAAACGCTGTACGAGCTCCCGCGGCGGCCGTGCGGCCCGGGGCGGGGGTTCGGCCCCGGCGGGGTGGCGGGGCAGTACCCGCCCGACCTCGGCCGGTACGGGCCCGGTCCCGAGCCCTGCGACGAGGCGGGCCCAGGCGCCGAGGGCGGCGGCGTTCGGCGGGAGCACGGGCACGGTGAGCCCGCCCGTGGGGCGCCCGGGCCGGGGCGGCCGGTCCGGGTGGAACTCCAGCTTGCGGGGGCCGCCTTCCGTACGGGTCAGCACCCCGCGCTCGGTCGGCAGCCGGCTGCGGTTCCACAGGCGCTGCGGCAGCGGCTGCACCACCGCGCAGGGCGTGCACTGGGCCCACCGGTACAGCAGGCGCTGCGCCCGGCCCTCCCGCCACACGGGCCCGGCGCAGTCGGAGACGACCATGGTCAGCGCCCGGCCGGTGGGGTCGCGCACCTGGTCACCGGAGCGGAGCCCGGCGGTGGGGTGCGGGCCCCGGCCGACGGCGACGGCGCCGTCGGCCGACCGGTGCAGGTAGTAGACCTGGACGTCGCGGAAGGCCCCCAGCCGTTCGCACACGGACCGCAGTTCCTCGAACATGTCGTGCCACACCGCCATCGACGGTGAGGCGTCCATGACCAGGCGTACGGTCGCCTCGCGCCGGCTCTCCGGCCGGAACACCGGGATGACCAGCCCGAGGGCCCGGGCGCTGGCCTCGGCGGTGGCGGCCTCGTCGAGGACGGTCCGGGTGGGCGGCCCGGGCGGCCGGTGCCGCTGGAGGGCGCGCAGGGCCCGCTGGATCTCCAGGACCCTGGGCAGCGCCGCCGCGCCGGGCACCCGTACGGGCACCCCGCCCGCGGCGGGGAGTTCCGCGTCGCCGTCCGCCGTCCCGCCGCCCCTGGTGGCGTACAGCCGGACCGCGTCCCGCGGATCGGGCTCTTCCCGTACGGGGTCCTGCGCGCGCGGGGCCGCCTCCTGCGGGCCCGCCTGCGGTCCGGGCCCCGGTGCCGGCTCCCGGACCGGGGCGTCACCGGCGTCCGGCGCCCCGGCCGGCCCCCGAGTCCGCCCGGCGAGCCACAGCGCGTCGGCGAGCTCCTCGGCGGACGGGTCGAGCCCGGCGCCCCGCAGCAGCGCGGCGAGGTCGCGGATGGGCTCGGCCGGGGGCACGGGGGCGGGGGCGGGGGGCACGGGCGTCACCTCGGCCGGTCGAGGCGCTGGATGAGCAGGTCGGCGAGGTCCTCCCGGGTGGGCGGGGCGGCGTAGTGGGTCAGGTAGATGGCGTTGAGCAGTTGGTCGGCGGCGACCAGTTCGGACTGCGAGCGGCTGAGGAACTCCCGGATCAGCTCGGCGCCCAGCTGGGCGGCCTCCTCCCCCAAGTGCGCCCGCACCAGGGTGGCGAGCCGTTTCTCGCCGGGCTGGCCGAGCTTGAGCTGGATGCACCGCCTGAGCAGCGCGGCGGGGAAGTCCCGTTCGCCGTTGCTGGTCAGGATGATGAAGGGGAAGGCCCGGCAGCGGATCCGGCCGTCCCGGACGGTCACTTTGGTGCCGTCGTCGGTGAGGACCCGTACCTCGGGTTCGGAGTCCGCCACCCGTTCCAGCTCGGGGAGGGTGAACTCCCCCTCCTCCAGCACGTTGAGGAGGTCGTTGGGGAGGTCTATGTCGCTCTTGTCGAGTTCGTCGATGAGGAGCACCCGGGGGCGCGCGGTGGGCAGCAGCGCCGTCCCCAGCGGTCCCAGCCGGATGTACTTCCCGATGCCGGGCGCCGCGCCCTCGGCCGCTCCCCCGCTGGCGGCGATCTGTACGTCCTGCAGGCGCGCTATGGCGTCGTAGCGGTAGAGCCCCTCCTGGAGGACCGTGCGCGAGACGACGGGCCAGCGCAGGACGCGGCCCAGTTTCAGTTCGTGGGCGACGGCGTGCGCGAGGGTGGACTTCCCCGTTCCCGGGTAGCCCGTCACGAGCAGCGGCCGCCGCAGGTACAGCGCGGCGTTGATGGCCTCCAGCTCCTCGGGTTCGGGGCGGTGCAGCTCGGCGGCCTGCCGGTGCGCGCCGAGGCGGCGGGCCACGTTCTCGTCGGGGGTGCCCGCGGCTCCCGGGCCGTCCGCGACGGGACCGCCGTCGAAGTCCCGCCAGGGCGGCGGGTCCGGCAGGGCGTCGATCCCGTCGTGGGGGTCCCCGACGCCCCGGTAGATGAGCCACTCCTCGGTCATGTGCCCGCCCCCTCGATCATGTGCCCGCGCCCCTCGGCCATGGGCCCGCCCCTGCGTGGTCGATCCGGTGGTGTCCCGCCGGACGCGTGCCCCTCACAGGTCGCCCTGCAACGGTTCGTCCTCCGGGAGCGGCCGCCGCGGGTCCTGCCACAGCAGCGCCGTCCCCACCGCCCAGTACGCGTCCGGGTCCGCCCCGTACGCCCGTCCCCGCAGCGTCTGGAGCCGGGCCGGGAGCACCGCTCCCCGTCCGGCTTCGGCCAGTTCCTCGCGCAGGCCGCGGTGGAACGGTTCGCAGGACGCCCTGGGGTCGGCCGGGGGCCGGCGGCACACCACCACCCCGTACCCGGCGTCCCGCGCGTCGTGCAGCATCGCGAGCGTCGGGTCCTCGCCCGCGGCCCGGCACAGCACCGGCACCGTGTGGTCCACCAGGGCGGCCAGCCACCCGGGCGCCGGGCGCCACTTGCGGCCCCGCGAGCAGTCGGCCCGCCGGTCCAGCAGCGGGCCCGCCTGCACCCTCGTCCACCGCTCGGCGGCTTCCGCGGGCGGGTCGCCGCCCGGGTGGCGCAGCACGACCGGCCGCTGCACGCCGACCGGGACCCCGCCCGACACCGTCCACTCGTCCACCGGGAGCCCGAACAGCTCCTCCGCCACGACCACCTCCAGCAGCGCGGCCGCCTCGTGGGTGTCGCACCGCCGGAACCCCTCGGCGAGCGGGGCCCGCACCGCCTCGGGCAGGTCCGCCAGCGTGACCCGGGTTCCGGAGGCCACCGGGGTCGCCTGCCCGGGCCGGTCCGGGCCGGCCAGGACGGAGACCCGCCAGTCGTAGACGTCCTCCCACACCTGGGCCCAGGCCTCCAGCAGGACCGACGGCGCCGGGGGCGGGAGTCCCACGGCCGGGCGGAAGGGACCGTGCACCATCTGCCCGGCCGAGGTGCGCCGGCGCCGTTCACGTTCCGCGAGGCCGCGTTCGTGGCGCTCGCCCAGTTCGCGGCGCAGCGGCCGCCACAGCCGCGCGGCGGTGGCCCGTACCCAGTCCCACAGTTCCTCGTCGGCGCCGGGCGCGGGCGGCTCGCGGTGGTCGGCGACGCTGACGTCGGTGGCGTAGCGCAGCATCGCGGCGGCCTCGCCGCCGGTCCCGGGCGGGTCGTGGAGCAGGCCGAGTCCGTCGCGCCAGGTCAGCGGGGCCGGTAAGCCCGTGTCGGGTTCGTCGCCGCGGGCGGCTTCGGCGAGGGCGCGGACGGCCTCGGAGGAGCCGGGCGGCGGCAGTTCGGCGAGCAGACCGCACAGGGTGGTGCGTTCGCCCGGGGTGAGGCGGGTGAGACGGCTGAGGCGGGTGGGGCGCTCAGGTCCGCCGTTGGTGTCCTCGTCCTCCGAGGGCAGCTCGTCGTGGACGTCCGTCCAGGTGCGGCGGCTGTCCAGGTCGCTGACGTGCTGGTCGTAGTGGTACAGGTCGTGGCCCTGCATCACCCGCCGGTACAGGCCGACCTGTCCGGTCGGGCCCGTCGGCAGGGTCCGCAGCTGGGCCACCGACACCGCGATGCCCCCGCCGCCCGCCTGCCGGCGGGCCTTGACGATCCCGATGACCTCGCCGCGCGCCAGGTCCACCAGGGGGCCGCCGGACATGCCGGGTTCGATCTCGTCGTCGTCGCCGAGGCGGATCGCCGCGCCGTTCGCGGCGGTGCCGCGCAGCCGGGTGGTGCGGCCGGTGATCTCCCGTACCCCGAGGTCCTCGGTGACGCCGAAGTACGCGGCCTCGTCGAGGCGGGGCCTGGCCCGGTCGGTGAGGTAGACGCAGGCGTGCGAGATGGGCGCGAGTACCCGTACGAGGGCCAGGTCGGGCAGGTCCCACAGGGCGCGCGGGGCGGGCCGGCGTTCCTCCAGCCGTTCCGGCAGTACGCATTCCACGCGGCCGGCGACCGTGCCGGTGGCTCCCGCCGCCCCGGGGGAGCCGGCGACGGAGAAGGTGATGCCGACCTCGCGGCCCGCCAGACGCACCGCAGCACCCCCTTCGCCGATCACGTGGGCACACGTGAGGACCCACCCGGGGGCGATGAAGAAGCCGCTGCCCCAGGTCGGACCGGTCCCAGGGGTTCCATACCCGTCCGCGGGCGCGTGGACGCGTACGGTGGCCGCCTTGACGAGGGGTTCGAGAAGCTCGAAGGCGCGCGCGGAGCCGCCCGTGCGCCCGTCCGGCATCCCCTGCCCCCCTCAGGTCGAGTCTGTCAAGGCTAGCGCCGGGGCAGGGAGGACGGGAGGTGTCTGTGATACGCGGATTATCCTGGCGGGAAACACCCCCTCACGTCTTACGGAGCCGGACTTGTACTTCACCGATCGCGGCATCGAGGAGCTGGAGAAGCGGCGCGGCGAGGAGGAGGTCACCTTCGAGTGGCTCGCCGAGCAGCTCCGCACCTTCGTCGATCTCAACCCGGACTTCGAGGTCCCGGTGGAACGCCTGGCGACCTGGCTGGCCCGCCTCGACGACGCCGAGGACGACGAGTAACCCACCCCCGCGTACGCCGAAGGGGCCCGACCGTCACCGGTCGGGCCCCTTCTGCACCGGGCTGCTCCATCGGGCCGGGGGCCCGGATCAGGCGGCCTTGGTCTCCCAGAAGATGCGGTCGATCTCGGCGATGAGTTCGAGGGCCTTCTGGCCGGTCGCCGGGTCGTTGGACGCCTTCGCGGCCGAGAGGGCCTTGAGGGTGTCGTTGACCAGGGTGTGCAGCTGGGGGTACTTCTCGAAGTGCGGCGGCTTGAAGTAGTCGCTCCACAGCACCGAGACGTGGTGCTTGGCGAGCTCGGCGCGCTGCTCCTTGATGGTGATGGCGCGCGCGCGGAAGTCGGCGTCCTCGTTGGCCTGGTACTTCTCCTGTACGGCCTTGACCGACTCGGCCTCGATGCGGGCCTGGGCCGGGTCGTACACGCCGCACGGCAGGTCACAGTGGGCGGAGACCTTCGCCTTGGGGGCGAAGAGGCGGGTAAGCATGGAGTTTGTCCTCCTCGTGATCGTCTTCTCAAGGGCGAGATTACTCGCTCGGGATGCGGAATTCGCGGGCGGCCCCGTGGGCTTCGGACAAAAGTCCAGCGTCGTGCCGGCGGCGGTGAGCGAACCTACGGCGGCGTGCGGCAGCATGCGGGTGGGACGAGGAGGTCGTACATGGTGGACAGGGCGCGCCAGGGCGGGCAGTTCGGGCTGGCCGAGGTGTCGGGGCCCTCGATGGTCCCCACCCTGCTGCACGGGGACCGGCTGGTGGTCCGCTACGGGGCGCCCGTGCGCCCGGGGGCCGTGGTGGTGCTGCGGCACCCCTTCCAGCAGGACCTGCTGGTGGTGAAGCGGGCGGTGGAGCGGCGGCCGGGCGGCTGGTGGGTGCTGGGTGACAACCCGTACAACGCGACCGGCGACAGCACCGACTACGGGACGGTGCCCGAGGAACTGGTGCTGGCGACGGCCGTGCTGCGGCTGCGGCCGCCGCCCGCCGGTCAGCGCTCGCTGAGGGCGCGGCTGTCCTGGGCGGTTTCGGCGCTGCGGCCGCTGCGCGCGGACTCCTCGGCCTCCAGCCGCTTGCGGGCGCGGTAGGCCGCCACGTTCGCCCGGGTGGCGCAGCGGTCGGAGCAGTAGCGCCGGGACCGGTTGGTGGAGGTGTCGAGGTAGGCGTTGCGGCAGGGCGCCGCCTGGCACAGGCCGAGCCGGTCGGGGCCGTGCTCGGTGAGGTGGAAGGCCAGCCCGAAGGAGGCGAGGGCGGCGTATCCCGCGGAGGCGTTCGAGGGGTGATCGGCGAGGTGGATGTGCCAGTGGGGGCGGCCGTCCTCGTCGAGCGAGTCGTGGCCGGTCACCTGGGGGCTGACCGGGAACTCCATCAGCAGGGAGTTCAGCAGGTCGACGGCGAGCACGTGGTCCCCGCCGTCGGCGGCCTCGAAGACGGAGCGCAGCCGGCCCCGGACGTTGCGGAAGCGCGTGACGTCGGCGTCCGTGACGCGGCGTGCGGCCTGGACCCCGGCGCCGAAGAGGGCGCGTACGGCGTCCACCGAGGTGAGGGCGTCCTTGTTGCGGGCCGGCTCCTCGGTGTTGACCAGGCGCACGGCGTAGTCCGAGTAATGGGCCAGTTCCACGTCGAGTCCTTACGGCTGCGGATGAGGTCCCGGTAACGGCTGAGACAGCTACAAGGGTATTACGACCGCAGGGGTGCGCCGGGCAGCGCGGAGGGGCGGTACGGGAATCCGTACCGCCCCTCTCACAGCACCCGCAGAGCAGCGCTCGACGCAGTTACAGCACCTTGGACAGGAACGCCTTCGTCCGGTCGTGCTGCGGGTTGCCCAGGACCTCGCGCGGGTGGCCGGATTCGACCACCACGCCGCCGTCCATGAAGACGAGGTTGTCGCCGACCTCGCGGGCGAAGCCCATCTCGTGGGTCACGACGATCATCGTCATGCCCGATTCGGCGAGGTCCCGCATGACGTCCAGGACGTCACCGACGAGCTCCGGGTCGAGCGCCGAGGTGGGCTCGTCGAAGAGCATCAGCTTGGGCTCCATGGCCAGCGCGCGGGCGATCGCCACGCGCTGCTGCTGGCCGCCGGACAGCTGCGAGGGGTAGTTCCCGCCCTTGTCGCCGAGGCCGACGCGGTCGAGCAGCTTGACGGCGCGCTCGCGCGCCACCGCCTTGCTCTCGCCCTTGACCTGGACCGGCGCCTCCATGACGTTCTCAATGGCCGTCATGTGCGGGAACAGGTTGAAGCGCTGGAAGACCATGCCGATCTCGCGGCGCTGCGCGGCGACCTCGCTGTCCTTGAGCTCGTAGAGCTTGTCGCCCTTCTGGCGGTAACCCACCAGCTGGCCGTCCACCGACAGCCGCCCGGAGTTGATGCGCTCCAGGTGGTTGATGCACCGCAGGAAGGTCGACTTGCCGGAGCCGGACGGGCCGACCAGGCAGAAGACCTCGCGCGGGGCGACTTCGAGGTCGATGCCCCGGAGGATGTGGGCGGCGCCGTACGACTTGTGGACGCCTTCTGCCTTGACCATCGGCTGGGCGGTCATCGCGCGACCTCCGTACGGCGGAACATGTTGAGGTTGGCACGCAGGCGCTGGAACGGCGTCGGCGGCAGGCTCCGCGTGGAACCTCGGGCGAAGCGGCGCTCCAGGTAGTACTGGCCGACGCTGAACACGCTGGTCAGGGCGAGGTACCAGACGGATGCCACGAACAGCATCTCCATGATGGCACCGGCCGTGTTGCCGATGTTCGACGAGGCCCGCAGGAGCTCGGTGTACTGCACCGCCGAAACCAGTGAGGAGGTTTTCAGCATGTTGATGAACTCGTTGCCGGTCGGCGGGATGATCACCCGCATCGCCTGCGGCAGCACGACACGGCGCATCGTCTTGGTCTGGGGCATGCCGAGCGCGTGCGCGGCCTCGGTCTGGCCCTCGTCGACGGACTGGATGCCGGCCCGGACGATCTCCGCCATGTAGGCGCCCTCGTTCAGGCCCAGGCCCAGCAGGGCGACCATGAACGGGGTCATGACGGCGACGGTGTAGTTCTTGTAGATCGGCCCGAGGTTGATGTACTCGAAGATCAGCGACAGGTTGAACCACACCAGCAGCTGGACGTACACCGGGGTGCCGCGGAAGAACCAGATGTAGAGCCAGGAGACGGCGCTGGTCACCGGGTTCTTCGAGAGGCGCATCACCGCGAACACGATGCCGAGCACGAGGCCCAGCGCCATGGCGGCGACGCTGATGAGGATGGTGTTCCACAGGCCGCCGAGGACGGCCGGGTCGAACAGCTTGTCCCCGACCGTCGCCCAGATGACGTTGCCCTGGGAGAAGGCGTAGACGAGCCACGCCAGGAGCGCGACGACGATGACACCGCTGATCCAGCGGCCGTAGTGCCGTACGGGAATTGCCTTGATCGCCTCGTACGGGGTTCCCGAGGCGCCGGGTCCGGCCGGCGGGGTTGCGGCCGGACCCTTGTCGATCTTGTCAGTCACAATGACTGCCCTTCAGTGGAGCGTGGAGCGCGGGACTTACTGACCGGCGTTGACCGTCGCGGACTTGACGGCACTGTCCTGCACGTTCCACTTCTCCAGGGCCTTGGCGTAGGAGCCGTCCTTGATGGCGGCGTCGAGGGCCTGCTTGAGAGCGTCGCGCAGCTGCGTGTTGTCCTTGCTCACGCCGATGCCGAAGAGGCCGACGCCGGTCTGCTGGCCGGCGATCTCGAAGTCGTTGCCGCCGCCGGAGGTCTTCACGGTGTACGCGGCGACCGGGTAGTCGTTCAGGTCCGCGACGGCGCCGCCGGCCTTGACGCGGGTCTGCGCCTCGGCGTCGGTGTCGAAGGCCTGGATGGTGAGCTTCTTGTCACCGCACTTGTCGGCCTGCTTCTTGAACTCGTCCTCGTAGGTCGTTCCGCGCTGGACGGCGACGGTCTTGCCGCACAGGTCGTCCAGGGTCTTGACGCCCTCGGGGTTGCCCTTCTTGACGAGGAGCGAGAGACCGGAGGAGAAGTAGTCGACGAAGTCGATCCCCTTGCCGATCTTCTGGCCCTTGTCGTCCAGGCCCTCCTGGCGCTGCTTGTTGTCCGTGATCGAGGACATGATCGCGTCCTCGCGGCCGGTGTAGATCGAGGTGATCAGGCCGTCGAAGGTGCCGGCGGTGAACTGGACCTTCACACCGAGCTGCTTGGAGAGCGCGTCCGCGATATCCGGGTCGACACCGACGATCTTGCCGTTCTCGACGAATTCCATCGGGGCGTACGCGGAGTCGGTGCCGATCTTGATGACACCGGCGTCCTGGATCTTCTTCGGGAGGGCCGAGAAGAGCGGGGCGCTGCTGGACTTGGTGCCCGAGGAGGCCGAGTTCCCGGAGCCGCTCTTGGTCTGGTCGCCACAGCCGGTGAGGATCAGGGCGCCGGCGACCGCGATCGCACCGACCGCGGCGATCCGGGACCGTGCGGCGGTCGAACGACGGGTGGTGCTTGCGGTCATGAGCTGGTTCCTCCGGCAGTGGGGAAAAAAGCATCCGAGAAGGGTCGGGCACGCACCATCGAGTGCAGCGACCTGTGTGATTACGGCATCTTGCCATTCGGACTGCGACATTCAGGGTGGTCGTCAGGTCAAAATCGGATAACGGGCCACCCGGGGTTCCGATCAGGACTGCGGCTGCGGGGCCGTGCGGCCGCACTATGCACTGCCGACCCGCTGTTTGGCCGCAGTTTTTGCGGTGGGTCTCGCCCCTCGGACGGTAACGTCCGGACTTTTAGGTGAAACCGGGGCAAGAGACCTGCGAACGTGAGGCAATCGACTCGTCCGGGCGGGCGTTTTTCAGGTAGAACAGATCCTTACACCCCTCATCCGGGGCCCAGGGCGCGTGTGCGGCGCGCCCGCGCGTACGAAACCTCCCCTTCGCGGAGGCGGGACGAACCCGTCGATGCGGAGACGGACGCGGTGCCCGCCCACCCCTTAACCAGGAGTGGCCACCCTCAACGATTAAAGACTTAAGGGGTCAAACAAGTGGCAGCGGAGATCGTCAATCCTCGCAGCGACAGCGTGACGGACAACAACCCCGACGCGGTGTTCGCACTGCACCGGGGCGGCAAGATGGCCGTGCAGGCCACCGTGCCGGTCCGCGACAAGGACGACTTGTCCCTCGCCTACACGCCCGGCGTGGCGAAGGTCTGCAGCGCCATCGCGGAGAACCCGGAACTCGTCAACGAGTACACGTGGAAGTCCAACGTGGTCGCCGTCGTCACCGACGGCACGGCCGTGCTCGGCCTCGGGGACATCGGTCCCGAGGCCTCCCTCCCGGTGATGGAGGGCAAGGCCATCCTGTTCAAGCAGTTCGGTGGAGTGGACGCGGTCCCGATCGCGCTCGCCACCAAGGACACGGACGAGATCATCGAGACGGTCATCCGTCTCGCCCCGTCCTTCGGCGGGGTGAACCTGGAGGACATCTCCGCCCCCCGCTGCTTCGAGATCGAGCGCCGGCTCCAGGAAGCCCTGGACATCCCGATCTTCCACGACGACCAGCACGGCACGGCCATCGTGACGCTGGCCGCCCTGCGCAACGCGGCGAAGCTCACCGGCCGCACCCTCGGCGACCTGCGCGCCGTGATCTCGGGTGCGGGCGCGGCGGGCATCGCCATCGCCAAGATCCTCGTGGACGCCGGCATCGGCGACGTGTGCGTCACCGACCGCAAGGGCGTCGTCTCGGCGGACCGCTCGGACCTGACGGACGTCAAGGCCGAGATCGCGGGCCTCACGAACAGGACCGGCCAATCCGGCCCCCTGGAAGCGGCCCTGTCCGGCGCGGACGTCTTCATCGGCGTCTCCGGCGGCACGGTCCCCGAGGAGGCGGTGGCGACCATGGCGAAGGACTGCTTCGTCTTCGCCATGGCCAACCCGAACCCGGAGGTCCATCCCGACGTCGCGCACAAGTACGCGGCGGTCGTGGCCACCGGCCGGTCGGACTTCCCGAACCAGATCAACAACGTGCTGGCCTTCCCGGGCATCTTCGCGGGCGCCCTCAAGGTGCGCGCGACCCGGATCACCGAGGGCATGAAGATCGCCGCCGCCGACGCCATCGCGGGCGTCGTGGGTGACGAGCTCGCCGCCGACTACGTGATCCCCTCGCCGTTCGACGAGCGCGTCGCCGAGGCCGTCGCGGCCGCGGTCGCCGCCGCGGCGAAGGCGGACGGCGTGGCCCGCCTGGCCTGATCGCCGCTCCGGCGGGACGCGTGACCGTACGGGCAAGGGCCCGGCCTGATGGATCCCATCCGGCCGGGCCCTTCCCGTTGTACTCGAACCTGTCGCGGACGCACCCTCCTGGCCCCCGAACCGGGAGGGGTCGCCGCGCCAATCGTGTGTCCGGGCGCACGGCGAAGCGGCGTACGGCCACACGAAGAGAACCGCGGCGCAGAGGACAGGCTGCAGATGGCAGGCTCATGACGAGCGCGCCGCATGGCCAGAATGTTACCCCTGCCGGAGGGCTTGAATGACATTCCGGTTCACCGCCGGGACACCTCAAACCGACTGGTGCAGGTGGAAGTTGAGGGATGGACTACTCCTTCCGCCTGGACGCAGCGGATGGCCCGTTCCAGACGCGGAAAACCCCCTGTCCGGTTCCCACGCTCGGCGGTGGTCGTCCGAGGTGGATGCGGCGAAGGCCTCGGGCCACTGCGACGAAGGCCTCACCCGCCGCGCCCCGACAGGGGTGGCCCCTCGCGCTACCGGGCGGTAGCGTCGCGGCATGTTCGCTGCCTATGCCGCCCGAATCGACCGCGACCAGCCGCTGAACGGCCTTGAACTGGGCGAACGCCCGGCTCCCGGGGCCCGCCCCGGCTGGGTGACCGTCAACGTCAAGGCCGCCTCCCTCAACCACCACGACCTGTGGTCGCTGCGCGGGGTGGGCCTCGGCGAGGACAAGCTCCCCATGATCCTCGGCTGCGACGCCGCCGGGACCGACCAGGACGGCAACGAGGTCGTCCTGCACTCCGTCATCGGCCAGAGCGGCCACGGGGTCGGCCCGGACGAGCCGCGGTCGATCCTGACCGAGCGTTACCAGGGCACCTTCGCGGAGCAGGTGACGGTCCCCGCCTGGAACGTGCTGCGCAAGCCCGCCGAGCTGTCCTTCGAGGAGGCCGCCTGCCTGCCGACGGCGTGGCTGACGGCCTACCGGATGCTGTTCACCAACGCCGGTGTGCGGCCGGGGGACTCGGTCCTCGTCCAGGGCGCGGGCGGCGGCGTCGCCACCGCCGCGATCGTCCTCGGCAAGGCGGCCGGCCTGCGGGTCTTCGCCACGAGCCGGGACGAGGCGAAGCGCAAGCGCGCGGTGGAACTGGGCGCGGTGGAGGCGTACGAGCCGGGCGCGCGGCTGCCGCAGCGGGTGGACGCCGTCATCGAGACGGTGGGCGCGGCCACCTGGTCGCACTCGGTGAAGTCCCTGCGCCCGGGCGGCACCCTGGTCATCTCGGGCGCGACGAGCGGGGACCGGCCGGCGCACGCGGAACTGACGCGGATCTTCTTCCTGGAGCTGCGGGTGGTCGGCTCCACGATGGGCTCGAAGGACGAGCTGGAGGACCTGCTGTCGTTCTGCGCGGCCACCGGAGTGCGGCCCGTCATCGACGAGGTCCTCCCCCTGGACCGCGCCCGCGAGGGCTTCGGAAAGCTCGCCTCGGGCGACCTGTTCGGCAAGATCGTCCTCACGGTCTGACGAAGACCCGGGCCACCGCTTCCGGCCTCGCCGGCGATCGAGGCGCGGCGTGCGGGTGCGGGGTGCGGGTGCGGGGCGGAGCCCCGGGAGGCCCCGGGAGGCCCGGCGCAGCGAGGGCCCACCCACCGGCCGGGGCCGACCGGGCCCAGCCGGACCGGGCCGCCCCGGCCGGGGCCTGCGCCCGGTCGGGGCCTACGCCCGGTCGGGGCGGAGCGCCGCCGTGACGCGGGCCGCCGCCGCGGCCAGGTGGGCGCGGGCCTCGGCCAGCTGCGCCGGCGACACCCCGTGGTCCCGCGCGGCGTCGCGGATGTCGTCGCGGAAGCGGTCCAGCAGCCGGTCCAGGTCCCGCGTCGGGTCGGCCGTCGGGGCCAGGTCCTCGGCCCAGTCCGACGGTGGCGTCGGGGCGCTCGGCCGACCGGCCTGCGCATCCGTACCTCCGTGGCCGCCCGCGCCACCCAGCCACGCACCCGCCAGGCTCCCCAGCACGCCGCCCGACTTCGCGAACTGCTCCTGGAGCTGGCTCGCGATCCGCTGGACCTCCTCGCGCGCCCGCTCCTGCGCCTCCTTCGCCTGGCGGCGCGCCTGCTGCGCCTCCTCGCGCGCCCGGCGGCTCTCGTCCTTCGCCCGCCGCGCCTGCTCCTTCCACTCCGCCTTGGCCTTGCGGAGCTCCTCCTTGGCCGCCTTCCAGCCCTCGTCCTCGACGTGGTCGGCCGTCGCCGAGGCGGCCGCCGCCCGCATCTCGCGCCGCAGGTCCCCGGCCGCGCCCCGGACGTCGTCCCGGATCTCCGCGGCCAGTTCGGAGACCGAGTCGCGGATCTCCAGCTCCAGGTCGGCGAGTTCACCGACCCGGTCGGCCAGTTCGGCGCGGCCCGCCTCGGTGATGGAGTACACCTTGCGCCCGCCTTCGGTGGCGTGCGTGACCAGCCCCTCCGCCTCCAGCTTGGCGAGCCGGGGGTACACCGTTCCCGCGGAGGGCGCGTACAGCCCCTGGAACCGTTCCTCCAGCAGGCGGATCACCTCGTACCCGTGGCGCGGTGCCTCGTCCAGCAGCTTGAGCAGGTACAGGCGCAGGCGTCCGTGGGCGAAGACGGGCGGCATTCAGAGCACCTTCTTGTCGAGCGCGAGCGGGGCGGGGGCGTCGGGGCCCTCGGCCGCCGGGCGGCGCAGCAGGGCGATGGCGCCGGAGACGGTGGTGGCGCGCAGCGTCCCGGTGCCGGCGCCGAGCGTGCCGGTGATCCGCTTGGCGGCCCACTGGCCGGTGATCCGCAGGTCCTCGAAGGCGTTGGAGACGCCGCCGGTAGCGGTGTTGGCCTCCACGCGGGCGTCGGCGGGGTGCGGGAGGCGGATCGCCACCTGTCCGGAGACGGAGTTCAGGGTGATGTCCACGGGCCGCGTGTCGGCCGGGTCGAGCACGAGGTCGATGAGCATGTCACCACTGACCGAGTCGGCCCGGACGCTGCCGCCCGCGCCGTCGACGACGGTCAGGCCGCCGGAGACGGAGTGGAAGGCGAGTTCGCCGTTCACGGACTGCGCCTCGACGCTCCCGGACACGGTGTTGGCCTTGACCCTGCCGGAGAGCCCGACCAGCGTCGTGTCGCCGCTGACGCCGTTGACGTCGGTGGCACCGCTGATGCCGGAGACGAAGGCGGCCGCGCTGACGGTGGCCAGCTGGACGAGGGTGGCGGCGGGCACGGTCAGGGTGACGGTGGCGCTGCGCTCCCAGGCCTTGCGGCCGTCGGCGGAGCCGGTCCAGGCCTTCCAGGGCTTGCCCTCGAACCACTTCTTGAAGCCCTGGGAACCGTTCCAGGGCAGGTCCTCGTAGGAGAGGGTGAGGGTGCCGCCCTCCTGTACGACGTGCAGGGGCGGCCCCTCGACCTCGGCCACTTCGAGGCGGGCCGGCCCGTCGTCTGCGGCGACGACGTTCACGGTGCCGCCGACGACGCGGACGCGGAGTTCGGTCACCGGCTGCTCGAAGGTGAGCTTCTGCGGTTCGGCGACGGACCACGTCATCTGCTCTGCCATGGTTCTGATCCTCCTCGTGGACGCACGAACGGGGCTCGACGCTCGCAACATATCGCGTCTTCTGAGAACACGATATATCGCGGATCGGCGAAGTCAAGCGGCCGACACGCCGGCACGCGCGGGCAGCCCGGCGACCGGACGGGGTCCGGGGCCGGGGGACGTGGGTGAGGAGCGGGGTTACGCGGCCAGCAGCGGGCTCGCGTGGTGGTGCAGCCACGCCCGGTAGGGCGGGGTGCGCAGGGCTGCTTCGCGATAGGCGGCGCGGAGGTCCTCGTACACCTCGGCGTGCGCGCCCGGCCGGCTCGCCAGCAGCAGCCGTACGGCGAGCGGGTCGCCGGAGAGCGGCCGGATCGCCATGTCGTCGCGGGGGCCGGAGGTGGGCTGGCAGGGGGCGACGGCCTCGCCGGAGATGATCAGCGAGGTCGCGGTGTGGTAATCGGCGTGCAGCACCGGCGGGTCCACGCCGGCGCCGGCGAAGACCCGCCGCAGGCCGTCCCACTCGCCGTCCACCGACGGGTCGACCGTCCAGCGGTCGGCGGCGAGTTCCCGTAACTCCACCACCGGCCGCCGCGCGGCGGGATGGTCCCGGGACATGGACACGAACTGCGGCTCCCGCTCCATCAGCACGCGCAGTTCCAGCCCCGGCGGCACCCGCAGCGGACACCCCTCGACCTCGTGCACGAACGCCACGTCCAGTTGCCCCGCGTCCACCATCCGCAGCAGGGCGTTGGCCGACACGTCGACCACCAGCGAGGTCTCCGTCTCGGGCGAGCGCCGGTGCAGCCGGCGCAGCCACCCGGGCAGCGCCCGGCTCGCCGTGGAGCCGATCCGCAGGCGCGGCCCGCGGGCCACCGCGCGGGCGTCGGCCACCAGGGCGGCCATCTCGGCCAGCAGCGGGCGCGCCCGCCCCAGTACGGTGCGCCCGAACGGCGTGGGCCGGCAGCCGGTCCGTTCGCGGAGGAACAGCTCGCCCTCCAGGGCCCGTTCGATCCGGCGGAGCTGAGTGGTCAGCGAGGGCTGGCTCACGCCGAGCTGCCGCGCGGCCTTGTGCAGGCTGCCGGCGTCGGCGATGGCGCACAGTGCGCGCAGATGCCTGACCTCAAGCTCCATGACCAGAGGGTAGGGCGGCCCCCGTCGGCCGCACCAGCCACCGGTATCCCCCCTAATCCCGCCAATTTTACGGAAGTTGACCTACCGAAAACCTACCGATAACCCGGTGTTATCGGTGGCTGACATCATCCGCCGAGCGGTGACGCTCCCGCAGACTCCGGTACCGAACGACCCACCCCCCACACCGGATGAGTAGGAGCTCCCCCACATGCGCCACTCCCGCACGGCCGTTCCGGCCGCCACCGCAGGTCTCGTACTGGCCGCCGCCCTGGCCGGTATCGCCCCCACCGCCAGCGCCGCCCCGGCCCCGTCCGGCAACCCCGCGAGTTACGCCGCCTACGAGCACTCGCAGGAGAACCAGGCCGCCAACCGCGCCTTCTTCGACGCCGTCCAGCGCTCGGTGGCGGAGCAGCGCGCCGCCAACCCCGGCATCCAGTCCGTCACCGTCACCTACAACACGCGCAACGCGCCCAGCTTCCGTACCGTGATAGCCCGTTCCACGCAGATCTGGAACGGCTCGGTGTCCAACGTCAAGCTCCAGGAGGTGTCCTCGGGCGGGAACTTCTCCTACCGCGAGGGCAACGACTCACGGGGTTCCTACGCGAGCACCGACGGCCACGGCCGCGGCTACATCTTCCTCGACTACGCGCAGAACCAGCAGTACGACTCCACCCGGGTGACCGCCCACGAGACCGGACACGTGCTGGGTCTGCCGGACCACTACTCGGGCCCGTGCAGCGAGCTGATGTCGGGCGGCGGGCCGGGCACCTCGTGCACCAACCCCTACCCGAACTCCACCGAGCGCTCCCGGGTGAACCAGCTGTGGGCGAACGGCCTGGTCGCCTCGGGCCTGGGCACCAAGAGCTGACCCGCCGGGACCCTCCGCTGCGTTGGCCGCTGGGCCCACCCGCGGACAACCCGCCGGTATAACCCGCCGGACCAACCCGCCGGTCTAACCCGCCGAGCCCTGGTACCGGGGGCAGTCGGGGTCCGGGCAGGGCCCCGGACCCCAGTTCGGTACGAAGATCCCGAGGGACTTGCGCCGCCCGACGATCACCCGCTCGACGGGGCGCCCGCAGACCGGGCACGACTCCTGCTCGTGCCCGGTCTGCGCGGCGCCCGCCGCACCCGCACTCTGTCGCTCTTCACCGGCCATACCTCCACGGTAGGCCGGTTCGGCGCATCCGGCGGCGCGGGAGGGGGCGGGGAACCTCACGGCTGCGGCTTGCGCCACATCGGCCACATCAGCGGCCCGTCGGGCAGCCGCACCGCCGAGCCCGTGAACTGCCACCCGAGCCGCTCGTACAGCGCCTTGCTCCGCTCGCTGCTGGCCTCCAGGTACGCCGGCACGCCCTCGCGGTCGCACCGTTCCAGCACCGGCCGCATCAGCTCCGTACCCAGGCCCTCGCCCTGCCGTCCCGGCGCCACCGCGATCATCAGCAGGTACTCGTGCTCCTCGGCGGTGGGGTGCACCTCGCCCGTCAGCCGGCCGACCAGCTCGCAGCGCTCGTTGTCCGGGTCGGCCACCGCGCGCATCCTGGCCGGGACGTCGTCCTCGGCCGCCTCCCCCTCGTGGTCCCCGGCCGGGACCCGCAGCCACAGCGCCGCCGCCGAGCCGTCGGCCGCGTAGTCGATCCGGCCCTCCGCCAGCGCCACGTCCACGAACACGCCGAGGAACTTGCCGTGCACCGCCGCCCGGTGCGCCGGGTCGGGGAAGACCCAGCTGCTCACCGGGTCGTCGCGGAACGCCTCGTCCAGCAGCCGGGCCACGGCGTCCCGGTCCGACTGATCCGCCCTACGTATCTCCAGCACCACGGAACCCACCCCTCGCTCACGTTGCAACAACAGTGAGTGATCCTAGAGTTGGGCCCCGGGCGCGGACAGGCCTGTTCCGGCACCATGCGGTGCCGGAACAGGCCTGTCGCTCGCGGTCCTACGGAGCCTCCGGGTGCGGCGCGGTCACCCGGTGCGGCGAAGTCACCGGGTGCGGCGAAGTCACCGGGTGCGGCGCGTGACGAACTCCGCCAGCGCCAGCAGGCCGCCCGCCGCCCCGTGGTCCGGTACGGCCCGCGACAGCTGCTGCACCGCCCGTCCCATCCGGTCCGCCGCGTGGGCCTGCGCCCAGTCGCGGCCGCCCGCCCGCTCCACCGCGTCGGCGGCCCTGCGCACGTCGTCCCCGGTCATCGGGCCGGCGTACAGCTCGGCCAGCTCCGCCCCGGCCGTCGTGCCCGAGGTGAGGGCGGCCACGACCGGGAGGGACTTCTTGCGGGCGATCAGGTCCGCCCCGGCGGGCTTGCCGGTGTGCCCGGGGTCGCCCCAGATGCCGATCAGGTCGTCGATCAGCTGGAAGGCCAGCCCGGCCTCCCTGCCGAAGCCGTCCATCGCGTCGACCTCGTCCGGACCGGCCCCCGCGTACAGGGCGCCCAGCGCGCAGGCGCACCCCAGCAGGGCTCCGGTCTTGGCGGTGGCCATCGTCAGGCACTCGTCGAGCGAGACGTCCGGCCGCGCTTCGAAGGCGCAGTCCGCCTGCTGCCCCGCGCACAGCTCGATGACGCAGGCCGCGAGCCGGGCGGCGGCCGCCGCCGAGGCGGGGTGCGGGTCCTCCGCCAGCTGTTTCAGCGCGAGCGCCATCATGGCGTCGCCCGTGATGAGCGCGTCCGGTATGCCGAAGACGGTCCAGGCCGTGGCGCGGCCCCGCCTCCTGACGTCCTTGTCGATGATGTCGTCGTGCAGGAGCGTGAAGTTGTGCGCGAGTTCCACGGCCACCGCAGCGCGTACGGCGTCCTCCGCCTCCCCGTCGCCCGGCCCGCGCAGGGCCCGCGTCGCCGCGAGGACCAGGGCCGGGCGGATGGCCTTGCCCGGGTTGCCCGCGGCGGGGGTGCCGTCCGCGTGCTCCCATCCGAAGTGGTACATCGCCACGCGCCGCATGGAGCCGGGCAGGAGCTCGACCGTCCGGCGCAGTCGCGGGTTGACCGTCTCCCTCGTCCGTTCCAGCAGGGCCGCCGCTTCCTGGCCCTCGCCCGTGGTGACCGCACCGGTCGTCGCCATCGTGTGCCCCGCCGTGCCCCGAGCCGGCCGGCTCAGCGCCAGCGGCCGATCTCGACGTTCTCCAGGATGCCGAGCGCGTCCGGCACCAGGACCGCGGCGGAGAAGTAGGCGGTCACGAGGTAGGAGATGATCGCCTGCTCGCTGATCCCCATGAACCGCACCGACATGCTCGGCTCGATCTCGTCCGGGATGCCCGGCTGGTGGAGGCCGATCACACCGGAGGCGTCCTCGCCGGTGCGCATGCACAGGATCGAGGTCGTACGGGCGTCGCTGATCGGGATCTTGCTGCACGGGAAGATCGGTACTCCGCGCCAGGACGGTACGCGGTGGCCGCCGATGTCGACCGCCTCGGGGTAGAGGCCGCGCTTGTTGCACTCGCGTCCGAAGGCCGCGATGGCCTTGGGGTGGGCGAGGAAGAGGTTGGAGTCGCGCCGCATGCTGAGCAGCTGGTCCATGTCGTCCGGGCTGGGCGCGCCGTCGTGCGGCTGGATGCGCTGGTCGTAGTCGGCGTTGTGGAGCAGACCGAAGTCGGGGTTGTTGACCATCTCGTGCTCCTGGCGCTCGCGCAGCGCCTCGACCGTGAGCCGCAACTGCTGCTCGGTCTGGTTCATCGGCTGGTTGTACAGGTCGGCGACGCGCGTGTGGACCCGGAGAACCGTTTGTGCGATGGAGAGTTCGTACTCGCGCGGGCGCGCCTCGTAGTCCACGAACGTGCCGGGGAGGACGGCTTCGCCCTGGTGGCCGGAGGAGAGCTCGATCGCGGCTTCGCCGTGCTTGTTGGTCCGCTGGGGCGGCAGCGAGCGCTGCGTGTCCACGTGCGCGCGCAGGGAGTCGACGCGGTCGGCGAGGAGCTGGAAGTCCTGGCGGGTCAGGACGAGCGCGGTTCCGGAGGTGACCGCCCTTGCCGTGTACTCCCAGATCGCCTCCTCGTCGACGAGGGCGTCCTCGCCGAAGAAGGCGCCGTCGGCGACGGTGCGCAGCACCGCGTCCTCGCCGTAGGGGCCGGGGCCGACCTGTTCGATGCGGCCGTGGGCGAGGAGGAAGACCTTGTCGGAGGGGCTGCCGAAGGAAGTCAGCTCCTGGCCGGGCGCGAAGTCGACCTGCTGGCAGCGGGCGGCGAGTTCGGTGAGGACGTCGAGGTCCTCGTAGTCGCGCAGGAGCGGCAATTCGCCGAGCTCGGCCGGGATCACCTGGACCTGGGTGCCGGTCTTGATGAACTCCACGATGCCGTTGCCGACGGAGTAGCTCAGCCGGCGGTTGACACGGTACGTGCCGCCCTGCACCGACACCCACGGGAGCATCTTCAGCAGCCACCGTGAGGTGATCTCCTGCATCTGCGGCGCGGACTTGGTCGTGGTTGCCAAGTTCCGCGCGGCCGAGGTGCCGAGACTCCGCTGGGGGCTCTGCGTCTGGGCCTCGGACTCGGAACCTGCCTGGACCGACATGTGTTTCCCTTTCGATCACTCCATGGATCTGCGGGTCCAGGCTGTCAGTACGGGGCGTAGTGGGACCATTACACAAAAGGGTGGGACTACTCCGTCTGCGGGATGGGCACTGTCATGGGCCGTTCGCGACGGGGCCGACGGGACGGGAGTGACGGGGCGGGAGCGACGCCGTCTGGCCGGATCCGCTCGCTCGCCGTACGAACCCCCTGGCTCGGAGTGACCGCTTCCACTACACCGGTACGTAACGAGGCGAGCACGTAAGGTGACCGCCACGCGCGTACTGCGAAGGAGGCGGCCATGTCCGCACCCATGTCCGCGGACCGGTTCATCGAAGCGCTGCGGGACGAGGGCCTGACCGTGGTGGAGGTCGGGGCCTGGCGCACCCACAACCGCAACCACAAGGGGCCCTGGGGCCCGGTGCACGGCGTGATGATCCACCACACCGTCACGCACGGCAGCGCGTACACCGTCTCGCTCTGCCGCGACGGCGACGAGGAGCTGCCGGGCCCCCTGTGCCACGGCGTGATCACCAAGGACGGCCGCGTCCACCTGGTCGGCTACGGCCGCGCCAACCACGCGGGCGCGGGCGACTCCGACGTCCTGGCGGCGGTGATCGCGGAGAAGCGCCTCCCGCCCGACCACCACGCCGACACCGACGGCAACCGCTACTTCTACGGCTTCGAGTGCGAGAACCTCGGCAGCGGCGACGACCCCTGGCCGAAGGTCCAGCTGGACGCGATGGCCAAGGCGGCGGCCGCGGTGTGCCGGGTCCACGGCTGGGGCGAGCGCTCGGTGATCGGCCACCTCGAATGGCAACCCGGCAAGATCGACCCGAAGGGCTTCACGATGGACTGGTTCCGCGCCCGCGTGGCGGACCGGCTCAAGTAGCGAACCGTCCGCCCGCCCACGCCCGACAACGGCTCCACCGCCACCGTCATCGCCCGTATCCTCCCCGCCCACCGCCGCCGGGGTCTGGGCGCCGGCCTCTACGCCCACGGCCTCGCCCAGGCCCGCGCCCTCGCCCCGGCCGCCGTCGAAACGGTGGTCCTGGCCTCCAACCCCGCCGGCCTGCGCTTCGCCCTCGCCCACGGCTTCACCGAAACCGACCGCTACCTGCTCCCGGGCGCCACCGTCCCGTACATCGACCTCCGCCTGGCCTGACGCCGCCCCGCACGACTCGGCCGAGGTACGGCGCGGAGCAGGTG
The DNA here is from genome assembly GCF_036346105.1 of Streptomyces sp. NBC_00539. GTDB lineage: Bacteria > Actinomycetota > Actinomycetes > Streptomycetales > Streptomycetaceae > Streptomyces. The sequence goes on from NZ_CP107811.1 coordinate 2,508,498, forward strand.
TGGACAGGGCTGTGACGTGCGACGGCACGGGCACGAGCGCCCCACAATGGGAGGCGTGAACCGCCCCCCGAACCCCGACGCGCTCCTGCAGCAACGCCCGCCGTCCCCGGTGCAGGAGGTCCATGACGAGCGGTTCGGGCGGCACGGCGTCCGGCTGCTGCTGAAGCGGGACGACCTCGTGCATCCGGAGCTGCCCGGGAACAAGTGGCGCAAGCTCGCGCCCAATCTGCGGGCTGCCGTGGAGGGCGGGTACTGCGGGCTGGTGACCTTCGGTGGGGCCTACTCCAACCACCTGCGGGCCACCGCCGCGGCCGGGCGGTTGCTGGGGATGGCGACCGTCGGGGTGGTGCGCGGGGACGAGCTGGCCGGGCGGCCGCTCAACGCCTCGCTGGCCCGCTGCGCGGCCGACGGGATGCGGCTGCACTTCGTCTCCCGCTCCGAGTACCGCCGCAAGGCCGAGCCCGGGGTGCAGGCCGGGTTGCTCGCCGCGGCCGGCGCGGACGGCGCGTACGTGATCCCGGAGGGCGGCAGCAACGCCCTCGCCCTGCTCGGCTGCGCCGAACTCGGCCGCGAGCTGCGCGGGGCCGGCGACGTCGTCGCCGTGGCCTGCGGTACCGGCGGCACGCTGGCCGGCCTCGCGGCGGGACTCGGGCCCGGCCAGCGGGCCGTCGGCGTCCCGGTGCTGGCCGGCGGCTTCCTGGACGCGGAGATACGTTCCCTCCAGCGGCAGGCCTTCGGCGGCCCGGCGGGCGACTGGACGCTGGCCGAGGGCTTCCACCACGGCGGCTACGCCCGGGTCCCCGCCGAGCTGGAGGCCTTCGCCGCCGGGTTCGAGGCTCGGCACCGCATCCCCGTCGAGCGGGTCTACGTCGCGAAGCTGCTCTGGGCCCTGACGGCGCTGACCGGGTGCGGGGCCTTCCCCCGCGGCACCACCCTCGCCGCGGTCGTCACGGGAGCGCCGGAGCCGTCAGCACCGGAGCCGTCAGTGCCGGAGCCATCGGCGCCGGGGCCGCCAGTCCCGGACCCGTCAGCCCCCGCCCCCTCCGGCACGGCTCAGACCGAGTCCTCCCGGTAGGCCGCGGCCTCCTCCAGGTCCAGCCGGCGCAGCAGCACCCGTAGCATCTCGTCGTCGATCTGCCGCCGGTCGCGCAGCGTCACGAACACCTCCCGCTCGGCCTCGATCATCTCCCCGGCCAGCCGCCGGTAGATGTCGTCGGCGGACTCCCCCGTCACGGGGTTGACCTCGCCGAGCCGTTCCCACACCGCGTTGCGCCGTCGCTCCATCACCGTCCGCAGCCGGTCAGCCAGCGGCCCCGGCAGGGCGTTGCGCGCTTCGGCCAGCAGCTCGTCCAGCCGGTCCTCCGCCGCCCGCGAGGCCTCGCTCTGCGCCTGGGCCTCCGCCAGCGTCTCCGCCTGGACGTCGCGCGGCGGCAGCCGCAGCAGCCGGATCAGCGGCGGCAGGGTCAGGCCCTGCACCACCAGCGTCGCGATGACCGTCGTGAAGGTCAGGAACAGGATCAGGTTCCGGTGCGGCACGCTGATCGGCACGGAGAAGGCGATGGCCAGCGAGACCACCCCGCGCATCCCCGCCCAGCCCACGATGACGGGCGCCTTCCAGGTCGTCTCGGGCTCGCGCCTGCGGATCCGCTCGGACAGCACCCTGGGCAGGAACGTCGTGGGGAACACCCAGACGTACCGCGCCACCACCACGGCCAGGAACACCGCCAGCGCGTACCAGGCCGCGCGCCAGCCCTCGTACTCGCCCAGCCCCTTGAGGACCACCGGCAGCTGGAGGCCGATCAGCGCGAAGACCACCGACTCCAGCAGGAAGGAGACCATCTTCCACACCGCGGTTTCCTGGAGCCTCGTCGCGAAGTCGACCTGCCAGTTGCGGTGCCCGAGGTACAGCGCGACCACGACGACCGCGAGCACGCCCGAGGCGTGCACCCGCTCGGCCGCCGCGTACGCGACGAACGGGATCAGCAGCGACAGGGTGTTCTGCAGCAGCGGCTCCCGCAGCCGCTTGCGCAGCAGGTGGATCGGCACCATCAGCACCAGCCCGACCCCGACGCCGCCCACGGAAGCGAGCAGGAACTCCGCGATCCCGCCGGCCCAGCCGGAGCTGAGGCCGACGGCGGCGGCCAGCGCCACCTTGTAGGCCGTGATCGCGGTGGCGTCGTTGACCAGCGACTCGCCCTGCAGGATGGTCGTGATCCGGTTCGGCAGTCCGAGCCGGCGCGCGATCGCCGTCGCCGCGACCGCGTCCGGCGGTGCGATCACCGCGCCGAGCACCAGCGCCACGGGCAGCGACAGCCCCGGCACCACGAGGTAGGCCACGTACCCCACGGCGATCGTCGCGAAGAGCACGTACCCCACGGAGAGCAGCGCGACGGGCCGTACGTTGGCCCGCAGGTCCAGGTACGAGCTCTCCACGGCGGCCGTGTACAGCAGCGGCGGAAGCAGCAGCGGCAGCACGATGTGGGGGTCGAGGGTGTACGAGGGCACGCCCGGGACGTACGAGGCGATCAGGCCGACGGCGACGAGCAGCAGCGGTGCGGGCACCGGGGTGCGTCGGGCCACCCCGGCGACGATCGCGCTGCCCGCCACCAGGCCCACCAGCGGCAATACCTCCATCGAAGATCGACCCTCCTCGGTATCAACCGTCCTGTGCGCCCGCACGTCAGTACGCTGGCCATCATGAGCGAGTGCACCCACGTTGCCGAACTGCCGCGCCCCGAGCCCGTCCCGCTTGCCCTGACCTGCCCGGAATGTCTGGCGGTCGGCAGCCATCCCGTGCAACTCCGGATGTGTCTGGGGTGCGGACACGTGGCGTGCTGCGATTCCTCGCCCTACCGGCACGCCACGGCGCACCACCACGAGACGGGCCATCCGGTGATGCGCAGCTTCGAACCGGGCGAGACGTGGCGGTGGTGTTTTGTCGACGGTTCGATCGTCTGAGGCGGGGTAGGTCAACCCTCCGCCGGTTCCCCCGAATTGGGCCCGCAGACCCCTAGCCACTGTGTGTACCCGTGGGCTTACCATCGGTCACCGGCCGCAGGAACGGCGGGTGTCCCGGGCACTCCCAGCGGGTGCCGTGAGGGGTGCCGCGACACGATCACCCGGATCGCGATAGCGTCACCGGCGAACAGAGCTCGTACCACCTTGGAGGTGAGGGTGTCCCAGATCGCAGGCGAGCCCGCGACCCAGGACTTCGTCGAAGTCCGGCTGCCGGCTGCGGGTGCCTACCTGTCGGTGCTGCGCACGGCGACAGCCGGTCTCGCGGCACGGTTGGACTTCACCCTCGACGAGATCGAGGACCTCCGCATCGCGGTGGACGAGGCCTGCGCGATCCTGCTCCAGCAGGCCGTGCCCGGCTCCGTCCTCAGCTGTGTGTTCCGGCTGATCGACGATTCGCTGGAAGTCACCGTCTCGGCGCCGACCACGGACGGCCGCGCACCCGAGCGCGACACGTTCGCGTGGACGGTGCTGTCCGCCCTCGCCGGCAAGGTCGAGGCGACGGTCGAGGAGAACCGCACGGTGTGCATCAGCCTTTACAAACAGCGCGGCGCGGGGCCAGGCCCGGCGTGAGCGGCGGGGAGATCCCGGTGCGGGGCGGGGATCGGCCCCGGGTACGGCATGAGGTCGACGGCGGCATCCCGGAGCAGCAACACGCCCGGCCGCACCCGGCTGACGCGGATGCGGAAAGCGGCTTTTTGGACTCGGCGGAGCGACGGGCGGGCCCTATGAGCGAGAACCAGCACGACGAACCACAATCCTCACAGCCACCCGCGGCCGTGGCCCAGGCGGCTCCGGCGCTGCCGGATCCGCGCGACCGCAGTGGCGCGCGGGCGCTGTTCTTCGAACTGCGGGAGCTGCCCGACGGTTCCCCGGAGCGGGCGGAGCTGCGCAACCGCCTGGTCCGGATGCACCTGCCGCTGGTGGAGCACCTGGCCCGGCGGTTCCGCAACCGCGGCGAGCCGCTCGACGACCTGACCCAGGTGGCGACGATCGGCCTGATCAAGTCGGTGGACCGGTTCGACCCGGACCGGGGCGTGGAGTTCTCCACATACGCCACGCCCACGGTCGTCGGCGAGATCAAGCGGCACTTCCGCGACAAGGGCTGGGCGGTACGGGTGCCCCGGCGCCTGCAGGAGCTGCGGCTCTCGCTGACCACGGCCACGGCGGAACTCTCCCAGCAGCACGGCCGCTCCCCCACGGTCCACGAGCTGGCGGAGCGGCTCGGGATCTCCGAGGAGGAGGTGCTGGAGGGGCTGGAATCGGCCAATGCCTACAGCACGCTCTCGCTGGACGTCCCCGACACCGACGACGAGTCGCCGGCGGTCGCGGACACGCTGGGCTCGGAGGACGAGGCGCTGGAGGGCGTCGAGTACCGCGAGTCCCTCAAACCGCTGCTGGAAGGGCTGCCGCCCAGGGAGAAGCGGATCTTGTTGCTCCGGTTCTTCGGCAACATGACGCAGTCGCAGATCGCCCAGGAGGTCGGCATCTCCCAGATGCACGTCTCCCGCCTGCTGGCCCGCACCTTGGCCCAGCTGCGCGACAAGCTCCTCGTGGAGGAGTGAGCGGGGAGCCCGGTGGGACTCAGGCGGCGGGCCCGATGCCCAGCGCCTCGGTCGCCGTCGGGTTCACCAGCAGGACCACGACCGCCAGCGCGGCCGCCGCCAGGGCCACCGCGGCGGCGGTCAGCGCACCTCCGGCGGTCCACAGCGTCCACGCCACCGGCAGCGCCATCAGCTGGGTGATCAACGCCGGGCCCCGGCTCCACCGGCGGCCCAGGCGCAGCCCCCGCGCCGCGATCAGCGGCAGCGCGGCGAGCGCGAGCAGGGTCAGGCCGCCGGTCTCTGACTGCTGCGCGGAGTCGACGTGGCCTGCGACGCCGACGAACAGCAGGTAGCCGCCGAGGCCGGCCAGGGCCAGACCCTGGAGCGCGCACAGGACGGCGGCGGCGGTCAGCCGGCCGGGCAGCGCGGCGGCGGGCGCGTCGGGGGCCGGGGCATTCGGGGTCGGCTTCTCACTCACTCCAGCAGGGTAGCCGCGCGCCGCCCGCGCCGGGGCGGACGGTGCCCGGGGACGGGCAGTATGGGCCGCCTCCGAGCGGGTGGGTAGGCTGGCGCTCATGCGTGCACTTCTCGTGGCCAATCCAGCAGCGACGACCACCAGTGCGCGTACGCGTGACGTCCTGACCCACGCCCTGGCCAGTGAGATGAAGCTGGAGGCGGTGACCACCGAGTACCGGGGTCACGCCCGTGACCTGGGACGCAAGGCGGCCCACGAGGGTCTGGACCTCGTCGTGGCCCTGGGCGGCGACGGCACGGTCAACGAGGTGGTCAACGGCCTCCTGCACGACGGGCCCGACCCGGACCGGCTGCCGGGGCTCGCGGTGGTCCCGGGCGGTTCGACGAACGTGTTCGCCCGCGCGCTCGGACTGCCCAACGACGCGGTCGAGGCGACCGGCGCCCTGCTGGACGCGCTGCGGGAACGGCGCGAGCGCACGGTGGGTCTGGGTCTGGCGGCCGGGGCCCCCGGCACGGAGGACGAGTCCGTCCCGGCGCGCTGGTTCACCTTCTGCGCGGGCTTCGGTTTCGACGCCGGGGTCGTGGGCAGGGTCGAGCAGCAGCGGGAACGCGGCAAGCGTTCGACGCACGCCCTGTACGTACGACAGCTCGTGCGCCAGTTCCTCGACGAACCCAACCGGCGGCACGGAACGGTCACCCTGGAGCGGCCCGGCGAGGAGCCCGTGCGGGACCTGGTGCTGTCGATAGTCTGCAACACCTCGCCCTGGACCTACCTGGGGAACCGTCCCCTGTACGCCTCCCCCGACGCGTCGTTCGATACCGCACTTGACGTATTGGCGCTGGACCGTTTGTCAACTCCGGCGGTCGCCAAGTACGCCACTCAGCTCCTGACCTCGACTCCTGAGCGCGGTCCACAGGGCAAGCACGCGGTGACTCTGCACGATCTGACCGACTTCACCTTGCATTCGAAGGTTCCGCTCCCCTTCCAGATGGACGGGGACCACCTGGGATTGCGGACCAGCGTTCGGTTCACAGGCGTTCGCCGTGCACTGCGTGTGATTGTGTGAGTAGAAGAGCTAAAAATCCTTTCACTCGAACGTTTACACGCCGGTACACCCCCAGGAACTAGGGCTGTGACCTAGTCGACACCGACGAATCCAAAAAAACTTTCCGGAAGGGGTTGTATCCCCGTCCGAGGTTTGCGAATCTCTACATGGCGATCGGGACAGCCCGCACAACCCGGCACCCACACAGACCGCCAGAACCCCACCACGAATCTTCGGACCCCCCAGTCGTCTTCTGGGGGCCAGCCCTTCCCTCACGGGGGGATTCGTGAAAGCGTTCACATTCACAAGCCACCTGTTCGCAATACAAGGAGATGGAGCAGCCATGGACTGGCGTCACAACGCCGTTTGCCGCGAGGAAGACCCGGAGCTCTTCTTCCCCATCGGCAACACCGGTCCTGCGCTGCTGCAGATCGAGGAAGCCAAGGCCGTCTGCCGCCGTTGCCCCGTCATGGAGCAGTGCCTGCAGTGGGCGCTCGAGTCCGGTCAGGACTCCGGCGTCTGGGGCGGTCTCAGCGAGGACGAGCGCCGCGCCATGAAGCGCCGCGCCGCTCGCAACCGGGCGCGCAACGCCAGCGCCTGACATCGACTTTCGAGCCTCGAGCCGCAGCGCGTAGAACCCTGAGAAGCGCTCAGCAACGTGCTCTTGAGCCCCGGACCGGGAACCATCGGTCCGGGGCTCAGTGCTGTGCGGGGCAGGTTCCGTAACCCTGAGTAAGGGTGCGGTCGCTGCGCTGCGTTACCGTCGGTCGCCCTACTTCTGCGGGCTGGCGGGGATGTCGAGGACGACCCGGGTGCCGCGCGGCTCGGCCCGGACCATGTCGAACGTGCCGCCGAGCTCTCCCTCGACCAGGGTGCGCACGATCTGGAGCCCGAGGTTGCCGGCCCGCTGCGGGTCGAAGCCCTCGGGCAGACCGCATCCGTCGTCCAGCACCTTGATCAGCAGCCGCGCATCGGCGCGGCCGGTGCCCGAGCGGGCTGCGGACACCTCGACCGTGCCGCCCTCCCCCTGGGTGAAGGCGTGCTCCAGGGCGTTCTGCAGGACCTCGGTCAGCACCATCGACAGCGGAGTGGCTACCTCCGCGTCCAGGATCCCGAACCGGCCGGTGCGCCGGCAGGCGACCTTGCCCGGCGAGATCTCGGCGACCATCGCGATGACCCGGTCGGCGATCTCGTCGAACTCCACGCGCTCGTCCAGGTTCTGGGAGAGCGTCTCGTGCACGATCGCGATCGAACCGACGCGCCGCACGGCCTCGTTCAGCGCCTCGCGGCCCTGGGGCGAATCCATCCTGCGGGCCTGGAGGCGCAGGAGCGCGGCCACCGTCTGGAGGTTGTTCTTCACCCGGTGGTGGATCTCCCGGATGGTCGCGTCCTTGGTGATCAGTTCACGTTCGCGACGGCGCAGTTCGGTGACGTCGCGGCACAGCACCAGGGAACCGATGCGGGTGCCCTTGGGCTTGAGCGGGATGGCGCGCAGCTGGATCACCCCGCCGTTGCCCTCGATCTCCGTCTCGCGCGGGGCCCAGCCGCTGGCCAGCTTCACCAGGGCCTCGTCCACCGGGCCGCGCGAGGGCGCCAGTTCGGCGGTGGTGGTGCCCAGGTGCTGGCCGACCAGGTCGGAGGCGAGCCCGAGGCGGTGATAGGCGGAGAGCGCGTTCGGGGACGCGTACGTCACCACGCCCTCGGCGTCGAGCCGGATCAACCCGTCCCCGACGCGCGGGGAGGCGTCCATGTCGACCTGCTGGCCGGGGAAGGGGAAGGAGCCCGCCGCGATCATCTGGGCCAGGTCGGAGGCGGACTGGAGGTAGGTGAGCTCCAGCCGGCTCGGTGTACGCACGGTGAGCAGGTTGGTGTTGCGGGCGATCACTCCGAGTACGCGGCCCTCGCGCCGTACGGGGATCGACTCGACGCGCACCGGGACCTCCTCGCGCCACTCCGGGTCGCCCTCGCGGACGATCCGGCCCTCGTCGAGGGCGGCGTCGAGGAGCGGGCGGCGGCCGCGCGGCACCAGGTGGCCGACCATGTCGTCCTGGTACGAGGTGGGGCCGGTGTTCGGGCGCATCTGCGCGACCGAGACGTAGCGGGTGCCATCGAGGGTGGGGACCCAGAGCACGAGGTCCGCGAAGGACAGGTCGGAGAGCAGCTGCCACTCCGAGACCAGCAGGTGCAGCCACTCCAGGTCGGTTTCACTGAGAGCGGTGTGCTGGCGTACGAGGTCGTTCATGGAGGGCACGGGGCGAGCGTACCCCGGGTATGGCCATGACTTTCCCCACGGCGAATACCAGGGAGTATCCAGGAGGGCCCTGCTCCGCGTACTGTTGGAGGAAGTGACGGGATTACAACCCCTGTCCTTGGATGGACAGGACAGATTGGTCTAGTCCACAATGGTTTAAGCTTCCGCCCTCCCCGCACAGGAGGACGGATCGAGGTAAGCCGCGCGCTCTGCCCTGACCGCGCAGGCCCCTCCCACCGGCCGCCGGGAACCGCACACCCGCCGGCCGTAAGTACTCCGGGCTACGGTGCCGGGCGGGCTGAGGGTCCCGTCCTGCACCGTGGCCCAGAGGAAACACGACGACCCCGGGCAAGACCGTGGCGCGGAGGAAGCACTCCCCGCGGACCCCTACCCCGGCCAGGCCCGCATCGCCGTCTCCGCGACCGCTTCCAGCTCCTCGCGGCCCGCCCCGTCGCGCGCCTGCTGGGACATCCCCTGGAGCACCGCCCCGACGTAGCGGGCGAGTGCCCTCGCGTCCGTGCCGACGGGCAGCGCACCGGTGGCGACGTCCGCCGCGATCCGGCTCTCGAAGGTCGCCAGGTTCTCGTTGCGCCGCTCCCGCAGGGCCTCGGCCACCTCGTCCGAGGTGGTGTTGATCGCCGCGCTGATGACCAGGCAGCCCTTGGGGTGGGCCGGATCGGTGTAGATGTCGGCGGCCTCGCGCAGCACGCGGCGTACGGCCGCGGCGGCGGTGGGCTCCTCGGCGAGGGCGACGGCCGCGAAGCCGCCGTACCGGCCGCCGTAGGCGGTGACGACCTCCTCGAAGAGCGTGCGCTTGTCGCCGAAGGCCGCGTAGAGGCTGGGCGCGCCGATGCCCAGCTCCCGGGTGAGGTCGGCGATGGAGGTCGCCTCGTAGCCGCGCTCCCAGAAGACGCGCAAGGCCGTGTCGAGGGCGGCGTCGCGGTCGAAGGAGCGGGGCCTGCCGCGCTGTCCGGTCACCATGCGCACATTCTATAGCGGCCATTAGGAAATCTGTTACGGTTCCTTCTGTAGCGATCACTAGAGATTTTGGAAGGGGGCGCGTCATGGGCGTGCTCGAGGGGAAGACGGCTCTGGTCACGGGTGGCAGCCGGGGCATCGGCCGGGCCGTGTCCCGGCGCTTGGCGCGGGACGGGGCGCTGGTCGCGGTGCACTACGGCCACGACGGGGAGGCCGCGCGGGAGACGGTCGCCTCGATCGAGGCGGAGGGCGGCCGGGCCTTCGCGATCGGGGCGGAGCTGGGGGTCCCGGGCGACGCGCGGGCGCTGTGGGCCGCGTACGACTCCCACCCGGGGGCGGAGGAGGGGCTGGACATCCTGGTCAACAACGCGGGGGCCGCGGACTTCGCGGGGATCGAGGACACGGACGAGGAGACCTACGACCGCGCGCACGCGCTCAACGCGAAGGCGCCGTTCTTCGTGATCAAGCACGGGCTGTCGCGCCTGCGGGACGGGGGCCGGATCGTCAACGTGACGGGCACGCCGGACCTCGCGCTGCCGGCGATCCTGGCGACGATCACGGCCAAGGGGGCGGTGAACGCGCTGACGGTGTCACTGGCCGCGGCGCTCGCGCCGCGCGGCATCACCGTCAACTCGGTGGGTCCGGGCGTCATCGAAACCGACCTCAACGCGGGCTGGCTGGCCGACCCGGCCGCCCGCGCGCACGTATCGGCCCGCTCGGTCTTCGGTCGGACCGGCACGGCGGAGGAGGTCGCGGACATCGTCGCCTTCCTGGCCTCGCCGGACTCCCGCTGGATGACGGGCAAGCACCTGGACGCGACGGGCGGCCTCCAGCTCGCGCTGCTGTAGGCGGCCGCCGCGGGGGCCGTCGGGACCGCGCCGAGAGCCGCGCCGAGAGGCCGCCGGACGGGGATCGGATCACCATGGAAGAGGGGCGCAAGGCCCGCCACGAACGGGTCGATTCTGCTAGATTGGTCTATACCACATCACCTCTCCAGATCGGCAGGCCCCGCGTGGAAGTTGTCATCGTCCCGAACGCCAAGGCAGGCGGCGAGCTCATCGCGGAGGCCATGGCCGCCCTGGTCCGCCGCAAGGCCGACGCCCTGCTCGGGGTGGCGACCGGCTCCACCCCGCTGCCGGTCTACGAGGCCCTCGCCGCCAAGGTCAAGGCCGGGGAGGCCGACGTCTCGAAGGCCCGCATCTGCCAGCTCGACGAGTACGTGGGCCTGCCGGCCGGGCACCCGGAGTCCTACCGCGCCGTCGTGCTGCGCGAGGTCGTCGAACCGCTCGGACTGTCCGAGGCGTCCTTCATGGGCCCCGACGGCTCGGCGGACGACATCGTGGCCGCCTGCGACGCGTACGACCGCGCCCTCGCCGCAGCGGGGGGCGTCGACCTCCAGCTGCTCGGCATCGGCACGGACGGGCACATCGGCTTCAACGAGCCCTGCTCCTCGCTGGCCTCGCGCACGCGGATCAAGACGCTGACCCACCAGACGCGCGTCGACAACGCCCGCTTCTTCGACGACGACATAGACCAGGTACCGCACCACGTCATCACCCAGGGCATCGGCACCATCCTCGACGCCCGCCACCTGGTGCTGCTCGCCACCGGCGAAGGCAAGGCGGAGGCCGTCGCGCAGACCGTCGAGGGGCCGCTGTCCGCGCTGGTCCCGGCCTCCGCGCTGCAGCTGCACCGGCACGCCACGGTGGTCGTGGACGAGGCGGCGGCGTCGAAGCTGAAGCTGGCCGACTACTTCCGGCAGACGTACGCCGACAAGCCCGCGTGGCAGGGGCTCTAAGCGGCGCCTCCCCCACGCGCCCCCGAAGGGCCGGACCCCCGTTTCGGGTGCCCGGCCCTTCGTCGTCGGCGGCGCGCGCTAGACGCCCGCGATGACCTCCGCCGCCGCGCGCCCGCACACCCGGGACGCGCCGTGCGTCGCGATGTGCAGCGCACCCCGCGGCCCGGCCTGCGGCACGCCCATCTCCACCACCACCGTGTCCGGCCGCGCGGCGACCAGCGCGTCCAGGGCCTGCGTCATCCACCGGTGGCGGTGCGCGTCGCGGACCACCGCGACGACCGTGCGGCTGCCCGCCGCGGCCAGGATGTCCGCGGCCGTGGAGCCCTGCGGGTACACCGCCGAGGCGGTCTTCGGCAGCAGCGCCGCGAGCTCGGCGGCCACGCCCCACGGGGTCTCGTCGCCCACCGCGATGTTCGCGACGGGCGCGAGCGTGGCCACGTACGGGGCTTCGACGGCGCTCGCCCGTCCGGTCAGGACCAGCGCCCGTCGGGCCGCCGTCAGGCCGATGCCGGGCGCGCTCCCCTCCGGCGCGCCCGGCACCGCGGCGGCCCGCTTCCCGCGGGTCCATTCGGCGAGTTCACGGACCCGGGCGGCCGCGTCGGCGAGCCGTTCCTCGGGAAGCGTGCCCTCGCGCACGGCCGCGACCAGCGCGTCGCGCAGCCGCAGGACGGTGGCCTCGTCGGCGAGTCCGCCGCCCACGCAGATCGCGTCGGCGCCTGCCGCGATGGCGAGGACGGAGCCGCGTTCGATCCCGTACGTCCCCGCGATGGCGTTCATCTCCATGCCGTCGGTGACGATCAGGCCCTCGTAGCCGAGTTCCCCCCGCAGCAGCCCGGTCAGGATGCGCGGGCTGAGCGTGGCCGGGCGGGTGGCGTCGAGGGCGGGCACCAGGATGTGCGCGCTCATCACGGCCTTGGTCCCGGCTTCCACGGCGGCCTTGAACGGTACGAGTTCACGTGCCGCCAGGGTGTCCGGATCGGCGTCGATGCGCGGCAGGGCGAGGTGCGAGTCGACGTTGGTGTCGCCGTGGCCCGGGAAGTGCTTGGTGCAGGCGGCGACCCCGGCGGCCTGCAGGCCCTCGACGTAGGCGGCGGTGTGCCGGGCGACGAGGTGGGTGTCGGCGCCGAAGGACCGTACGCCGATGACCGGGTTGTCGGGGTTGGAGTTGACGTCCGCGGAGGGTGCCCAGTTGAGGTTGACCCCGCAGGCGGCGAGGCGGCGGCCCAGTTCGCGGGCGACGTCCCGGGTCAGGCCGGTGTCGTCGACGGTGCCCAGGGCCAGGTTGCCGGGGAAGGAGGAGCCTTCGCGGACCTCCAGGCGGGTGACGTCGCCGCCCTCCTCGTCGATGGCGACCAGGACGTCGTCCCGCTCGGCGCGCAGCTGGGCGGTGAGCCGGGCCAGTTGTCCTGGGGAGGTGATGTTGCGGCCGAACAGGCCGACGGAGTGCAGGCCTTCGCCGAGCCTGCGCAGCAGCCAGGCGGGGGCCGTGGTGCCCTCGAAGCCGGGCTGGAGGACCGCGAGGGCGTCGCGGGTGAGCGTGTCCGTCTGGTGCGCAAGGACAGTCATGGGCCGTTATCCCTTCACGGCGCCGGCCGTGAGGCCCGCGGCCATCTTGCGCTGGACGATGAGGAAGAGGATGACGATGGGCAGCGCCATCATGGTGGAGCCGGCCATCATCGGGGCGAACTCCGTGCCGTTCTTGGTGGTGAAGTTGCCGAGCCAGACGGTGGCCGTCTGGTTCTGCTGGCTCATCAGCATCAGGGCGTAGAGGTACTCGTTCCACGCCTGGATGAAGCCGTAGACGGACGTGGCGACCATGCCCGGGGCGAGCAGCGGGAAGACGACGCGCAGGAAGGCGCCGGCGGGGGTGCAGCCGTCGACCATGGCCGCTTCTTCCAGCTCCTTGGGGATGTTGACGATGAAGCCGCGCAGCGTCCAGACGGTGAAGGGCAGGATGAAGGTCAGGTAGGTGATGATCAGGCCGCTGAGCTTGTCGTACTGGCCGAGGTCGTTGAGCAGCAGGAAGACCGGGATGATCATCGCGACGAGCGGGATCATCTGGACCGCGAGGATGCCGACGATCACGATCTTGCGGCCGCGGAAGGCGAACCGGGAGATGGCCAGGGCGGCCAGCATGCCGACGGCGATTCCGATGACGACCACCGTGAGCGAGACGATCATGCTGCGTCCGACCGGTCCCCAGAAGTCGGAGATCTCCAGCGCGCGCCGGAAGTTGTCCAGCGTGAAGGTGGCCGGGAAGAAGTGCGGGTTCGGGTCGATCGCGTCCTTGGCCGGTTTGAGGGCCGTGTTCAGCATCCAGTAGACCGGGAACCCGGCGGTCACGAAGACGAGCAGGCCGAGGAGGTTCCAGCCGAGCCGGGACTTCTTCCTCTGCTTGTGGCGGCGGGAGCCGGGGGGCGCGGTGGCCGGGGCGGCCGCGGTGGTCGAGGTCACTCCACCTCTCCGATCTTGAGCATCTGGCGCATGTAGACGGCGACCACGCCGAGCAGCAGCAGGACGGTGACGAGCGCGATCGCGGAGCCGCCCGAGTAGTCGTTGACCACGAAGGCCTGCTTGTACGAGTAGGTGGTCAGCAACTGGAACTCGGCCTCGGGGTTGCCGTTGCGCATGACGAAGACCTGCGGGAAGACACCCATGTCCCAGATGACCGAGAGGGTCGTCAGCATGACGATGATCGGCTTGAGGATGGGGAGGGTGACGTGGCGGAACACGCCCCAGGCGCCCGCGCCGTCGAGGCGCGCGGCCTCTTCCAGCTCCTTGGGCACCTGGGTGAGGCCTGCGCTGAGGGTGATGACGACGAAGGGCACCGCGCCCCAGACCACGAGAAGCATGATCACGGCGAGGCCCTGGGGGCCGCTGGCGAACCAGTTGTGGCCGATCATGTCGACGCCGGGGAGCCTGCTCATCAGGTAGTTGAGGACGCCGTAGTCGGCGTCGAAGATCCACTTGAAGATGGCGGTGGCGACGATGATGGGCATGCCCCAGCTCGCGACCAGGGCGATGCTGATGAGCGCCTTGACCCAGCCGGAGACCTTCTGGAGCAGCAGGGCGACGAGCATTCCGATGACCATGGTCAGGATGACCGCGCCGGCCGCGAAGACGAGGGTGCGCAGCACGACGGACCAGAAGACGCCGTCGCCGAGGACCTTGGTGAAGTTGTCGAGGCCGACGAACTCCGCGTCCTTGAAGCCCCAGAGCTCGGACTTGCCGAAGCTCTGGAAGGAGAGGGACACCAGCCTGAACAGCGGGTAGCCCATGACGAGGACGATGATCAGCAGGCAGGGGGCCAGCAGCAGCCAGGGGGTCGCGCCGGGGCCCTTGCGCCCCCGCTGCCCCGGCGCGGAGGTCTTGCCCGTCCCGGGTCCGGTGGAAGTCCGCTGCCGTGCCGGCGGCAGATCGGCGGTGGTTGTCTGTGCGGCACTCATCGCGTGCTCCTCGGGGGTCCCTCTCTTGACGGGCAGCGGGGCCCCGCCGGTCCGGCGGGGCCCCGCACCCGGGTCACTTGGTGTTGATGACCTTGTCGATCTCGGCGTCGGCGGCCTTGGCCGCGTCCTCGACCGACTTCTTGCCGGTGCCGATGTCCTGGAGCATGGTCTGCAGGACCTTGCCCTTCTCGACCTGGCCCCAGCCGGGCGCGGTCGGGACGAACCAGGAGGACTCGGCGGCGGTGGCCGGGACCTGGGTCTTGGGGTCGGCCTTGAGCGGGCCGAGGTCCGTCTTGTTGTTCGGCAGGTTGCCCTTGGCGATCAGGCCCTGCTGGCCCTGGGAGCCGGTGAAGGCGTTGATCCACTCGGAGGCGATGTCCTTGGCCTTGGACTTCGAGGGGACCGCGAGGTCCGAACCGCCGAGGAAGACGGGGAGGTTCTTGCCGCTCGGGCCGGGCATCACGAAGTTCTCGAGCTTGTCCTTGAGCCCGCCGACCTTGTCGCTCTTCGGGTCGGCCGCGGTGGAGCCCTCCCAGGCGGCGGCGAAGATGGCGGCGGAGTTGCCCTGGCCGAAGACGACCGGGCGGTCGGCCTCGTCCTTGGTCTTGTCCGCGTGCATGTACTTGTCGAGGAGTTCCTTGTACTGCTTGAGGCCCTTGACCGCCTCGGGGGAGGACAGGGAGCCCTTCCACGAGCCGCCGTCCTTCTTGGCGATGGCGCCGCCGTTGTCGTAGACGAAGGACATCGCGCCGTACCAGTCCGGCGAGGGCTGGTAGAGGGCGCTGAACTTGTCGCCCTTCGCGGCCTGGATCTTGTCGAGGGCGGAGGTCAGCTCGGCCCAGCTCTTGGGGGCGGCGGTGACGCCGACCTCCGCGGCCAGGTCCTTGCGCCAGGTGCCGACGCGGCCGCCGGCGTAGTACGGGACGCCGTAGGTCTTGCCGTCGTAGGTGACGGACTGCTTCAAGGCGTCGAGCCAGGCGGCGGAGTTGTCGAACTTCGACGGGTCGATCTCGGAGAAGGCACCGGTCGACATGTAGCCGATCATCTCGGAGTTGCCCATCTCGACCACGTCGGGGGCCTTGTCCGTGGCGAGGACGGCATCGAGCTTGGCGTTCTTGTCCGGCCAGCCGTAGTACTCGTGCTTGACCGTCAGACCGGGGTGCTTGGCGACTATCGCGTCATCGGCCGCCTTGACCAGCTCCGGCCAGTTGTTCTGGGCGTCGACCGTCAGCCAGACGGTCAGCTCCTTGGCGCCGGACGCCTTGTCGGCCGTGTCGCCGCCCTTGCCGTCCGAGCCACCGCACGCCGCCAGGCCGATCACCATGCCCGCGACTCCAACCGCCGCGATGAGCTTGCGCTTCACGCCACCCTCCTCAGGGATGCCTTCCTGCACTTCCCTTGCCCACCGCGGTGACATACGCGAAGTACTGAGCGTGGGGCCGGGATCCGATCCATATTGGTGTAGACCAGTAACCGGAGCTTGGCCTAGACCTTTAGGGGTGTCAAGGGTCTAATGAGCGGGTGATCGGTCCGTTACCGGACCGACACCTGGGGGAGGGAGGAGGCCTGTCCTCCCACCCGTGTCACGATGTGACCGCACATATCGGAGGAGCCGGTGACGGCAGCGAAACTGGAGTCGGGAAGGCGGGCGGCGATGGCCACCGAAGGGGCGACCACGGAGCCGGAAGGCGGGCCGGCCACTCGCACGGCGCGGGTTCCCAAGTACTACCGACTCAAGCGGCACTTGCTCGACATGACCGAGACCATGCCGCCCGGCACGCCGGTACCGCCCGAGCGCACGCTCGCGGCCGAGTTCGACACCTCGCGGACCACCGTCCGTCAGGCCCTGCAGGAGCTCGTCGTGGAGGGCCGGCTCGAACGCATCCAGGGCAAGGGCACCTTCGTCGCCAAGCCCAAGGTCTCCCAGCCGCTGCAACTGTCCTCCTACACGGAGGACATGCGCGCCCAGGGCCTGGAACCGACCTCCCAGCTCCTGGACATCGGCTACGTGACGGCCGACGACACCCTCGCCGGACTCCTCAAGATCTCCGCCGGCGGGCGCGTCCTGCGGATCGAACGGCTGCGCCTGGCCAGCGGCGAGCCGATGGCCATCGAGACCACCCACCTGTCGGCCAAGCGCTTCCCCGCGCTGCGCCGTTCGCTGGCCAAGTACACCTCCCTCTACACCGCCCTCGCCGAGGTGTACGACGTGCGCCTCGCCGAGGCCGAGGAGACCATCGAGACCTCGCTGGCCACCCCGCGCGAGGCCGGACTCCTCGGCACGGACGTCGGCCTGCCGATGCTGATGCTCTCGCGGCACTCGCTGGACGCCGACGGCGAGCCGGTCGAATGGGTACGTTCGGTGTATCGCGGCGACCGTTACAAGTTCGTTGCCCGTCTCAAGCGGCCCGCCCCCTGATACCTCATTGACTCTTGATCGGCCCTCGGTGGACGCTCGTACCGCTATACGGACGGGGGCTTACGTCCACCGATCGGGCCCCCGTAGATTCCCTGCGCTCAGCAGTGATCAACGAGGGGACGAGGATCATGCCGGAACCGGAAGCAACGGGCACGTCACGGGACACGGCGGGAGCCTCGTCAGGGGGGCTCTCGCCCAAGTCGGTCGCCGTGTGGGTGCTCGTCGCCCTCATCGGGGCCATCGGCTGGGGCGTGCTCGCGCTCTCGCGCGGTGAGGAGATCTCGGCGGCGTGGCTGCTCGCCGCCGCGCTGGGCTCGTACGCCATCGGCTACCGCTTCTACGCACGCTTCATCGCCGAACGCGTCCTGCGGGTGGACAAGACCCGGGCCACCCCGGCCGAACGCCTCGACAACGGTGTCGACTTCCACCCCACCGACCGCCGCGTGCTCTTCGGCCACCACTTCGCCGCCGTCGCCGGCGCGGGCCCGCTGGTCGGTCCCGTCCTCGCCTCGCAGATGGGCTACCTGCCGGGGACCATCTGGATCGTGGCGGGCGTGATCTTCGCGGGCGCCGTCCAGGACATGGTGACGCTGTTCTTCTCCACCCGCCGCAACGGCCGTTCGCTCGGCCAGATGGCCCGTGACGAGATCGGCCCCGTCGGCGGAGCGGCCGCGCTGGTCGCCGTCTTCGTCATCATGATCATCCTGCTGGCGGTGCTGGCCCTGGTCATCGTCAACGCGCTGGCCGACTCCCCCTGGGGCGTCTTCTCCATCGGCATGACCATCCCGATCGCCCTCTTCATGGGCTTCTACCTGCGCGTCCTGCGTCCGGGCCGGATCACCGAGGTCTCCCTGATCGGCGTCGCCCTGCTGCTGCTCGCCATCGTCGCGGGCGGCTGGGTCGCCGACTCCTCGTTCGCCGACGTCTTCACCCTGGACAAGCAGACCCTGGTCATCTGGATGGTCGCCTACGGCTTCGTGGCCTCCGTGCTGCCCGTGTGGATGCTGCTCGCCCCGCGCGACTACCTGTCCACCTTCATGAAGGTCGGCACCATCGCCCTGCTGGCCATCGGCGTGGTCATCGCGATGCCCGTGCTCAAGATGCCCTCCGTCACCGACTTCGCCTCGCGCGGCGACGGCCCCGTCTTCGCCGGCTCGATGTTCCCGTTCGTCTTCATCACCATCGCGTGCGGCGCGCTGTCCGGGTTCCACGCGCTGGTCTCCTCGGGGACCACCCCGAAGATGATCCAGAAGGAGACCCAGGTCCGGGTCATCGGCTACGGCGCGATGCTCACCGAGTCCTTCATCGCCGTCATGGCCGTGATCGCGGCCTGCATCATCGAGCCGGGCCTGTTCTTCGCGGTGAACTCCCCTGCCGGGGTCGTCGGCGCCACCGTCGAGAGCGCCTCCCAGGCGGTCACGCACTTCGGGTTCGCCATCTCCCCCGACGCCCTCGCCCAGGCCGCGAAGGACGTCGAGGAGACCACCCTGCTGTCCCGTACCGGCGGCGCGCCGACCTTCGCACTCGGAATGTCGCAGATCTTCTCCTCCGTCATCGGCGGCGCCGGGATGAAGGCCTTCTGGTACCACTTCGCCATCATGTTCGAGGCCCTGTTCATCCTCACCACCGTCGACGCGGGCACCCGCGTCGGCCGCTTCATGCTCCAGGACACCCTCGGGAACGTGCACAAGTCCTTCAAGGACGTCAGCTGGAAGCCGGGCGTGTGGATCGCGAGCGCGGTCGTCGTCGGCGGCTGGGGCTACTTCCTGTGGGTCGGCGTGGAGGACCCGCTGGGTGGCATCAACCAGCTGTTCCCGCTGTTCGGGATCGCGAACCAGCTGCTGGCGGCGGTCGCCCTGGCGGTCTGCACCACGCTGCTCGTCAAGTCCGGCCGGCTCAAGTGGGCGTGGGTGACGGGCGTCCCGCTGGCCTGGGACGTGGCGGTGACCCTCACCGCCAGCTACCAGAAGGTCTTCTCCGACAACCCGAAGATCGGCTTCTTCGCGCAGCGCGACCTGTACCAGGACGGCATCGACGCCGGGAAGGTCATCAAGCCGGCGAAGGACCTCGACCAGATGCACACCGTGGTCACCAACGCCACCGTGGACGGCGTACTTTCCGTGCTGTTCGCCCTGCTGATCCTCATCGTGCTGGTCGACGCTGCCCGGACCTGCGTCAAGGCGGTCCGCGCGCCGCAGGGCGTGACCCTCACCGAGGCCCCCTGGACCGAGTCGAAGATCGTCGCCCCGGCGGGGCTGATCGCGACCGCCGAGGAGCGGGCGGAGCTGGCCGCCGCCGGCCTCGACTCGGGCGGCGGCAAGACCAAGGAGCCGGTGGCGTGAGCGGCGTCCGGGAGGCGCTGGCCAAGGCCCGGTACTACGTACGGGAGTTCTCCGGCGAGGCCGCCTACGACCGCTACGTGGCCCACGCCCGCTCCCACGACCCGGACGCCGAGGTCCTCACCCGGCGCGCCTTCGAGCGCGCCCGCACCGACGCCCGCGAAGCCGACCCGCGCGAGGGCTTCCGCTGCTGCTGAACCGGCCACGGGCCGCCGCGTATCTCCCGGAAACGCGGCGGCCTTTTCCGTGCCCCCGCGGCACACTCGGTGCCATGGACATCACCATCAGACGGGCGCTGCCGGCGGAGTACGAGACGCTCGGGGACATCACCGCCCGGGCCTACCTCGACGACGGCCTGCTCACGTACGGCGAGGACGATCCGTACCTCGCCAGGCTCCGGGACGTGGCCGGCCGCGCCGCGGCGGCCGAGGTGCTCGTCGCCGTGCTCGGCGACGGGCGCGTCGTCGGCGGTGTGACCTTCGCCGCGCCCGGCAGCGCGCTGTGCGACATCGCCCGCGCGGACGAAGCCGAGTTCCGCATGCTGGCGGTCGCCCGCGAGGGCCGCGGCCGGGGCGCGGGCGAGGCGTTGGTACGGGCCTGCGTGGACCGCGCCCGGGCCCTGGAGGGGGTACGCAGGCTCGTGCTGTCGACCACCGAGGACATGCCGGCCGCACACCGGATCTACGAGCGCCTGGGCTTCGTACGGTCGCCGGATCGGGACTGGGAGCCCGTCCCCGAACTCGGTTTGCTCACGTACGGTCTCGCGCTGTAGTCGGCGCGCGACACAACATCTAGGGGGTCCCCCAGGAGGGGGCCCCCACATGTATGCTCGTGCTCGCTGTCGCCGCAGGGGAATCCGGTGTGAATCCGGAACTGTCCCGCAACGGTATGAAAGGCACCCATAGGTGCGTCCGAAGTCCGAGGACCTGCCGACAGCACGCCCGGCTCGACCGAACCGGGAACAGCCACGTCCGGGCCTCGCGGTTGGGCCGGTGGACGCCGCGCGGCGCAAGCGTGCCCTGATGGGGGACGGCCCGTGCGCGCCCACTCGCGCCCCGCGCCGAAGGTGCCCCGGAGCCGAGTGAGGGAGAGCTCCCCCCGTGACCATCGCGCCCGCCGCACCGCGCGCCGAGTCCGACCCGTCCGACAACGCAACCACCGGCGGGGGCCATGGGGCCGCGCTGCTGCGTACCCTCACCGAGCTGACGGCTGACCTCCCCGACACCGACCCCGGCCGGGTCGCCGCCGCCGCCCTGCGCGGCCGCAGCGCCACCGCGGACGAGGCCGAACTGCGCTCGCTGGCCACCGAGGCCGCCGCCGGGCTGATCTCCGAGGACCCGGCGTACTCCCGGCTGGCCGCGCGCCTGCTCACGCTGGCCGTGCGCGACGAGGCTGCGGGCCAGGGCGCCACCTCCTTCGCCGCGTCCGTCGCGGTCGGCCACCGCGAGGGCCTGATCGCCGACCGTACGGCCGAGTTCGTGGCCGCCCACGCGAACCGCCTCGACGCGCTGGTCGAGCACGCGCTCGCCGAGGGCGCCGACGACCGCTTCGGCTTCTTCGGCCTGCGCACCCTGCACAGCCGCTACCTGCTGCGCCACCCCCTCACCCGTCAGGTGATCGAGACCCCGCAGTACTTCATGCTGCGCGTGGCCTGCGGTCTCGCCGCGGACGAGAGCGTGACGGCCGTCGAGGAAGTGGCCTCGCTGTACCGGCTGATGAGCCGCCTGGACTACCTGCCGTCCTCCCCCACCCTCTTCAACTCCGGCACCCGGCACCCGCAGATGTCCTCCTGCTACCTGCTGGACTCCCCGCTGGACGAGCTCGACTCGATCTACGACCGCTACCACCAGGTCGCCCGCCTGTCCAAGCACGCCGGCGGCATCGGTCTGTCGTACTCCCGCATCCGCGCCCGCGGTTCGCTGATCCGCGGCACCAACGGCCACTCCAACGGCATCGTCCCGTTCCTCAAGACCCTCGACGCCTCCGTCGCCGCCGTCAACCAGGGCGGCCGCCGCAAGGGTGCCGCCG
This sequence comes from Streptomyces sp. NBC_00539, assembly GCF_036346105.1. Taxonomy (GTDB): domain Bacteria; phylum Actinomycetota; class Actinomycetes; order Streptomycetales; family Streptomycetaceae; genus Streptomyces. Next base: position 2,529,836 of record NZ_CP107811.1, read on the forward strand.
CCGTCTACCTGGAGACCTGGCACGCGGACATCGAGGAGTTCCTGGAACTGCGCGACAACACCGGTGAGGACCAGCGCCGTACGCACAACCTGAACCTCGCGCACTGGGTGCCGGACGAGTTCATGCGCCGCGTCAACGCCGACGCCGACTGGTCGCTGTTCTCGCCCGCCGACGTCCCCGAGCTGGTCGACCTGTGGGGCGACGACTTCGACGCCGCCTACCGCAAGGCCGAGGCGGCGGGCCTCGCCCGCAAGACGATGCCCGCCCGCGACCTGTACGGCCGGATGATGCGCACCCTCGCGCAGACCGGCCAGGGCTGGATGACCTTCAAGGACGCCTCCAACCGGACGGCGAACCAGACCGCCGAGCCCGGCACGGTCGTCCACTCCTCGAACCTCTGCACCGAGATCATCGAGGTCACCAACGACGGCGAGACGGCCGTCTGCAACCTGGGCTCGGTCAACCTGGGCGCCTTCGTCCTGGCGGAGTCGGGCGAGATCGACTGGGAGCGGCTGGACGAGACCGTCCGCACCGCCGTCACCTTCCTCGACCGCGTCGTGGACATCAACTTCTACCCGACCGAGCAGGCCGGCCGCTCCAACGCCCGCTGGCGCCCGGTCGGTCTGGGCGCGATGGGCCTCCAGGACGTCTTCTTCCAGCTGAAGCTGCCCTTCGACTCCCCCGAGGCGAAGGCCCTGTCCACGAAGCTCTCCGAGCGGATCATGCTGGCCGCGTACGAGGCCTCGTGCGACCTGGCCGAGCGCAGCGGTCCGCTCCCCGCCTGGGAGCAGACCCGTACGGCCCGAGGTGTCCTGCACCCCGACCACTACGACGTCGAGCTGAACTGGCCGGAGCGCTGGGCCGCACTGCGCGCCCGCGTCGCCGAGACCGGCATGCGCAACTCGCTGCTGCTCGCCATCGCCCCGACGGCGACGATCGCCTCGATCGCGGGCGTGTACGAGTGCATCGAGCCGCAGGTCTCCAACCTCTTCAAGCGCGAGACGCTGAGCGGTGAGTTCCTCCAGGTCAACGCCTACCTGGTGGACGAGCTCAAGAAGCTCGGCGTGTGGGACGCGCAGACCCGCGAGGCGCTGCGCGAGGCCAGTGGCTCCGTGCAGGGCTTCGGCTGGATCCCCGCCGAGGTGCGCGAGCTGTACCGCACGGCGTGGGAGATCCCGCAGCGCGGCCTGATCGACATGGCGGCGGCCCGTACCCCGTTCCTGGACCAGTCGCAGTCGCTGAACCTGTTCCTGGAGACGCCGACCATCGGGAAGCTGTCCTCGATGTACGCGTACGCCTGGAAGCAGGGCCTCAAGACCACGTACTACCTGCGCTCGCGCCCGGCGACGAAGATCGCGCGCGCGGCCTCCGCCAGCGCCGTGCCGGCCGCCGCCACCCCCCTTCCGCAGGCCGTCGACGCCGATGCGCTGGCCTGCTCCCTTGAGAACCCCGAGTCCTGCGAGGCCTGCCAGTAATGAGCTCCACCGACACCGATGTTGCAACGAGCAAGAACCTGCTCGACCCGGGCTTCGAACTGACCCTGCGCCCCATGCGCTACCCGGACTTCTACGAGCGCTACCGGGACGCGATCAAGAACACCTGGACGGTCGAGGAGGTCGACCTCCACTCGGACGTCGCCGACCTCGCGAAGCTGACGCCGGGCGAGCAGCACATGATCGGCCGTCTGGTCGCGTTCTTCGCGACGGGCGACTCGATCGTCTCGAACAACCTCGTGCTGACCCTGTACAAGCACATCAACTCCCCGGAGGCGCGCCTGTACCTGTCGCGCCAGCTGTTCGAGGAGGCCGTGCACGTCCAGTTCTACCTGACGCTGCTCGACACCTACCTGCCCGACCCGGACGACCGTGCGGCCGCCTTCGACGCGGTCGAGGAGATCCCGTCGATCCGCGAGAAGGCGCAGTTCTGCTTCAAGTGGATGGACTCGGTCGAGAAGATCGAGCGCCTGGAGACCCAGGCCGACCGCCGCCGCTTCCTGCTGAACCTGATCTGCTTCGCCGCCTGCATCGAGGGCCTGTTCTTCTACGGTGCGTTCGCGTACGTGTACTGGTTCCGCTCGCGCGGCCTGCTGCACGGTCTGGCCACCGGCACCAACTGGGTGTTCCGCGACGAGACCATGCACATGAACTTCGCGTTCGAGGTCGTGGACACGGTCCGCAAGGAGGAGCCGGAGCTCTTCGACGACGCCCTCCAGCAGCAGGTCACCGACATGCTCAAGGAGGCCGTGGAGGCGGAGCTGCAGTTCGGCCGCGACCTGTGCGGTGACGGCCTGCCGGGCATGAACACCGAGTCGATGCGCGAGTACCTGGAGTGCGTCGCGGACCAGCGCCTGGTCCGTCTCGGCTTCCCGCCGGTGTACGGCTCGCAGAACCCGTTCTCGTTCATGGAGCTCCAGGGCGTCCAGGAGCTGACGAACTTCTTCGAGCGCCGCCCGTCGGCCTACCAGGTGGCGGTCGAGGGCACGGTCGACCTGGACGAGGACTTCTGAGTCCCCGCTCCAACGGCTTGGTAGCGTCCCCGCCCATGGGGAGAACGACGACCCGGGTGACCGGGGTCCAGGGCGGGGGCGCTTCCTCGTGTCCGGGCTCGACGGCATGACCGGCTCCGGGTGGGCCGGGCGGGCCCGGCTGCGGCCCGGGGGCCTGCTGTACGGGGGCACCGTCGGGTCCGCGACCGCGCACGCGCACCACTCCGTGCAGGTCATCGCCGCGCTGGGCGGGGACGGGCTGCTGATGGCCGGGCCGGACGGGGAGCCCTTCCGGTGCCGGGCGTACGTGGTCCCGGCCGGGGTGCGTCATTGCGTGCTGGCGGGCGCCGCGCGCGGGGTGGTGCTGCACTACGACCCGCTCTCCTCGGCCGGCCGCGGGCTCGCGGCCCTGGCAGGGGATGCGGGAGGGCTCGTACCGGCCGCCGCGGACCTGCCCGCCGACCCCTTCGAGGCGGCGTGCGCGCTGGACCTGCTGCTCCCCGGCGGCCCGACGGCGCAGGCCGCCGCGCATCCGGGGCTGGCCCGGGTACTGGCGTGGCTGCCCGGGCGGGACGGCGTACGGCTGTCCCAGGCGGCCGAGGTGGCCTGCCTGTCGGAGAGCCGCCTCGCGCACCTGTTCCGGGCGGAGCTGGGGCTGCCGTTCCGCCCGTACGTCCTGTGGCTGCGACTGATGCGGGCCGCCGAACTCGCCTCCCGGGGGCACACCCTGACGGACGCGGCGCACGGCGCGGGCTTCGCCGACGGGGCTCACCTCAGCCGGGTGTGGCGGCGCATGTTCGGGATCCCGCCGTCGGACTTCGGCCGCACCATCCAGTGGATGTAGCAGGTTCGTTCAAGCGCCGACGGGCCCTGTGGCCGCACCGTTGACGCATGACGAACTTGCTGAGGACCTGCATCACCGCGTGTACGCCGAAGGCCATGCCGGCCGCCGTGCGCACGGCCTTCGAGGCCGAGCTGCGCCGCGCCCGCGACGCGCCCGACACGGACACCATGTGGGACGCCCTGGAGCGGGCGCACATCATCTCCCAGGCCTGGGCCTGGCCCCACACCCGTGCCCACTGGCACATGTTCCGGCTCGCGGTGCGCTGCCGGGACCGTGCGGAGACGGTGGGGCAGGTGGTGCGGATCCTGGTGGCGGGGGCGGGATCGGTGACCGGGCGCGTGCCGTACGGCAACACGGGGCGTACGGCGGCGGGGCTGCGCACGCCGATGCCCCTCCCGGAGGACCTGCTGGTGCTGCTGGGCCGCGCCCCGGCGCGGCCCGCGGACGCTCAGGCGTTGGGGACGGTCTCGTAGCGGGGGGTGCCCTCTTCCATCTGGCGCAGGGCGTCCTTGCGGTCGCGCTTGGAGAGGCGGTCGATGTAGAGGTACCCGTAGAGGTGGTCGGTCTCGTGCTGGAGGCAGCGGGCGAAGTAGCCCGTACCGCGCACCTTGATCGGGTTGCCCTGGGCGTCCTGGCCCGTGACCTCCGCGTAGTCCGGGCGGGCCAGCGACGCGTAGGCGGTCGGGACCGACAGGCAGCCCTCGTTCGAGTCGTCCAGCACCCGCGTGGAGGCGGGCAGTTCGACCAGCTTCGGGTTGACCACGACACCGGTGTGGCGCACGCCCTCGTCGTCGGGGCAGTCGTAGACGAAGACCTTGGCGTCCACGCCGATCTGGTTCGCGGCCAGGCCGACGCCCTCGGCGGTCTTCTGGCTGGCGAACATGTCGTCGATCAGCTGCGCCAGTTCGTCGCCGAACTCGGTGACGTCCTTGCACTCCCGGTGCAGGACGGGGTTGCCGACCACCGTGATCGGGCGGGAGGTGCCGCGCTCGCGGTGGGCGAGCTCGCGCGCCTCACAGTCCTCCGTGTCCACGACGTAGCCTTCGTCGTCGACCGGGACCACCTGGTTCTCCTGCTGCGCCATGTCCGCCGTACGCCTTCCGTAAGTCCGCGAGTCACCGATGTGACCGGTACAGCCTACGGCCCCGGCTCAGCAGACTTCTTCGAGATCGCGCCACTCGCGGCTGTCCGGGTTGTCCGCGACCCACCCGTCCAGCAGGCCGCGCACCAGACCGGCCGGCGCGGCGATGCCGCATTCCCGCTCGGGCACCCACAGGGATCCCGAGCCGGCCGTACGGTGCCCCAGCGGGCCGGGGTGGCCGGGTTCGCTGTGGTCGTGGGGGTCCAGGTGCTCGCCGTCGCCCTCGTCGCTCGGCATCGCGCTCTCCGAACAAGTGCGGCACAACAGGCGCACCGACGAGGACCAGTCCTCGGCGGCGAAGCCCGCGTCCGAGGCCAGCTGCTCCAGCGCGTCCCGGTCGGTCTCGGTCGCCGCTTCCAGCAGGACCACCCAGGTCGGCACCGGCGAGGGCGCCCACAGCTCGATCTCGTCGAAGACCGGGTACGAGGGCCCCGCGGCGGTGATCCGCTCGCCGTGCGGGACGCCGTCGTGCAGGACCACCTCGCCCCAGCGCCGCCCCGAGGAGGGCAGCGGGATCGAGAGGACCTCTATCCGCGCCGGATCGAGCCTGCGGCCCCACACCACCTCGGCCTCGCCCTCCGGCGAGAGCCGCACGGCGGCGCTGCCCAGCTCCATGCCGACGGGCTCACCCGCTCCGGCGGCGTCGCCCGGCACCTTGAGCCCGTAGGCCTGCCAGGCCCGCCGGGCCAGCGGCCAGTCCTGGAGGGCGGTCGCCGCGATCCCCACGTTCCACCAGTCCGGGGCACCGGTCCCGCGGTCCAGCAGGGCCACCGCGCGCAGCCCGGCGGCCCGCGCCTGCTCCCAGTCGTGGCGGAACTTGTGCAGCAGGGCCAGGTTGAACCAGGACTCGGACAGCCAGGGTTCCAGGTCCGCCGCTCTGGTCAGGAGCGCGCCCGCGTCCTCGTACCGCCCGTCGCCGATCAGCGTGAACGCGCGGTCGGTGGCCTGCCGCCACGAGGCGGAGGGCCGATGCCGTACCTTCCCGAAGATCCTCACAATTCCCGCCTGCCTGGGGGCACCTCCCAGCGGTGGCTGGGGGACTACGGTGCAGCCTTGCGGACACCCTCTCGGACACTCCTACTCGCATCCAACCATGCCCACTCGGACGGCCGCTCATTACCCATGGGTTACCCCGGTGGGAGCGGCCCGACTCCGGCCCGTCCGTCCCTGGCCAGAACCCTTGCCAGGCACTCCACGACCTCGGGCTGGAAGTCGCGCCCGGTACCGAGGCGCAGCCGTGCCAGGGCGGCCAGTGAGCCGCCCGGGTGACCTCCCCCGCCGCAGAGGTCCTCGTACGCGTTGACCGCGCGCACGATCCGCGCGGCGACGGGCTGCTCCCGGTAGGGGTCCGCCTGGCGCTCCACCACGACGGCGACCTCCGCCGGCACCCCGGTCTGCCGGGCCACCTCCCCGCCGAGCCCCGCGATCCGGCGGGCCTCGGCGGCGGGCAGCGGGGCCGTCGCCCCGTCCGGGACGGGGTCGACGAGGGAGAGCTGGCCGATGTCGTGCATCAGGGCGGCGTACTCCAGCACCGTGAGCTCCCGCTCCGAGAGCCCCAGCTCCCGCCCGACGGCGCAGCTCAGGGCGGCCACCCGGCGGGAGTGCCCCGGGCGGGTGCAGCCGGCGATCTCGGTGGCGCGGGCGAGGGAGGTGATGGTCTGGCGGTAGGTGGTGCGCACGGCGGTGATCCGGTGGAAGGACATCTGGGTCAGCAGCAGCGGCACGCTGAACACGGGCAGCGCCCACAGCCCGGCCACGGCCGTCCCCAGCGCCATCACCAGGCCGGTCGCGCAGACCGCGGAGCCGATCCCGGCCGGCGCGCGCAGCTCGTCGCGGAGCAGGCTGCAGTGGGGCCGGCCGGTGCGGGCCCCCGCCAGCGCGGCGGCGAGCACAGCGTCGCACAGGGCGGTGAGGCCGAGCAGCAGCACCAGGAACAGCACGAGGTACGGGCCCTGCCCGACCCGCCCCTCCAGCCGGCCGGAGTTGTGGAGCGGCTGGAAGCAGGCTCCGGCGAAGGCGACGGCCAGTACCCGCCGGGCCACGTGGTCGAAGGCGGGCCCGTGGCCCCGGGCGATGTGCGGGACGGTCCCGACGAGGGCCGCGGCGACGAAGACGGCGACGACCTGGAGCACCCCGTGGTGGGTGGGGTGCCCGGCGGTCCGGCCGAGCAGCGCGTAGGCGAGGGCGCCCGCGGAGCCCAGCGGCGCGGGCAGGCGGTCCTGCGCGCCGTCCGGTCGGCGGTCCGGCGGGCGGTCCCCGGCCGGGGCGGCCGCGTCGCGGTGGTCGCTGCGCGCGAGCTCGCCGATGCCGATGAGGGTGCCGAACGCGAGGGCGGTGGCGCCTTCCACGACCCCGTTCCACAGGGTGTGGCCGAGCGCCGCGAGGGCGAGCAGCGCGGCGGCCGCCCTGACGGCCCCGGCGGCGCCGGCCCTCACGCCCCGCCCCCGAGGCCCCGGGCGGGGGCGGGGGCACCGCTGCGCGGGGCCGCCACCTGCACGTCGTCGTCGGAGGTCACCACCGGGTGCCAGCCGTGCCGCCCGATGGCGTCGACCAGGGCCCGCACCATGGCGGGGTCGAAATGCGTCCCGGCGCAGCGTTCCAGCTCGGCCAGGGCGACGGGGACCGGCCGGGCCCGGCTGTAGGAGCGGGTCGAGGTCATCGCGTCGAAGGCGTCGGCCACCGCCACGACCCGGGCCGGCTCCGGGATCTGCTCTCCGGCCAGCCCGTACGGGTACCCGGAGCCGTCGACGCGCTCGTGGTGGTGCAGGATCGCGGACCGGGCCTCCCCCAGGAAACCGATGCCGCGCACCATCTCGTGCCCGTACTCGGGGTGCAGCTCGATGACCCGCCGTTCCTCGGGGGTCAGCGGCCCGTTCTTGCGCAGCAGCCGGGTGGGGACGCCGAGCTTGCCGACGTCGTGCAGGATCCCGGCGATCCGGACGACCTCCATCCGCTCGTCCGGCATGCCCAGCTCGCGGGCGATCATCGCGGAGGCCTGTCCGACGCGCTCACTGTGCCCGCGCGTGTAGCGGTCCTTGATGTCGACGGCCTGGACCAGCGCCCGGATCGTGGCCTGGTGGGCGGTGCGCTCGCGGGTGTACTGGGCGAAGACCCGGGAGGAGACGTACATCGGCAGCAGCACCAGCAGGGCGGCCGGCAGCCCGTAGGGGCTGCGCCACATCACGGCCGTCATCAGCCCGGCCAGGCCGTGGACGCAGTACGGGGCGAGGGACCGGCCGGGCAGTCCGCGCCAGGCGGTGGCCGCGGGGCGGCGTTCGGCGGTGGCCAGGATGCCGGCGTCGAGGGCGGTGAGCACCAGGCAGAAGACGACCGCGGCGGCCCCCGCGGGGAGCAGGGCGTACGGGAAATCCGCCACCCGGTACGCGGCGCCGGGCGCGGCGCCGCCGAGGCTGGCCGGCCCGTCCAGCAGCCGGTAGACCTGCCCGGCCGCCCAGGCGGCGTTCGCCTGCTGGGCGGCGTGCCAGGTCCGGCGCACCGCCACGGGCCGCTGCACCACGGCAGCGGCGAATCCGGCGGGCAGCGCCACGAGCGCGGCTGCCGCCGGCGGCAGCAGGAACACGGCGGCCGGCACGACGGGGAAGAAGGCGCCCATCCCCTCGGGCTCCCGGCTGCCGGGCAGCCGCCGGCTCCCGGTGAGTTCGCAGCCGACGCCCAGGACGCACAGCAGGGCGACGGCGGCCCACGGCGTAGCGGAACCGGTGAGCGCGGGGGCTGCGCACGCGCAGGCGGCGAGCACGGCGCACAGGATGAGGGCGCGCGCCCCCGGCGGAAGTGTCCGCACGGCACCCTCCTCCCCTGCACGGGCCGGGCCGGCACCGAAACCGACCGGTACCGGAAGGGGAGGATAAGTGGGGGCCGCGGCACAGCGGGCCGCATTCGCGTATCGGGGCATACGGACGCCCCCGGATTAGCGCCTTCGAGTGAACGAAGGCTGCTTCCGGGGGCGGTTCACGCCGTTCGGGTCGCCGCCGCTCAGCCGGAGGACGGATCCGCGGTGACGTCGGTGTCCGGGACGGCCTGTCCCGAACGGATCAGTTCGATCCGTCCCATCACCTTCGAGCGCAGGTCGCTCGGTACGTCGTCCGACCCGCAGCACCGCTTGACCAGCTTCTTGACGGCCTGCTCCAGACCGTACTTCTCAAGACAGGGATTGCACTCGCCGAAGTGGGTCTCGAACTTCGTGCAGTCGCTGTCGGGCATCTCGTGGTCCAGGAACTCGTAAAGGTGGTCCAGGACCTCGGCGCACTCCGTCTCGTGCGGCTCTCCGCAGCTCATGAGCCCGAGCCTTTCAGGTCGTTCGACTCTCCCGCTCCGGCCGGGACGAGCCCGCGCTCGCGGGCGTAGTCCTCCAGCATTCCGCGGAGTTGACGGCGGCCACGGTGCAGCCGGGACATGACCGTACCGATGGGTGTACCCATGATGTCCGCGATCTCCTTGTACGCAAAGCCCTCTACGTCGGCAAGATAGACCGCGATGCGGAATTCCTCCGGAATGGCCTGGAGCGCTTCCTTCACGTCCGAATCGGGCAGGTGGTCGAGCGCCTGCGATTCGGCGGAGCGCAGCCCGGTCGACATGTGCGACTCGGCGCGCGCCAGCTGCCAGTCCTCGATCTCCTCCGCCGCACTGCGCTGGGGCTCGCGCTGCTTCTTGCGGTAGGAGTTGATGAACGTGTTGGTCAGGATGCGGTACAGCCACGCCTTGAGGTTGGTGCCCTCGCGGAACTGGTGGAAGGACGCGTACGCCTTCGCGTACGTCTCCTGGACCAGGTCCTCGGCGTCGGCCGGGTTGCGCGTCATGCGCAGCGCGGCGGAGTACATCTGGTCGAGGTAGCCGAGGGCGTCCCGCTCGAAGCGCGCGTTGCGCTCCGGGGTCGTCTCCTGCGCGTGGCCTTCGTCGGTCCCAGCGACAGGACCCACCTCCTCCGACAGCGTGGCGACTCCGAAAGCGGATCCGCTCGAATCGGAGAATAGTCGACCTTCCCGACCCTCCGCCGCTTGAAGCGTTCCGCGCTTGGGCGCGGGCAGCACCGTCCAGTCCAGGTCAGCGGCCTGCCGACGGTTCTGGCTGATGACCTGGGTCATGCGCTCCCTCTCCTCAGACGAAGTTCCCGTACGTACCGACACCCGGTTAACGACAGGTCCGGGCGCCGCATTCCCGGGCGGGACAAGGGTTTCGGGCCCGCGGGGCCGCCCCGGGCGGCCGGCGGGGGCGGAGTGAGCGGGATCACCCGGGAATCCGTCAGATCGGTCTCAGACGGGGAGCCGGCCGAGCCATCCGGCGACCGCCCCGGTGATCACCGTCAGCGCCTCCTCCTGGGTCACGCCGGCCCGTTTCGGCACTGCGAAGCCGTGGTCGCCGTGCGGGACGGGGACCAGTTCGTACGGGGTGTCCGGGCCGGGCGGCGGGAACTCCCCGGGGTGTCCGAAGGGGTCCCGGCCGCCTTGGACCACCAGGGTGGGCCGCCCCGCGCCCAGCAGCTCGTCGGCCCGGGACTTCTCGGGCCGGCCCGGCGGGTGCAGCGGGAACGCCAGGGCCAGCACCCCGGCCGCGTCCAGCTCGTCGGCGGTCCGGCAGGCCACGCGGGCACCGGCGCTGCGCCCGCCCGCGACGACGGGCAGCCCCGGCGCCAGCAGGGCGGGCCACAGGGCGCGCCAGCCCTCGTCCAGGACCTTGGGCGCGGCGGCGACCTTCTTCCCGGCGACCCGCCAGGGCTGCTCGACCAGTGCGACGGTGACCCCCTGGCCGGGCAGGGAGGCGGCCAGCGCCTGGAGGTCGCGGGCCTCGATCCCGCCCCCCGCGCCGTGGCTGACGGCGAGTACGAGCCGGGCCGCGCCGGCGGTGGCGGGACGCCAGGTGATCCGGGCCTCGCCCGCCGGGGTGTCGACGCTTTCGGTACGCGTGGTCATGGCGCCCATCCTGCCCGGGCGGGGAGCACGGGCTAGAACAGCGTGGCCTCTTCCGGCGCGGCGAGCTCGGTCAGCAGCTCCGGCCCGTTGTTGCGTACGTTGCTCACGGCGGTGGAGACCGGGTAGGCGCGCATCAGCCCGCCCGGCGGCGGCGCCAGCAGCGCCCGGAGTTCGTCCACGTCGCTGCGGGCCGGGTCCAGCCAGGGGTCCCACTTGTCGGGGGTCAGCATCAGCGGCATCCGGGGGTGGATGTCGGCGAGCGAGCGCGGGCCGTCCTCGGGCGCCACGGCCAGCGGAGCGGTCTCGGCCTCGGTGGTGATCACCGAACAGGTGGCCCACCAGGCGTTCGGGTGCTCGTCGGGCAGTGTCCGGTCGCGCCAGAACTCGTATATGCCGGCCATGGCGAACGGGGCGCCGTCGGCGGGGAGCACGAAGTACGGCTGCTTGCGCGCCCGCTTCTTCTTCCCCTCGACCTCCAGCTGCCGCTCGTCGTGGGCGGTGACCCACTCGAAGTAGCCGTCGGCCGGGATGATGCAGCGGCGCTGCGCGAAGGGGCGGCGGAAGGAGGGCTTCTCGGCGACCGTCTCGGCCCTGGCGTTGATCATCCGGGCCGCGCCCTCGGGGCCGCTCGCCCAGGAGGGCACGAGCCCCCACCTCAGCACCCGCAGTTGGCGAACCGGTCGCGGGCTCGGCGCGTCCTTCACAGGACGGTCGAGGACCACGTGGACCTCTTTCGTCGGCGCCACGTTGAAGTCGGGGGCCAGGGACTCCGTCGGCTCCCACCGCTCGACGCCGAAGATCCGCGCCAGTTCCTCGGGCGCCCGGCTCGCTGCATACCTTCCGCACATGGCTGACACACTGCCATGGCCCTCTCCCCCTACCGCAAGGAGTCCGCCACTCCATGGACAGCACGATGACGGCCGGTCTGTGGGACCGGCTGAGCGGTATACAGACCGAGCCCGCGTGGTGGCTGGTGGTCGCGACGGGACTCGCGGCGCTGGCCGCCGTGGCACCCCGGCCCGTGTGGCGGCTGTCGCGGAACGCGATCACCATCGCGCACGAGGGCGGCCACGGACTGCTGGCGCTGCTGACCGGGCGCCGGCTCGACGGGATCCGGCTGCACTCCGACACCAGCGGCGTCACCGTGAGCCGGGGCAAGCCCAGCGGGCTCGGGATGGTGCTGACCGCCGCCGCCGGGTACACGGCGCCCTCGCTGCTCGGCCTCGGCGGGGCCGCCCTGCTGTCGGCGCACCGGATCACCCTGCTGCTGTGGGCGGCGACCGCGCTGCTGCTCGCGATGCTGGTGATGATCCGGAACGCGTACGGGCTGCTGACGGTGGTGCTGACCGGCGCGGTCTTCGTCCTGGTGTCCTGGCTGACGCCGGCCCAGGTGCAGGCGGTGTTCGCGTACGGGGTGGTGTGGTTCCTCCTGCTGGGCGGGGTCCGGCCGGTGTTCGAGCTCCAGGTCAAACGCCGCCACGGCGGCGCCCCGGACTCCGACGCGGACCAGCTGGGGCGGCTCACCCACGTCCACCCGGTGGTATGGCTGCTGTTCTTCCACGCCGTCGCGCTGTGCGCGCTGACCGGCGGGGCACGCTGGCTTCTCGGCCTCTGAGACGGCGCCGGTGGCGCCCGCCCGGCAGGTCCCCGAACGGGCCCCGGCCACGATCCGGGCTTGGGCGAAGCCACTAAAGTGGAGGCCATGACCGAGACCCCCGCGCCCCACGCCCTCTGGCCCGCCCCGCTCGCGGACGGCGCCGTCCACGCCACCGTCACCGTGCCGGGCTCCAAGTCGGTCACCAACCGGGCCCTCGTGCTCGCCGCGCTGGCCTCCGAGCCGGGCTGGGTGCGCCGCCCGCTGCGCTCGCGCGACTCCCAGCTGATGTCGGACGCGCTGCGCGCCATGGGCGTCGGCATCGAGGAGACCGTCTCCTCCAGCTCCGCGGGCGAGGGCGCCGGCGGGGAGGCCTGGCGGGTCATCCCGGCGGCCCTGCACGGCCCGGCCACCGTCGACGTCGGCAACGCGGGCACGGTCATGCGCTTCCTGCCGCCCGTCGCCACGCTCGCCTCCGGCGACATCCGCTTCGACGGCGACCCGCGCTCCTACGAGCGCCCGCTGGGCGAGGTCATCAACGCCCTGCGCGTCCTCGGCGCCCGGATCGACGACGACGGCCGGGGCGCGCTGCCCCTGACCGTGCAGGGCGGCGGGGCGCTCGAGGGCGGCACCGTCGAGATCGACGCCTCCAACTCCTCGCAGTTCGTCTCGGCGCTGCTGCTGTCCGCGCCGCGCTTCAACCAGGGCGTGGAGGTCCGCCACACCGGTGACAACCTGCCCTCCATGCCGCACATCCGGATGACGGTCGAGATGCTGCGCGCGGCGGGCGCCCAGGTCGACACCCCCGAGGCGGGCGGCGAGAAGAACGTGTGGCGGGTCACCCCCGGCGCACTCCTGGGCCGCGACCTGGTCGTGGAGCCGGACCTCTCCAACGCGCAGCCCTTCATGGCGGCGGCCCTGATCACCGGCGGCACGGTGACCATCCCGGACTGGCCGCGCCGCACCACCCAGCCCGGGGACGCGCTGCGCCGGATCTTCACGGAGATGGGCGGCTCCTGCGAGCTGACCGACGCGGGCCTGGTCTTCACCGGCAGCGGCAAGATCCACGGCATCGACGTGGACCTGGGCGAGGTCGGCGAGCTGACGCCGGGCATCGCGGCGGTCGCGGCGCTGGCGGACTCCGAGTCCGTGCTGCGGGGCGTGCGCCACCTGCGACTGCACGAGACGGACCGGCTGGCGGCGCTCACCGCCGAGATCAACGGCCTGGGCGGCGACGTCACCGAGACCGAGGACGGGCTGCGCATCCGCCCGCGCCCGCTGCACGGCGGCGTGTTCCACACGTACGACGACCACCGGATGGCGACGGCCGGCGCGGTGATCGGCCTGGCGGTGGAGGGCGTACTGATCGAGAACGTGGCGACGACCGCGAAGACCCTGCCGGACTTCCCCTCGATGTGGGCCGGGATGCTCGGCCTTCCGTCGCGGGGCGCGGGAGCGTAGGGCCCGTCATGCGCAGGTACGGCAAGCACACCGACGAAGACGACATCCGCTCGCGCCCCAACCCCAAGGGCAACCGGCCGCGTACGAACATCCGCCCCAAGCACGAGGACGCGGCCGAGGGCTTCGTCCTGACCGTCGACCGGGGCCGGCTGACCTGCCTGGTCGGCGACCGCACGGTGCACGCGATGAAGGCCCGCGAACTGGGCCGCAAGGCGGCGGTGGTCGGTGACCGGGTCTGGATCGTCGGCGACCTGACCGGCAAGAAGGACACCCTCGCCCGGATCGTGCGGATCGAGGAGCGCAAGTCCGTCCTGCGGCGTACCGCGGACGACGACGACCCGTACGAGCGGGTGGTCGTCGCCAACGCCGACCAGCTGGCCATCGTGACGGCGCTGGCCGACCCGGAGCCGCGGCCCCGGATGATCGACCGCTGTCTGGTGGCCGCGTACGACGCCGGCCTGGAGCCGCTGCTGGTGCTCACCAAGTCGGACCTGACCTCCGCGGACAAGATCCTGGAGATCTATTCGACGCTCGGCGTGAACTACGTCGTCACCAACCGCGAGGAGCTGGCGGCCGGCGACGCGGCCGAGCGGGTGCGCGAGCGGCTGAACGGCCGGATCACCGCCTTCGTCGGCCACTCGGGCGTCGGCAAGACGACCCTGGTCAACTCCCTCGTCGCGGCGGGCCGCCAGCGCGCGACCGGACACGTCAACGCCGTCACCGGCCGGGGCCGGCACACCACCACCTCCGCACTCGCGCTGCCGCTGCCCGGCGGGGACGGCTGGGTCATCGACACCCCCGGCGTGCGCTCCTTCGGCCTGCACCACGTCGACCCGTCGCGGGTGATCCTGGCCTTCCCGGACCTGGTCGGCGGCACGGAGGAGTGCCCGCGCGCGTGCAGCCACGACGAGCCGGACTGCGCGCTCGACCAATGGGTACAGGACGGTCACGCGGACCCGGCGCGGCTGTACTCGCTGCGGCGGCTGCTGGAGACGCGGGAGCGCCGCGAGGGCGACTGACCGCGCGGGCGGCCGACCGTGCGGGCGACCGTGCGGGTGGCCCGCCGGCCCGGCGGGACGCTCGTGTTTGCCGAAGATCGTGTCGGGAAAAATGCATAATCGCACCAGGTGACACGACGTCACGTGACGCGGGACGCGGGGAGGCACATGCCATGGCGTGGCTGCTGGTCGTGGTCGCCGGGATCCTGGAGACCGGTTTCGCGGTGTGCCTCAAGCTCTCCCACGGGTTCACCCGGCTGTGGCCCACGATCGCCTTCGCCTCCTTCGCGCTCGGCAGCTTCGGCCTGCTGACCCTCGCGCTCAAGAAGCTCGACGTGGGCCCCGCGTATGCGGTGTGGACCGGCATCGGGGCCGCCGGCACCGCCATCTACGGCATGGTCTTCCTCGGCGACCTGGTCTCCACGCTGAAACTCGTCTCGATCTCGCTGGTCATCCTCGGCGTGATCGGGCTCCAGCTGTCCGGTTCGGCGCACTGACCAGCCCGAGCAGCCCGGCCGCCGCCGGCTCCTCGCCGGGGCCGGACGGGGCGACCACGTAGGACAGCGCCAGCCGTACGACCAGCTCGCACCGCTGCGCCGGCTCCGCCGGGAGCGCGGCGGCAGCCCGGTCCCGGACGGCGCGCACCAGCTCCCCGGGCCCGAGCGCGGGCAGGCCCGGCCGGGCGCCCCGCACGGGCGGAGCGGGCAGGCTGCCGTTCCACGACCCCGTCAGCAGGGCCCGTACGACGGGACGCGCGCGGGCCGCCCGCACGGTCCACTCGGCGATCGCCGCCAGCCCTTCGGCGGTGTCCGGCGACGCCTCCAGGGCGCGGTCCACGCCCGTGAGGTACCAGTCGGCCTCCCGGCGCACCAGGGCGCGCCCCAGGCCCGCCTTCCCGCCGAACTCGTTGTACAGGGTCTGCCGGGACACCCCGGCGGCCGCCGCCACCTCGACCATCCGCACGGCGGGCCAGGCGCGCGCCCCCAGCGCCGCACCCGCCGCTTCCAGCAAGGACTCCCGCGCCGCCGCCATCGTCGCCTCCCCCGCTCCCCTCCCCCGGTCGTCCTCCCGTCAGAGTTGACGGGGCGCCAGGTCCTGTCAAGGGCGCCCACCGGCCGCACCGTGGACGGCGTTCGCCGGTCGGCCGCGGTCTCGATACTGTTCGGCCATGCCCGAGTATGACGATGACCTCCGCCTCGCCCTCGAACTCGCCGACGCCGCCGACGCCGCCACCACGCAGCGTTTCCGCGCCCTGGACCTCCAGGTGGAGACGAAGCCGGACATGACCCCGGTGAGCGAGGCCGACAAGGCCGCCGAGGAGATCATCCGGGCCGGGATCCTGGCCGCGCGGCCCGACGACGCCATCCTGGGCGAGGAGTACGGGCTCAAGGGCGAGGGCCCGCGCCGCTGGGTCGTGGACCCGATCGACGGTACGAAGAACTACGTCCGGGGCGTCCCCGTGTGGGCGACGCTGATCTCGCTGATGGCCGAGGGCGCGGACGGGGTGTTCCGCCCGGTGGTCGGGGTGGTCTCCGCCCCGGCGCTGGGCCGTCGCTGGTGGGCGGCGAAGGGCGGCGGCGCCTTTGCGGGCGGCGCGCTCGGTGAGGCCACCGCGATCGGCGTCTCGAAGGTCAGGGCCCTGGGCGACGCGTCGTTCGCGTACTCCTCGCTGACGGGCTGGGAGGAGCAGGGCCGGCTGCCCGGCTTCCTGGACCTGACCCGCGCGTGCTGGCGCACCCGGGGCTACGGCGACTTCTGGCCGTACATGATGGTCGCCGAGGGCTCGCTCGACCTGTGCGCCGAGCCGGAGCTGAACCTGTGGGACATGGCCGCGATCGCGGTCGTCGTAGAAGAGGCGGGCGGCCGTTTCACCAGCCTCGACGGGGTCGACGGCGTGCACGGCGGCAACGCGGCCGCCTCCAACGGCCTGCTGCACGAGGAGATGCTGACGCGCCTGCGTCCGCGCCCCTGAGGCGCGCTGACGCGCCGTCGGTGCGCTCGGCCGGGCGGGTGTTGCCGGGCGCGCCCCTCTTGATGACCCTGCGTACGCGTGGGAATCTGGGACTCCCCCGCTTGTGCGTTTGTGAAGCCCTTCTCTTGAGGCGGGCCCCTCGACCGGCGCACCCACCCGGGCGGGGGCTCACCCAGGAGGTGGCTCTCTTCATGCTCGTCCGCGACGCCATGAGCACCGTGATCCTCACCCTCGGACCCGCCCACACCCTGCGACAGGCGGCCTGCCTGATGTCCGGCCGGCGCGTCGGCGCGGCCGTCGTCCTCGATCCCGACCACAGCGGCATCGGCATCCTGACCGAGCGCGACATCCTCAACTCCCTCGGCGCCGGCCACGACCCCGACCGGGAGTCGGTGGGCGCGCACACCACCAACAACGTCGTCTTCTGCACCCCGGACGCGACGGTCCAGGAAGCCGCCGAGGCCATGGCGCACGGCGGCTTCCGCCACCTGATCGTGCTGGAGGACGGCGGCCCGGTGGGCATCGTCTCGGTGCGCGACGTCATCCGCTGCTGGGCACCGGCGCGGCGCAGCGCCGTACTGGCGTAGCGGCGCAGCGGCTCCCCGTGGCAGGTACGGCGACGGGCCGGCGCTCCGAGGAGTACCGGCCCGTCGTCTCGCTACGGCAAGCGTCCG
Organism: Streptomyces sp. NBC_00539; assembly: GCF_036346105.1. Taxonomy (GTDB): domain Bacteria; phylum Actinomycetota; class Actinomycetes; order Streptomycetales; family Streptomycetaceae; genus Streptomyces. Next base: position 2,546,932 of record NZ_CP107811.1, read on the forward strand.
TCAGCCGCGCAGGGCCTGGACCGCGGCGTCCAGCCGCTTGCCGAAGTCACCGTCCGCCTGGCGGAAGTTGTTGACCGCGCGGTCGACTATGTCGTCACGGGAGACCTTGGCGAGGAAGCCGGAGAGGTTCTCGATCAGACGGCCCTTCTCGTCCTCCGACATCAGGCGGTAGAGGTTGCCCGCCTGGACGAAGTCGTTGTCCTCGCGGTGGACCGGGGTGGCGTGGTTGCCCGTGCCACCGGTCAGCGGGACGGGCTGCCACAGCGGACGGTCCGTCTGGAAGGGGCCGCCGAAGCTGTTCGGCTCGTAGTTCTTCGCACCCTTGTGGCGGCCGTCGTACAGGGCGCCGTCGCGGGAGTGGGTGCGCGCCTCGGTGGCGTGCGGACGGTTCACCGGCAGGTGGTCGGCGTTGATGCCGACGCGGTAGCGGTGGGCGTCGCCGTACGCGAAGAGGCGGCCCTGGAGCATCTTGTCCGGGGACGGACCGATGCCGGGGACGAAGTGGGCCGGGCTGAAGATGCTCTGCTCGACCTCGGCGAAGATGTTCTCCGGGTTGCGGTTGAGCTCCAGCTTGCCGATCTCGATCGGCGGGTAGTCCGCGTGCGGCCACACCTTGGTGAGGTCGAACGGGTTGAAGCGGTACTCGGCCGCCTCGGCCGCCGGCATGATCTGGACCTGCACGGTCCAGCTCGGGAAGTCGCCGCGTTCGATGGCCTCGCGCAGGTCGCGCTGGTGCGAGTCGGGGTCCTCGCCGGCGAGCCGGTTGGCCTCGGCCTGGGTGAGGTTCTTGATCCCCTGGTCGGTCTTGAAGTGGTACTTGACCCAGAAGACCTCGCCGGCCTCGTTGTTCCACTGGAAGGTGTGCGAGCCGAAGCCGTCCATGTGGCGGTAGGAGGACGGGATGCCGCGGTCGCCGAAGAGCCAGGTCACCTGGTGGGTGGACTCGGGGCTCAGACCCCAGAAGTCCCACACGTTGTCGGCTTCCTGCGAGCCGGTGTACGGGTCGCGCTTCTGCGTGTGGATGAAGTCGGGGAACTTGATCGCGTCGCGGATGAAGAAGACGGGGGTGTTGTTGCCGACGAGGTCGTAGTTGCCCTCTTCGGTGTAGAACTTCAACGCCCAGCCGCGCGGGTCCCGGCGGGCGTCGGCGCCGCCGAGGCTGTCGGCGACGGTGGAGAAGCGCAGGAACGTCTCGGTCTGCTTGCCGACCTCGGACAGGAACTTCGCCCGGGTCCACTGCGAGACGTCACGGGTGACGGTGAAGGTGCCGTACGCACCGGCGCCGCGGGCGTGCACGACGCGCTCCGGGATGCGCTCGCGGTTGAAGTGGGCGAGCTTCTCCAGCAGCAGCTGGTCCTGGACGAGTACGGGGCCACCGACGCCGGCGGTCTCACTGTTCTGGTTGTCGGCGACCGGGGCTCCGGCCTCCGTGGTGAGCGGTCCCTGCGTCACGTGCGCCTCCTGCGTCATTTCCTGCGTGTCCTGTCCTCGTGGTCAGCCGTACTCGATCCTACAATGGACATTGTCTAAGTCAAGCAGTCATCTAACTCCGCACGGGTTCGGGAGTTACACCGAATCAGCCGCACTGTTAGGCTTGGACTCATGAGTGACCTGCTGGAACGACTTCGCGGACGCGGATGGCGCATGACCGCACAGCGGCGCGTCGTGGCCGAGGTGCTCGACGGTGACCACGTTCACCTGACGGCCGACGAGGTGCACGCGCGCGCGGTGGCCAAGCTGCCGGAGATCTCCCGGGCAACGGTGTACAACACCCTGGGCGAGCTGGTCAGCCTCGGCGAGGTGCTGGAGGTGTCCACGGACCGCCGCGCCAAGCGGTACGACCCGAACGCCCACCGCGCGCACCAGCACCTGGTGTGCGCCCAGTGCGGCGCGATCCGCGACGTCCACCCCTCGGGGGACCCGCTGGCCGACCTGCCGGATGCGGAGCGGTTCGGCTTCGTGGTCTCGGCGGTCGAGGTGACGTACCGGGGTGTGTGCCCGAACTGCGCGGGCGCGTAGCCGTACACGGAAGAAGGACCCGGAACCAGTCGGTTCCGGGCCCTTCCGCTTTCCGCTTCGCTTCCGTATTCGCTTCGCTTCCGTTTCCGGTCGCGAAATGACCGAAGGCCCGGATCCATGGGATCCGGGCCTTCGGTTTCAGTAGCGGGGACAGGATTTGAACCTGCGACCTCTGGGTTATGAGCCCAGCGAGCTACCGAGCTGCTCCACCCCGCGTCGGTAAACACGACTTTACGTGACGCACCCCGGCAGATGCAAATCGCTTAACGATCGACCGGCTCGGCCCCGCGGGGGCACCTGCGGCGCCCCCGCACGCCCCCGCCGAAACCCCCGCGCACCCTCGCCAGGGCTACGCCGAGAGCTCCTCCGCCAGCGCGTCCCGCAGCCGCCCCGCCCGCTCGGAGACCTCTGCCGGCCCCAGCTCCATGGCCCGCACGCACCACTTCTGCCCCTCGTTGAGGTCCCCCTGCCGCGCCGCCAGCAGTGCCAGCCGCAGCGCCGCCCGCCCGTGGCCGGCCACCGCCGCCCGCGTCCACCACAGCGCCGCCTCCGGTTCGTTCCCCTCCCGGGCCAGCAGGAGCCCCAGGTTGAACGCCCCGTTGCGCGAGCCGGCCTCCGCCGCCTCCCGGTACCACCGCGCGGCCGCCGCCAGGTCACCCCGCGCCGCCGCCAGCATCCCGACCCTGACCTGGGCACGCCGGTGGCCCTGCTCGGCCGCGCGCTCGTACCACTCCTCGCTCTCGGTCCGCGCCGCCCCGCCGACCGGCTCGCCCAGCGCCACCGGCTCCGGCGGCGGGGCCAGCGACTCCAGCAGCGCGGCCAGCCTGAACGCCGCCTCCGCGCTGCCGCCGCCCGCCGCGCAGCGCAGGTGCCGTTCCGCCGCCCGCTCCTCGCCGTCCCGCACCAAGGCGATGCCGACCTGGAGCGCCGCGTCGGTGTGGCCCGCCGACGCGGCCCGCTCGTACCACTTGAGCGCCGTGCGGTCCTCGTCCCGGCTGGCGAACAGGATCCCGAGGTTGAAGGCGGCGTCCACGCTGCCCGCCTCGGCCGCCTTGGAGAACCACGGCTCGGCCCCTTCCGCGTCCCCGCCCTGGAGCAGGAGGATCGCCAGGGCGTTGGCCGCCTCGCGGTGGCCCGCGTAGGCCGCCCGGCGGTACCACTGCTCGGCCTGCGCCGTCCGCTCCTGCGCGGCGCACAGCAGGGCGAGGTTGTACGCCCCGTTGTGGTCGCCCGCGTCCGTGGCGACCCGGTACCACTTCTCGGCCGTCTGGGTCTCGCCCCGCGCCGCGTGCAGGGCGCCCAGGGCGTTGGCCGCGTTGCCGTCGCCGTCCTCGGCGGCCCGCCGCCACCAGGTGGCCGCGCTCTCCTCGTCCCCGGCGTCGCGCAGCAGGAAGCCGAGGGCGCACGCGGCCCGCGCCTCCCCCTGCTTCGCCGAGGTCAGGTACCAGCGCCCCGCCTCCTTGAGCTCCCCGCGGGCCTCCAGCAGCGCGCCCAGGTGCAGCGCGGCGCGGCGGTGCCCGCGCGCGGCGGCCTGCCGGTACCACTGCTCGGCCTCGACGGGGTCGCCCTTCCTCAGGTGCCGGGCCAGCCGGTACGCGGCTTCGCGGTGCCCCTGTTCGGCCGCGGCGCGGAACCACCGCTCGACACCCTTGTCCCCCCGGTGTTCCAGCAGGTCGGCCAGCCCGTAGGCACCCAGGGCGTGACCGGACTCCGCCGCCTGGCGCATCCAGTACTCGGCCGCGGGTTCGTCGCCGCGCTCGCGGTAGTGCCGGCCCAGGGCGTGCGCGGCGGGCGCGGAACCGGCGACGGCGGCGACCCGCCACCAGCCGGCCGCCTCGTCGGGGTAGCCGCGCTGGTGCAGCAGCACCCCGAGGTTGTTGGCGGCGGCGCGGTCCCCCTCGGCGGTGGCCCCCCGCAGGTACGGCTCGGCCCCGGCCAGGTCGCCCCGGCGCAGCAGCAACGCCCCGAGCACGCTCATGGCGCCCGGGTCCCCCTTGTCGGCGGCCACGCGGTGCCGGGCCTCCAGCTCCGCGTCACTGGCCACGTCGGCTTCGACGAACGCTTCGTCCGCGAAATCCGCATCGGTCAATGCGGTCTGCGCGTTAACGGTCTGAGCCCCCTTTTCGGCTTCCCTGCCCGACTCGACCCCCGACCTCACAAACCGCCCTGTCTCCAGCAGAGTTGACCTGTCCCCCATAAATCCCATCGTCGCATCACCTGCTACCCGCGTACACCTGGTATGTCGCAGCCAGTGAGGTCACTACAGCGTTTTGTCGACATGCCCACAGAGAGACAAGTCAAACACGCTCCCACCCCAACTCACCCGCCCCAGTGACCCCGTGTGCTGCCGGGTCGGTCCCCCCGGACACGACGAAGGCCCGGATCCCATGGATCCGGGCCTTCGTTTTCAGTAGCGGGGACAGGATTTGAACCTGCGACCTCTGGGTTATGAGCCCAGCGAGCTACCGAGCTGCTCCACCCCGCGTCGGTGAAACCACAGTATCACGACGCGGGGCCGGGCCATTACCCGGTGATCATCAGCTGCTCGGCTTGGGGGCCGTCAGCTTCGCCTCGGCTTCGACCGCACGCTGGAGCGCCGCCTTGATGTCGTCCTGCGCCTTGCCGAATGCCGTCCAGTCGCCCGCCTGGCGTGCCTTCTCCGCCGCCTCGATGGCCTTCTGCGCATCGGACAGGGCCGCCTTGACCGTCGGGTCCTGCGTACCCGGCGTGGTGGTGCCCTCGCCCGGCGGGGTCGTGGGGGTGGTCGGCGTCGTCGGCGCGCTCGGCGCCTCCGCCCCGAACACCACGTTCAGCGCCTTCTCCAGCGTGTCCTCGAAGGCCGTCTGGCCGCCGTACGTCACCAGCACCTTGCGCAGCGTCGGGTACTTGAGGCCGCCGCCCTTGACGTACACCGGCTCCACGTTCAGCACGCCGTCGTCCAGCGGCACCGTCAGCAGGTTTCCGTACTCCACCTGGGAGTCGCCCCGGCTCAGGATGTTGATCTCCTGGGCGATCTCCGGCTTGGAGTTGAACTTGCTCTGGACCTGCTTGGGTCCGTCGACCGGGGTACTGGTCGGCAGTTTCAGGATGCGGATCTTGCCGTAGTCCGGGGTGCCCGGATCGGCGTTGACCGCCATGAAGGCGCTCAGGTTGTCCCGGCCGTTCGGCGTGAACGTCGTCGTCAGCGAGAACGCCTGGTCCTTCTGTCCCGGCATCTTCATCGACAGGTAGTACGGCGGCACCGCGCTGCCCGTCTTGGTGGTCGGGTCGTCCGGAACGGCCCAGACCTCCGAGCCGCTGAGGAACGTCTGGGCGTCGGTGACGTGGTAGCGGGTGAGCAGTTCGCGCTGCACCTTGTAGAGGTCCTGCGGATAGCGCATGTGGTCGATGAGCGCCTTGGGGATCTCGCTCTTGGCCTTGACGGTGCCGGGGAACGCCTTCATCCAGGTCTTGAGGACCGGGTCCTGGGTGTCCCACTGGTACAACTTGATCGTTCCGTCGTAGGCGTCGACGGTGGCCTTCACCGAGTTCCGGATGTAGTTGACCCGGTTCTCCTGAGCGACGACGGCGCGCTGGCTGTTGGTGAGCGAGTCCGCCGTGGAGTCGCCGAGCGTGGTGCGCGAGGCGTACGGGTAGCCGTTCGTCGTCGTGTAGGCGTCCACGATCCACTGGATGCGGCCGTCGACCACGGCCGGGTAGGCCGCGCCGTCGATGGTCAGCCAGGGGGCCACGGCCTCGACGCGCTCCTTGGGCGTGCGGTTGTACAGGATCCGCGAACCGTCGCCGATGGCGCCGGAGTACAGGATCTGCGGTTCGCTGAACGCGAGGGCGTAGGCGGCCCGGTTGACCGGGTTGTCGAGGCTGACACCGCTCTTGCCGGTGTAGCTCGTCTCCTTCTCGCCCTTGTCGTCGGAGTAGTCGAGCTCCTTCTGCGGACCGCCGACGATCGAGTACTGCTTCGTCTGCTCGCCGTAGTAGATCTGCTGCTTGAAGGCGTTCCCGGTACCGAACTCTCCCTTGGAGGGCAGGTCGGACTGGATGAAGACCGGGTCGCCGTTCTTGGTGACCTCGGTGCCCTTGGCGGCGACCACGCCGTAGCCGTGCGTGTACCGGAAGTGGTCGTTGATCCAGTTGTTCTTCGGGATGCCCGCGAGGTTCAGCTCGCGCAGGCCGATGACGGTGTCCTGGCCCTTGTAGCGGTCGACGGCGAGCGTCGCGGGGAAGCCGTAGTAGCCCTTGACCTGCTGGAGCTGCTGGAAGGCCGGCGAGACGATGTTCGGGTCGAGCAGGCGGATGCTCGCCGTGGTGTCCGCGTTGGCCCGCAGCTTCGCCTGGTCCGTGTTGGACCCGGTTCCCGGGTAGTCCTTCACCTCGGCGTTGGCGATGCCGTACGCGTTCCGCGTCGCCTCGATGTTCTTCTCGACGTACGGCGACTCCTTGGCCTGCTCGTTCGGCTGGACCTGGAACTTCTGCACGATCGCCGGGTACAGCCCGCCGATGAGGATCGCCGAGAGGACCATCAGGCCGAAGCCGATGACCGGCAGCTGCCAGGTCCGGCGCCACAGCGTGGCGAAGAACAGCAGGGCGCAGATCGCGGCGATGGCGACGAGGATCGTCTTGGCCGGGAGGTAGGCGTTGGCGTCGACGTACCGCAGGCCGGTCCAGTTGTCGGCGGCCTTGAAGTCACTGGACTTCACCGCGAGGCCGTACCGGTCGAGCCAGTACGCGATCGCCTTGAAGGTCACGAACAGCCCGAGCAGCACCGACAGGTGGCCCGTGGCGGCGGCGGTGGCCCGGGCGCCGGGGCTGGTCACGCGCAGGCCGCCGTACAGGTAGTGAACGACGACGGCGGCGATCACCGACAGCACGACCGCCGCGAACCCGAAGCCCAGCAGGAAGCGGTACCAGGGCAGGTCGAAGGTGTAGAAGGACACGTCCAGACCGAACTGGGGGTCCTTCTGCCCGAAGGGCACCCCGTTCACATACATCAGCCAGGTCTTCCACTGGCCGGCCGCGGACGCCCCCGCGATCAGCCCGACGATCGCGGCGATGCCCAGGAGCAGCCACTTCTTGTACGGCGCGACGCTCATCCGGTAGCGGTCGAGGCTCTGCTGCTCCATCGACATCGCGCTGAGCGGCGGCCTCAGCCGGTGCGCCAGCCAGATGTTGAACCCGACGGCTCCCGCCATCAGCAGTCCGAACACCGCGAAGAGGCCGGTCTTGGTCCACAGGGTGGTGGTGAACACACTGGAGAAGGCGACGGAGCGGAACCAGAGCCAGTCGGTCCAAAAGCCCGCGAACATGATGAACGCCATGGCCAGCACGGCCAGAACGCCCAGAGTCATCAGAAGAGTGCGGGCACGCCGGGAGGGGCGGCCGACTCTCATCCGTGGCCCGGAGGGGCCTGCGCCGCGGTCCGGCATCTGGAAAGCCAAGGTGCGCACCTCTGAAAGTCGCTGGGGCTGGTCATCGACGGGCCCCCGATCGTAGAGCCCACTCATGCAACTTACTGAGGCTTTGGTCAGTTCCCGCTATCCGGTCCGAAGGAGGCAGGATGTTGTCCATGTCCAACCTTTCGCCTTCCGGCACTCCCATGGCGGCCGGCCCGCTGACCCGCGCCTGCCTCGAAATCGACGAGTACGCGGCCGGCCTCGGCTGGGACCGGCCGGCCCGGCTGTTCGCCCTCGTCGACACCGCCCGCCTGCGCAGGCAGGAGCCCCGGCTGGCCGGCCAGCTCGGTCTCGACCAGGACGACACCGGCAAGTCCTCCCTGACCCCGATCGAGCAGGAGGAGGTGCCCGCCGACACCCCGCTCGACAAGTTCCTGGGCACCATCGCCTGGCCCGACGCGGTCGTGGGCTGCGCGCTGACCGTGGAGCGGCTGATGCTGCCGCCGTCCGCGGAGGCCTCCGTACCGGAGGGGCTGAGCGACAAGCAGCTCGCGAAGTGGGTCGCCTCGCACCCCGAGCGGCAGGAGGTCCGCCTCACGGTGGCGGTGCTGCGGGACGGGTCGCGCGAGTCGGCGGTCCGGCTGCGGGAGAAGGACTCGTCGAGCGAGGTACTCACCGGCGAGGGGCTGGTGCCCGGGCTGGCGGAGGCGCTGGCGGCGACCTTCGCGTAGCCGCGCGGGCCGGGGGGCCTGGGGGCCGGTCAGTGCGTGGTGCAGCCGGGCAGCCCGGCCGTGTCCCCCTTGCCGATCTTCTCCAGTGCCTGTTCGGCGTCGCCGATGGTGGAGACCTTGACCAGGGTCAGGCCGTCGGGGACGTGCGCGGCGGCGGAGGCGCAGTTCTCGGCGGGCGTGAGGAAGTACCGGGCGCCCGCCTTGCGGGCCCCGATGGTCTTCATCTGGATGCCGCCGATCGGGCCCACCTTGCCCGCGTCGTCGATGGTGCCGGTGCCCGCGATGAACTTCCCGCCGGTCAGGTCGGCGGGGGTGAGCTTGTCGACGATGCCGAGCGCGAACATCAGGCCGGCGCTGGGGCCGCCGACGTCGGCGAGCTTGATGTCGATGGGGAACGGGAAGGTGTGGTCGACGCCGGCGCGGATGCCGACGATGGCGTGACCGTCGTCCTGCGCCTTCCCGGCGACGATCGTGACCTTGGCCGTGGTGGCGGGCTCGCGGCCCGCCTTCTCGGCCTCGGCCGCGTCGGCGGCGGGAACGATGGTGAACTCGACCGGCTCCCCGGGCTTGTGCTTGGTCACGAGCTTGGCCACGTCGCCCGGTTCCGTCACCGGGGCGCCGTCCACGGACTTGATCACGTCACCGGCGTGCAGCTTGCCCTCGGAGGGGCTGCCCTTGACCACGGTGGAGACGACGACACGGACCGGGACCTCGATGCCCAGCTGCTTGAGGGCCGCCACCTTCGCGCTCTCCTGCGACTGGCTGAACTCCTCGGCGTTCTCCTGCGTGGACTGCTTGTCCGTCTTGCCGTCCGGATAGAGGTTCTCGTGCGGCACGACGATGTTGTCCCCGGCCAGCCAGCCGTACACCGCTTCCAGCAGGTTCATGTCGTAGTCCGCCCCGGTGACGCGGACCGTCGTCATGTTGAGGTGCCCGGTGGTGGGGTAGGTCTTGTGCCCCGAGATGTTCAGGACGGGCTCGCCGTGCGATTCGCCGAGCGTGTTCACGGTGGGGCCGGGGCTCATCTCGGAGTACGGGACCTTGAGGAAAACCCCTGCGCAGAGCAGTGCGAACAGCATGAGGGTGGAAGCGAGCATCGTCGCAGTGCGGCGTGGCATGGACCGACAGTACGGGACGCCTTGGACGGGCTGCCCGTGGGGCCGGTCCGTACGTGGTTCGTCCGCGGACTTCTCAGGGGATTCTCAGGCGGACCTCGCGGGACGCGTCAGACGGCGTCGGAACCGGAGTGCGCCTTCTCCCTCTTTTCGGTGCCGCTCGTGGTGGTGCGGATCGTTGCGGGACGGGTCTGCTCGACCTGGTCCATGGCCTCACGGAAACGTGCGTAGCCGGTGAGCTCGGATATGTCGCCGGTCGTGCGGTCGCGCGCCGCCCAGCTCCCCCATATCGCCGCTCCGATGGCGGCGAACAGCGGAATCAGCAACCACGCCAGTGACGCCATGGACGTGCCTCCCTGCCCCGAAAGTACGTGTCGTTGGTGGCTTCAACGCTCGTGCCCGGAAAGGGGTTACGCAAATCGAGGGCGTGTTGCGCGGCCGAACGGGTGTGAGGCTACCCCCTTACGGGGGCTGTACCGGAGCCGGGGGTTCAGCAGGCCCCGACCCACTCCTCCGTGCCGTCGGCGAAGGTCTGGTGCTTCCAGATGGGGACCTCGTGCTTGAGGTCGTCGATCAGCATCCGGCAGGCCTCGAAGGCCTCCCCGCGGTGCGGGCAGGACACGGCCACGACCACCGCCAGGTCGCCCACCGACAGGTCGCCGACGCGGTGCACGGCGGCGAGGGCACGGACCGGGTACTTCTCCACGACGTGCTCGGCGATCCGGCGCATCTCGGCCTCGGCCGTGGGGTGGCAGGAGTAGCCGAGGGAGTCGACGTCGGCGCCGCCGTCGTGGTTGCGCACCGTACCGACGAAGAGGGTCGTGCCGCCCGTCGCGTCGTCGCCGACCGCCTCGAAGACCTCGTCGATCGAGAGCGGGGTCTCGCGGATCGCGAGCAGCCGGATCGGATCCTGGGCGGCCTGCTCGCCGGGGTGGTCGAAGTGCGGTGCCATACAGCCCATCGTGCCCTAGCGGGGGCCTCGGCGAAATAGCCGATTCACCCGGCCCTCGGCGGCCGCCTTGGGAGCCTCCTACAGGAAGCCGTGGTGGCGGCCGCCCGGCGAGGTGGCCGTCCGGGCCCGGGGACACCGGAACGCCGGGACGCCGGAGCGCCGGGACGCCGGAGCGCCGGGGCGGGCCGCGGTGCGGGGCCGGCCGGCCCGCTCGGATACCGCGGCGCTCGCGGGCCCGGGGCGCCCGGCCGGCTCAGATACCGCGGCGCTCGCGGGCCCGGGGCGCCCGGCCGGCTCAGATACCGCGGCGCTTGCGGGCCCGGCGCACCGCGGCGGCGGCGCCCAGCAGGGCGACCGTCGCGCCCGCCGCACCGGCGGCCGTGGCGGCGTCCTTGCGGCCCAGGCGGCGGCCCGCGACCGTGTGGCGGCCCGCGACCTCCTGGAGCAGCTCGGCGAGCACCTCCTCGTTGGTCCAGCGCGGCCGCCACCCCGCGGCGTGCAGCGCGCTCACGCTGACCACCCACGGGTGCATCGTGTAGGCGAGGTCGCCCGCCGGGGACGGGGTCAGGCCGATCCGGTGCAGCCGGGCCGCGGCCCCCAGGGCGACGGCGGAGGGGAGCTCCATGCGGCGGATGCCGCTCAGCTGCTCGACCTCCTCCTGCTCCAGCCAGCCCTCGCAGCCGACGGCCAGCTCCCCGTCGACCTTCTCCAGGGCGGCGTACTCCAGGGCGCTGACCAGGTCCTCGACGTGACAGAACTGCCAGGTGGGCCGGGATCCCGCGACGACCAGCAGCCGGGGCGACTCGAAGTACCGGGTCAGGGCGGTGTCGGTACCGCCGACCAGCACCGCGGGGCGCACCACGGTGACGTTGAGCCCGGGGTGCGCGCGGGGGGCGCGCCGGCCCAGGCGCTCGATCTCCAGCAGGTCGCCGACGCCGGTGGCCTCGGCGGTGGCCCGCAGCTCGGAGTCCTCCGCGAGCGGGATGTCGTTGTCGGGCAGCGCCCCGTAGACCATCGCGGAGGTGCAGAGCACGACGCGGTGCACCCCGGCCGCCGCCGCGGCGGTCAGCACGGTCTGGGTGCCGCGCACGTTGTACGCCGTGCGGGCCGCCGGGTCCGTCTCCAGGTCCAGGTCCAGGGCGAGGTGGACGACCACGTCGGCGCCCCGGAGCTTCTCGGCGATCGCGGGGTCCCGGACGTCCAGGACGTGCCAGGTCGCCGCCGCGCACTCGCCGCGCCGCTCGTCGATCGCCACGACTTGCTTGACCTCGTCAGATGCGGCGAGGCGGCCCACCAGCGCCGCGCCGACCCCCGACGCGGCGCCGGTCACCGCGATCACGGGCCCGCGGACCGCCGGGTTTCGCGGCGGGCGAACGCCGCTTTCACCGGGCTCCACGTCGTCCTCGGCGGGCGCCGCGGGGTCGGGCTCGTGCGAGCTGTCTTTGTCCAAAGCGTACGGATCTCGGGAACTCACCGGGCGTCTCCAGCGGTTGTCTTCAGTGGGGACGCGCCGTGACGCGTACCCACCAGGTGATGTCCATCCTGCCGCAGCCCAGGACCCGACGGAGCACCGAGCCCGGAAGCGGGCCGGGTGTCTACGCTGGGTGGTGTTGTCGGACCATCGCCCGTCGGCACCCGCCGACGGCCCTACGAGCCGAGGAAACCCGTGAGCGACACCCCATTCGGATTCGGCCTTCCGCCGGAGGAGCCGGAGAACGGCGACGAGGGCAAGAAGAAGGGCAACGAGGGCGGTCGAGGCGGCCCGAATCCGTTCGGGTTCGGCACGGGCCTGCCGGGCGGCGCCGGGACCCCCGGCGGCGGCGCGGACAACCCGTTCGCCGCGATGTTCGGTGCCATGAACCCGAACGACCTCGGTGCGGCCTTCCAGCAGCTCGGCCAGATGCTGAGCTACGAGGGCGGTCCCGTGAACTGGGACATGGCCAAGGACATCGCCCGCCAGACCGTCGCCCAGGGCACGGCGGACGGCGTCAAGGACGCCAGCGTCGGCATCGCCGAGAAGTCGGCCGTCGAGGAGGCCGTGCGCCTGGCCGACCACTGGCTGGACGGGGCCACCTCGCTGCCCTCGGGCGCCACGACCGCCGTGGCGTGGAGCCGGGCCGAGTGGGTCGAGGCCACCCTTCCCGTGTGGAAGGAGCTCGTCGACCCGGTCGCCGAGCGCGTCGGCGTCGCCATGGGCAGCGTGCTGCCCGAGGAGATGCAGGCGATGGCGGGTCCGCTGCTGGGCATGATGCGCTCCATGGGCGGGGCGATGTTCGGCCAGCAGATCGGCCAGGCCGTGGGCGTGCTCGCGGGCGAGGTCGTCGGCTCGACCGACATCGGTCTGCCGCTGGGTCCGGCCGGCAAGGCCGCGCTGCTCCCCCTGAACATCCAGAGCTTCGGCAAGGACCTGGGCGTCCCCTCCGATGAGGTGCGGCTGTACTTGGCGCTGCGCGAGGCGGCGCACGCCCGTCTCTTCGCGCACGTGCCGTGGCTGCGCTCGCACCTGTTCGGCGCGGTCGAGGGCTACGCCCGCGGGATCAAGGTCGACACCTCGAAGCTGGAGGACGTGGTCGGCCAGATCGACCCGTCGAACCCGGAGCAGCTCCAGGAGGCCCTCCAGGGCGGCATGTTCCAGCCGCAGGACACCCCGGAGCAGAAGGCGGCGCTGGCCCGGCTGGAGACGGCGCTCGCGCTGGTCGAGGGCTGGGTCGACACAGTGGTGCACGAGGCGGCCAAGCCCCGGCTGGCCTCGGCGGACGCCATGCGCGAGACGATGCGCCGGCGGCGCGCCTCGGGCGGCCCCGCGGAGCAGACCTTCGCGACGCTGATCGGGCTGGAGCTGCGCCCGCGGCGGCTGCGCGACGCCTCGCGGCTGTGGGCCTCGCTCACCGACGCCCGCGGGATGGACGGCCGCGACGGGCTCTGGGAGCACCCGGACATGCTGCCCACCGCCTCCGACCTGGACGACCCGGACGGGTTCGTGCACCGGGAGCAGCTGGACTTCTCCGAGATCGACAAGATGCTCGGCGAGGCCGCCGAGAAGCGCGGGCAGGGCGCCCCGGGTGACCAGGGTGCGCGGGGCGAAACCGACGGCTCCGACGGCTCTGACCGCTCCGACGGCGAGGGCGAAGAGAAGAAGTGAGCCTCTACGACGACGCGGTCCTCGTCCTCAAGGGGTACGAGGACCAGCCCGAGCTGCGCGACCTGTACCTGGAGCACCTCGCGGCGCATCCCGACGGGGTCTACAAGCCCTGCCGGGCCGGGCACCTCACCGGCAGCGCGCTGGTGATCGACCCGGCGCGCGGGCGGGTGCTGCTGACCCTGCACAAGAAGCTCGGCATGTGGCTGCAGATGGGCGGCCACTGCGAGCCGGGCGACGCGACCCTCGCGGATGCGGCGCTGCGCGAGGCGCGCGAGGAGTCGGGGATCCCGGCGGGGCTGACGCTGCTGGCGGGCGGACCCGTACGACTGGACCGGCACCCGATCCCGGAGCCGTGCAACTGGCACCTGGACGTGCAGTACGCGGCGCTGGCCCCGGCCGACGCGGTGGCGGCGATCAGCGAGGAGTCGCTGGACCTGCGCTGGTTCCCGTACGACCAGGTGGCGGCGGTGGCCGACGCCTCGGTGGTGCGGCTGGTGGAGGCCACGCGGGCGCGCCTGTGACGATGTGACGCGCGTGCAGGAAGGGGCGGTCCTGCGGGACCGCCCCTTCCGCATGGCCTGCCGTCCGGCCGGATCAGTTCCAGGCGTTGTTCTGGTTCTGGGCGTGGGCGCCGTGCTGGCCCATGCCGTACTGGGCCGCCAGGCCCTGCCCGAGCTGGGCGTTCTGCGGCGGCAGCAGCTCGCTGGGCTGCACCAGCGCGAAGCCGGTGCCGAGGAAGCTGAGCTCCCAGCCCTCGCCGGTGTTGCCGCGCCGCCGCCAGACACCGGTGGAGTGCGTCTGGGCCTGCATCTGCACGCGCAGCGACGTGGACCAGGCGACGATGGCATCCGCGTCGGCGTTGACGTACTTGTCGGGCGTGACCTGCATCATCAGCGGCTGTCCGGAGGTCATGAGGGCGACCTTGCCGCGGCCGGTGATGTTGAGCTGGTACTTGCCCGAGCCCGAGATCCCGTACTGGCTGTCCACCGCGACGGCTTCGGTGTGCAGGGTGGAGTCCAGGGCCAGCACGTAGCTGCTGTCCACGGTCAGCCCGTCCTGGTCGACGTCCACGACGTGGACGTACTGGGCGAGGTTGGCCAGGTAGACCGTGCCCTGCCCCGAGCAGCGCATGAGGTCCAGGCCCTCGCCGGTGCGGGCGCGGGCCGTGCGCTGGGTGGTGCTCTGGTACTCGCCGTCGAAGTCGATGATCCCCTGGTAGGCGACCATCGCTCCCTTGCGGGCGAGCACGTCGTCGGAGCCGCTCAGGCAGACCCGCAGCAGCTGCGGGTTCTGGACGGCGTACCGGTCCTGGGACTGCGCCTCGGCGTGGGCGAAAAGTGAACTCTGCATGATGTGTCCGCTCCCCCTCAGCCCCGGGCCCGGAGCCGGTCGGTGCTGTCCTCGCTGGGCTGTACGACGACGATGCCCTGCCCTGAGAAGGCCATCTGGTAGGCCTCCCCGCTGCCCCGGCCGATCATCGACGAGGCCTTGAAGCTGCGCTTGCCCTTGACCTTGAGGTTGGGGGACCAGGCGACGAGCGCGTCCGGGTCGACGTACGTCTCGTCCTCCCCGCGGCCGCAGTCGACCACGACCGGCGTGCCGCGCGAGGTGATGGCGACCCAGCCGGTGCCGGAGATCTGTACGTTGAACAGGCCCTGACCGGCGAATTTGGCCATGCCCTTGACCCGCTCGACGCCCCACTGGAGCTGGGCGTCGAAGGCCAGCAGGTTGGTGCCGTTCACGGAGAGGGCGTCGTTGTTGAGGTTGATGACGACGACGTCCGCGCCGTAGTCGGCGAGGTAGAGCAGGCCGTCGCCGGTGCACTTCATCAGCGGGGCGCCTTCGCCGGTGAGCCACTGCGAGGCCATCTGGCGCACGGCGGGCGGGTTGGGCTCGTACTGCACGAAGCCCTCGTAGGCGACCATCGAGCCGGTGCGCGCGAAGAGGTCGTGGCCGCTTTGCATGGCGACCTTGAGCATGGCCGGGCCGTGGTTCTCCATGCGGGCCGTGACGGGGGTCGGGGCGTAGCCCGCGAGCTGCTGGTTCATTGCGTTCATGGCATTCATGTGGGGCTCCCTCAGACCTCGTACGGCTGGACGACGATGAAGTTGCCGGGGGCGCCGCGGAACTGGAGGTTCACGGTCTCCCCGCTGTGGCCGGGGTAGGCGTTGCGGCGCAGCCGGACCTGGCTGGAAATGATCACCTGCGAGGCGGCGGACCAGGCGACGATGGCGTTGCTGTCGGCGAAGGTGGTCGGGGTGACGGGCAGGACGACCGGGGTGCCGTGCGTCTTGACGACCACCGTGCCGGTGCCTTGGAACAGCATGGTGAACAGGGCGCCGCCCGGGATTCCGTGGCCCTCGATCCGGCGGACCTCGTGCTGGAGGGACTCGTCGAAGGCGAGGACGCTCTCGGCGGAGACGCAGATGCCGTCGCCCTGGAGCTCGATGGCGTGCAGGTGGGCGCCGTTCTCGGCGAGGAAGACCTGGCCGCGGCCGGTGCAGCGCATGAGCTGCATCTCCTGGCCGGTGGCATTGCCGACGATGCGGCCGGCGAAACCGGCGCCCTTGTAGCTGAAATCGACCTTGCCCTGGTAGAGGACCATGCTGCC
Source organism: Streptomyces sp. NBC_00539 (assembly GCF_036346105.1). Taxonomy (GTDB): domain Bacteria; phylum Actinomycetota; class Actinomycetes; order Streptomycetales; family Streptomycetaceae; genus Streptomyces. The sequence goes on from NZ_CP107811.1 coordinate 2,562,892, forward strand.
CTGCCGGGCGAGGACGGGCTGGCCGCCGCCCGAGGCGAGGTCGACCCGCATCAGCTGGTGGTTCTGCGCGGTCCAGCGGGCCCCGGTGGGGGCCTCCTTGTACCGGCTGAGCGCGGCGGTGAGTCCCGGGGCGGCTGCCGCGGCGGCCGGCTGGGGGTAGCCGGGCTGCTGGCCGTAGGGGACGGGCTGGCCGTACGGGGCCTGCTGGGGGTGGCCCGGCTGCCGGCCGTAGGGGGCCGGCTGGCCGTGCGGCGCGGGGACGGGGCCGGGCGGGGGCACCTGGCCGCCGTACGAGGGCTGCTGGTTCGGGACGTGGCCGTACGAGGGCGGCCCCGGCGGCTGCGGCGCGTGCGGCGGCTGGCCGTAGGGGGTCGTCGGGGGCGCGGGCACCAGGGGGCCGACCATGGTGGGGGCCGAGTGCACCGGCTGGTGCGGGGCGGGTGCGGGGACGGGGGCGCCGAAGGACGGCTGCGGGGGCGCGGGCGGGGCCTGGAGTGCGGGCGCGCCGAACGCGGGGGCCGGGGCCTGCGGGGGCGCGCCGAACGCGGGGGCCGGGGCCTGCGGGGGCGGGGCGAAGCCGGGCGCCGCGGCCTGGGGCTGCTGCGGCTGCGGGGCGGACTGGGCCTCGGGCTGGGGTTCGTCCTCGGCCACCTCGCCGCCGAAGTTCTCGAGCAGGGCGGCGAGTCCGCCGTCGAAGCCCTGGCCGACGGCGGCGAAGCGCCACACGTCCTTGAGGTAGAGGTCACCGATCATCAGCGCGCGCTCGGTGCTGAACTCCGCGCCCGTGAACGAGTACCGGACGACTTCCTCGCCGCCCGCCACGACCCGGATGTAGCCGGGACCGATCTGAGACATCTGTCCGGCGCCGTCGATGGAGGCGGCGAAGGACAGCCTGTGGATGTGGGCGGGCACGCGGTCGAGCGTCACCCGGAAGGACTCGGTGTCGCCGGCCTGGGCGCCGAGCTGCTGGATGGACTCCTCGGGCGACTTCGGCTGGTTGTAGAAGACGAAGTACCGGTCGTCCGAAAGCTGCTCCTCGGCGTCGAGGCCGAAGCAGCTGATGTCGATGGAGAGGCCCGCACCGGCGATCTGCACGCCCACGTACAGATCGGTGCCCGCCGTCAGATCACTGATCTTGGCCTTGTGGCCGCGTTGGAATTCCCTGGCCATGCGTACGACCGTCCCCCATCCCGACTGTGAATGCGTGCACCCGGTCCCGAATGCGTGCCGCTCAGGCTAACGGCTGGGGCGGACATCCGGCCAAGTCGGTACCGAGCCGGTACACATCGCGCCGGCACCGCCCCTGAGGGGGCGCGGCGGGATCCTCGGGCGGGCTCATTCCTCGCGGGCGGCGGGGACCGCGGGGGCGGCCGGGGCGGCGGGGAGGCGTTCCGCCGCGACGACCCCTTCCAGATATCCGCGGGCGCGTTCGGTCTTCGGGTACGCCTCCAGCAACTGCCAGAAACGGGCGCCGTGTCCGGGTACCAGGAGGTGCGCGAGCTCGTGCAGCAGTACGTAGTCGACGACGTACTCGGGCATGCCCTGGAGGCGGTGCGAGAGCCGGATGCTGCCCTCGGCGGGGGTGCAGGAGCCCCAGCGGGTGTTCTGGTTGGTGACCCAGCGCACCGAGCGGGGGCGGGCGCGGGAGTCGAAGTACTGCTCGGACAAATGCTCGGCACGTGCGGTGAGTTCCGTGTCGCCGAGGGTGCGCTTGCTCTCCTGGGCGGCGAGTTTGTCGAGCATCACGCCCACCCAGCGCTTCTCCTCCGCCTCGGACATGCGGGCGGGGATGAGGACGACCGTCCGCTCGCCTTCGCGGTAGGCGGACACGGTCCTGCGGCGGCGCGCGCTCCGGCGTACTTCGACGGCGCGCTGCGAAGGGTCGGCTGACACGCATCGACGGTACCCGCTCGTCGGGGCGGCCGTACCGTCCGTCCGGGGTTCGAACAAGATCGATTCGCCGGGCGCCCGGTAAGTCCTCTTTCTGTATCTCATATGCCTAATACCCCTCGCCTGTGGACAAGTTTCCGCACGCGTTTCGAGGGACGGGCACTGTGGCGGAAGACGCGAAGGGGTCGCGGAGGAAGAACCGGACGGGAAGCGGGGGGACTGTCATGTATCCGAAGGTGAAGCCGGCGCTGGCGCGGGCCTGGCGGGATCTGCTCACCGTGCAATGCGGGGTGACTCCCGCCCACGCCGTGGCGCTGGGCCCGGTGGACACGGCGACCGCATCGCTGATCGACCGGATCGACGGGACGCGGGGCATGGAGCTGCTGCGGGAGGAGGCCGGGAGGATCGGACTGCCGCGGGGCCAGGCGGACGAACTGGTCCGGCGCCTGGCGGGGGCCGGGCTGCTCGATGACGCCACCGCGGGCGGGCCCCGGGCGCAGGCGGTCCGCAAGCGGCCGGAGACGCTGGAGCGGCTCGGGCCGGATCTGGCGTCGCTGTCCCTGGTACACCGGGAGCCCGGCGGGGAGTTACGGGCGGTCGCTGCCCGGCGGGCGATACGGGTACAGGTGCGCGGGAGCGGCCGGGTGGGCGGGGTGATCGCCGCCGTCCTGGCGGGAGCCGGGGTGGGGCGGGTCGAGGTGCTCGACGGGGGGCGGGTGCAGCCGGGTGATGTGGCGCCGGGCGGGCTGGGTCCGGCCAGCGTGGGGCGGCTGCGGGCCGAAGCCGCGGCGGCGGTGGTCCGGGAGGCGGCGCCCGGGAGGGCACCACGGTCCGGGGAGGGCGGCGGGCCCGAACCGGGGCTGGCCCTGGTGGTGGTCGCGCCCCGGGACGGGCTCCAGGCGTGGGCCCCCGATCCCGAAGCGGCCGCCGACTGGGTCGCGGCCGGCATCCCGCACCTGTACGCGGGGGTGCTGGAGGGCACGGGGGTGGTCGGACCGCTGGTGCTGCCGGGGGCCTCGGCCTGCGCGGGGTGCATGGAGCGGGAGCGCATCGGGCGGGATCCGGCCTGGCCGCGGATGCTGGTCCAGTGGCGGTCGGCGCACCGTCGCAGGGCCGTCGCCGCCTGCGACCTGGGCCTGGCCACGGCGGTGGCCGGTCTCGCCGCCGCGCACGCCCTGTCGTTCCTCGACGGCCGGCTGCCCGCTTCGACGGCCGCCCGCTGGGAGGTGACCCTGCCGGGCTTGCACTGGGAGCGCTGCGAGGTCCTTCCCCATCCGGACTGCCCTTGCGCGGCCGGGGCGGTGGGCCCCGGCGGCACCGGGAGTGGTCCAGCGGTACTGGACGGGCGGGAGGCAGGATCGGGCTGACTCGCGTACAGAGGGCCATGACAGGATGCGTTGACCGAGGGCCAGAGGGGACACCCCCCGAACCGCCGCTGGCGGCGCAGCTGTCTGGGAACTGGAGGGGCGCATGTCTGATCTTCCCCGGAAGGCGGTCACCCGCACCGTCAAGCTGGCCGCGTTGCCGTTGGGCATGGCCGGCCGGGCCACGTGGGGCCTGGGCAAGCTGATCGGCGGCAAGTCCGCGGAGATCGTCGCCCGCGAGCTGCAACAGCGCACCGCCGACCAGCTGTTCCGCACCCTCGGGGAACTGAAAGGCGGCGCCATGAAGTTCGGGCAGGCGCTGTCGGTCTTCGAGTCGGCCCTGCCCGAGGAGGTCGCCGGACCGTACCGGGCGGCGCTGACCAAACTCCAGGAGGCGGCCCCGCCGCTGCCCGTGGCGACGGTGCACCAGGTGCTGGCGGAGCGGCTGGGTGAGGACTGGCGGGAGCTGTTCGAGGAGTTCGACGACAAGCCGGCCGCGGCGGCTTCGATCGGGCAGGTGCACCGGGCGGTGTGGCACGACGGCCGGCAGGTGGCGGTCAAGGTCCAGTACCCGGGGGCCGGGGAGGCGCTGCTCTCCGACCTCAAGCAGCTGGGCCGGTTCGCCGGGCTGCTGGGGCCGCTGGTCCCGGGCATGGACATCAAGCCGCTGATCACCGAACTGCGTGACCGGGTGGCGGAGGAGCTGGACTACGAGCTGGAGGCCGAGGCACAGCGGACGCACGCCGAGGCGTTCGAGGGCGACGAGGACGTGCTGGTACCGGCCGTCGTGCACCAGGGTGAGCAGGTCCTGGTGAGCGAGTGGATGGAAGGGACCCCGCTGTCGGAGGTGATAGCCGACGGCACCCAGGAGGAGCGCGACCGTGCGGGGCAGTTGCTGGCCCGGTTCCTCTTCTCGGGGCCCGCGCGCACCGGACTCCTGCACGCCGATCCGCACCCGGGGAACTTCCGGCTGATCAAGGCCCCCGACGGCACGGCCCGGCTGGGGGTGCTGGACTTCGGCACGGTCGACCGGCTGCCGGGAGGCTGGCCCGAGCCCATCGGCCGGTCGCTGCGGATGACGCTGGACGGTGACGCCCAGGGAGTGTACGGGCACCTGTGCGCGGAGGGCTTCGTGAAGAAGTCCATAGAGCTCGACCCGGCCGAGGTGCTGGACTACCTCAAGCCGATCATCGAGCCCGCGGAGGCGGAGGAGTTCACCTTCACCCGCCCGTGGCTGCGCGGCCAGGCTGCCCGGATCGCCGATCCCCGCTCCCCCGCCCACCAGTTGGGCCGGCAGATCAACCTGCCGCCCTCGTACCTGCTGATCCACCGGGTGACGCTGAGCACCATCGGCGTGCTGTGCCAGCTCGGCGCGACGGTGCGCCTGCGCGACGAACTGGATTCCTGGCTCCCCGGGTTCCTCCCCGAGGGCCAGGGCCAGGGCTAGCCGGGGCGGGGCCGGCTGGGCGGGGTCACCACCAGGAGGAGTCGAGGCGGCCCTCGATCGCCCTGAGGTTGGCGCGCGCGCAGGCGACGCAGAAGTACTGACGGGTCCCGTTCTCCACCGAGCAGGTCCAGGTGGGCGGGGCGCCGTCGGGGGACAGGGTGCCGCAGCGCGCACACACGACGGGCTGGGCCTTGGGCCCCGGCTGGGTGGGGCGGGGAGTCGGCTGGTCCACCTCCCGACGATATCCCCGTAGGGCGGCCGGGGCGCGTCCGCAACGCCCCGGGGGGACCGGTCCGTGCGGACCGGTCCCCCCGGGGGTGCCTGTGGGGCTGTCAGTGCATGACGGCCATGGCCAGCGCGCGCCGGGCGCGCATGGAGACGCGCTCGGCTCGACGCTGCATGCGCCGGGCGGAGACCAGGCGCAGGGCGTGACGCTCGGCGTCGGCCTCACGCATGCGGTCGTCCATATGGGCACGAGCCATGGCTTCTGGGATGAGTTGCATTTCGCGGGTCCTGTTCTGACGCGAGGTGATCGCGCCGGCGGTGATGAAGTCTGCGGTGGCGGAGCCGTGCGGCTGCTCGCTCGTGGTGGCGAAGGGGGACATGGGGGCCTGCTTCAAGGGGTCGTGCGTCAGGGGGCGGTCGATGGTTCCGATGGCGGTCATGCCGCGACAACCGGGTTCTTGCGCGGACGGCCACGGGGCCGCTTCCGGGCGACGACCACGCCCTGGACGAAGAGCTCTCCGCCCCAGACACCCCAGGGCTCGCGGCGCTCCTTCGCCCCGGCGAGGCAGGCCTCGACCAGCGGGCAGGTGCCGCAGAGGGACTTGGCGTACTCGACGTCGGCCGGGGACTCGGCGAAGAAGACCTCGGGGTCGAAGGTGCGGCAGGGGACGGGTACGCCGAGGTTCTCGATGGCGTCGTCGAGCGCGGTCAGCGCGGTGAGGGGAGTCAAGGTGGAGTCCTCCGGGACTGCGGGCGGGGAGATCGTTTGGGTCTGCGGTACGGACGGGGCGTGCGCTTCGAGTTGCACGGTGGTTTCTTCCTCGTCTTTGTTGACTAGTCGTTCCGGCCGGGTTCGGCCGGGGTCGGCTGGTACCTGTTCTTGCCAGTCCCGAGGCCCCTTCGCTCTGTCGTCCCCGTTCGGGGACAAACAGAAGGGCCGCGGATCCCGGGTGGGGTTCCGCGGCCCTGAAGGCGCCGGCCTGATCTTGAGATCAGACTGGATCACTCCAGGGTTCGAGCCCACGGAAGGCCCACATCAGGTGGTGCTGCTGCTTCGTCTGCGTCGTCTTGGATCCGGCACCGGCTGCGGCCGCGAAGCCATAGGCGCCATGCGCCTGGGCTTCCGCAGCCTGTACTGCCACCGGTGCCTGGGTCGGTCGCTCATTCCGGTCGCTGACGAGCAGCGCGCAGGGCGCGGCCGTCAGGACAGGGCTGTCCGCGGAAATCCGGGACGGACCGGTCGCGAGGATCGGGAGGAGCGAGGAGGAGCCGAGCGTGCAGGAAGCGGCGACCGAGCGATCGGTCATTTTGGTGAAGGTCATGAAGCTGGTCACTGGTCTCGCCTCCTCTCGGCGTCTCGGGGACCCGGCCCGAGGGCCTGTCCCATGCGTATTCGGATAAGTACAGCCAAGTACAGCACGGATCAGGGGCTTCGGAGAAGCCACCGTTTCCGTTGCTAAGAACCTATGGGGATCCGCTGGGCATGTGCAAACTATTTTTCCGACGAGTTTCTACGCGTCGTCAGAATCCTCGCCCTCCGGCTCCTGGCCTGCGCAGATGGCCAGCACGTCGGCTCCGTACCGCTCGAGCTTGCGGCCGCCCACTCCGGAGATCATCGAGAGCTCGCCCTCCTCGGACGGCCCGGCCTCCGCGATCGCCATCAGCGTCTTGTCGGTGAAGACGCAGTAGGCCGGCAGGCCCTGCTCCTTCGCCTGGGCCGCACGCCACTCCCGCAGCCGCTCGTACAGGCCCTCGTCCATGTCGGACGGGCAGTCCTCGCAGCGCATCAGTTTGAGCTCGCCCGCCTCGGTGAGGGTCTTGCCGCAGACCCGGCACAGCACCGGGCCGCGGCGGCCGCGTTTGCGGGCCGCCCGCTCGCCCGCGGCGCCCGCCTTGGCTCCGGGGGCCGGCGAGCCGGGCCGCAGGCCGTTCAGGAACCGGCTGGGGCGCCGGGAGGCCCGCCCGCCGGGCGCGCGGGACAGGCCCCAGGAGAGCGTCAGGTGCAGCCGCGCCCGGGTGACGCCGACGTACAGCAGCCGGCGTTCCTCCTCGACCTGCTCATCGGTCTTGGCGTAGGTGATCGGCATCATGCCGTCGGTGAGGCCCACGAGGAACACCGCGTCCCACTCCAGGCCCTTCGCGGCGTGCAGCGAGGCGAGGGTGACGCCCTGCACGGTCGGCGCGTGCTGGGCGGCCTTGCGTTCCTCCAGCTCGACGGTGAGCTCGGCCAGGGTGGCGCCGGGGCGGCTGCGGGCGAAGTCCTCGGCGAGACGGACCAGCGCGGCCACCGATTCCCACTGGTCGCGGACGGCTCCGGAGCCGGCGGGCGGCTCGCTGGTCCAGCCGGTGGAGCTGAGCACCGCACGGACCTGGGAGCCCAGCTCCACGACGTCTTCGAGCAGCGGGTCGTTGCCACCGGAGCGGGCGGCGCCGCGCAGCGCGAGGATCGCCTTCTGGACCTCGGCCCGCTCGAAGAAGCGTTCGGCGCCGCGCAGCTGGTAGGGCACCCCGGCGTCGGCGAGGGCCTGCTCGTAGACCTCGGACTGGGCGTTGATGCGGTAGAGGACCGCGATCTCGCCGGCCGGGACCCCGGCGGCGATCAGGTCACGGATGCGGGCGGCGACGCCCTCGGCCTCGGCGGGCTCGTCGGGGTACTCGGCGTAGACCGGGTCGGGGCCGGGCTCGCGCTGGGAGACCAGCTCCAGCCGGTGTTCGGCGGCCCGGCCCTTGGCCTGGTTCAGCAGGCCGTTGGCGAGGTGGACCACCTGGGGGGTCGAGCGGTAGTCGCGGATCAGCTTGACCAGGGTGGCCTGCGGGTACTTGGCGCGGAAGTTCAGCAGGTGGTCGGGGGTGGCGCCGGTGAAGGAGTAGATGGTCTGGCTGGCGTCGCCGACGACGCAGAGGCTGTCGCGGTCGCCGAGCCACAGGTCCAGCAGGCGCTGCTGGAGCGGGCTGACGTCCTGGTACTCGTCCACCACGAAGTGCTGGTACTGGGCGCGGATCTGCGCGGCGATGTCGTGGCGGTCCTGGAGGATGCCGACGGTGAGGAGCAGCACGTCCTCGAAGTCGATCATGTTCCGGTCGCGCTTGAGCTGCTCGTAGGTGCCGTAGATCTGGGCGATCTCCGCCATGTCCCGGGGCGCCTCGCGGCCCGCCTTGAGGGCGGCCGCCGGGTAGTCGGCGGGGACGGTCTGGGTGACCTTGGCCCACTCGATCTCGCCGGTGACGTCGCGCAGCTCGCCCCGGTCGAGGCGGATGCGGCAGCGCGACCCCGCCTCGGCCACGAACTGGATCTTGCGCTCCAGCAGCCGGGGCACCTCCCCGCCGATGGCCCGGGGCCAGAAGTACTGGAGCTGGCGCAGGGCGGCGGCATGGAAGGTCCGGGCCTGTACCCCGCCCGCGCCCAGGGTGCGCAGCCGGCCGCGCATCTCGCCGGCCGCGCGGTTGGTGAAGGTGACGGCCAGCACGCTGGCGGGCATGAGCTGCCCCGAGGCGACACCGTAGGCGATGCGGTGGGTGATGGCGCGGGTCTTGCCCGTACCGGCTCCGGCGAGCACGCACACCGGCCCGCGCAGGGTCGTCGCGACCTCGCGCTGCTCCGGGTCGAGGCCCTGGAGCACCGCGTCGGCCGAGTCGGCGCCGGACGGGAAGGATGAGGAGTGCGTTGCTGATGTCACCCCGCCATGCTGCCAGGTCCGGTGTGCCGGGCGGGAACGTTGTCCACAGGCCGCCGGTATCCGTCGTACTTATCCGAAGCCCTACCCGCCGCCCCGCCCGCGGTCCCGCCCACGGCCCCACCTGCGCCTCCACCCCGGCTTCGCCCCGGCTCCGTCCGCAGCGGGCGCAGCGGCCGGGGCGGGCGCAGCGGCCGGGGCGGGCGGGGCGCTCGTCCGGGAATGGCGGGGCGGTCGCGTACGTTCGAGTACTCGGACCACCGAGCCCCACGAAGGAGAGCGCAGCATGCAGGACACGGGTTCCGTCACGATGTACAGCACGACCTGGTGCGGCTACTGCCGCCGGCTGAAGACCCAGCTGGACCGGGAAGGCATCGCGTACGACGAGATCAACATCGAGCTCGACCCGGCGTCCGCGGCCTTCGTGGAGCAGGCGAACGGTGGCAACCAGACCGTTCCGACCGTGCTCGTGAAGTCCGCCACGGGCAACGAGTCCGTCATGACGAACCCGAGCCTGGCCCAGGTCAAGCAGGCCCTCGCCGTCTGACCGGACCGCGCACCGCACGCAGGAAGGCCCCCGCCGCGGCGGGGGCCTTCCGCTGTGACGAACGTTACGGCCGGGCCGCGGGCCGCGGCAGCGGCTCGCCGTACCAGAGCTCGACCAGCCGGGCCGCGATGGAGATCCCCGACGGCGGGAGCACCTCACCCGACTCGATCGCCCCGCGCAGGTCCTCGCGGGAGAACCAGCGGGCCTCCTGGATCTCCTCGCCGTCCACCGTGATCTCCGAGGTGACGGCGCGCGCCGTGAACCCGAGCATCAGGCTGTACGGGAACGGCCAGGGCTGGCTGGCGACGTACTCGACCTCGCCCACCTTGACGCCCGCCTCCTCCCACACCTCGCGGATCACCGACTGCTCGATGGACTCGCCCGGCTCCACGAACCCGGCCAGCGTCGAGAAACGGCCCTCCGGCCAGTGCACCTGGCGGCCCAGCAGCGCGCGGTCCTGCTCGTCGGTGACCAGCATGATCACCGCCGGGTCGGTGCGCGGGTAGTGCTCGGCGCCGCAGCCCGGGCAGCGCCGGATGTGCCCGGCCGCCGCCACGACGGTGCGCTCGCCGCAGCGGGAGCAGAAACGGTGCATCCGCTGCCAGTTCTCCAGCGCCACCGCGTGCACCATCAGCCCGGCGTCGCGCGGCGACAGCAGCAGCCCCGCCTCCCGCAGCCCGGCCGCGCGCGCCGACTGGTCCATGCGGCCCGGCAGGGAGTCCTTCTGCAGCGCGAAGTACCGTACGCCGTCCTCGTCGGTGCCCAGGAAGTAACGGTGGGTCTGGGTGACGGGGGCCTCGAAGGCGGGGGTCATCACGATGCCCGTGCCGCCGTCGGGGGTGTCGTCGATCAGGACCTGGCCGCCGGAGACGACGAAGACGCGGGTCGTCGGGTGGCTCCAGGCGGCGGCGAGCCAGGCCTCGTCGAGGCGGTGGTGCGCGGCGCGGTCGATGCCGCTGGGCGCGGCGAGCGAGAGCGGGCGCTCGGTACGGGTGCTCACAGGTACTTCCAACTCCCCCGGTGGTGGACAGGCGGGCTAGGCAGGCGGCGCGGGTGTGGGCAGGCGGGTGGCTTCGTGTGGTCCGGTCCCTCAGGCGGGCTTCCCGTGGGCGGCGAGGTCCCCCCAGAGGTAGGCGGCCGTCTCCACGCCCTTGAAGAGCAGGTCCAGCTCGACCTTCTCGTTCGGCGAGTGCCAGCCGTCCGACGGGACGGAGATGCCGAGGAAGAGGACCGGGGCGTCCAGGACGTCCTGGAGGTCGGCGGCGGGGCCGGAGCCGCCCTCGCGCGTGAACAGGACCGGCTGACCGAAGGCGCGGCCCATGGCCCGTACGACGGACTGCAGGGCGGGGTGGTCCAGCGGGGTCAGGCACGGCCGCGTCGGGGCGCCGAAGACGATGGAGTGCCGGATCCCCTCGGGGACCCGGGCCGCGACCCAGTCCCGGACGGCGGCCTCGACCTCGTACGGGTCCTGCCCCGACACCAGGCGGAACGAAAGCTTCACGTGGGCGGAGGCGGGCACGATGGTCTTGCCGCCGGGCCCCTGGTAGCCGCCGCCGATGCCGTTGACCTCGGCGGTCGGGCGGGCCCAGACGCGCTCCAGCGTCGAGTAGCCCTTCTCGCCGGCGGCCACGTGCGACTTGGCGGTGCGCAGCCACTGCGCCTCGTCGAAGGGCAGCTCGGCGATCAGCCGGCGTTCGGCGTCGCTGAGCTCGGCGATGCCGTCGTAGAAGCCGGGGATGGTGACCCGGCCGTCCGCGTCGTGCAGCGCGGCGACGAGGCGGGCGGCGGCGGTGGCCGGGTTGGGCACGGCCCCGCCGAAGGCGCCGGAGTGGATGTCCTGGTCGGGTCCGTGGAAGTCGATCTCGCAGTCCGCGACGCCGCGCATGCCGGTGCAGACGGTGGGGGTGGTCTCCGACCACATGCCGGTGTCGGAGACGATCACGACATCGGCGGCGAGGCGGGCGGCCTCGCGCTCGACCAGGGCCCGGAAGTTGACGGAGCCGGACTCCTCCTCGCCCTCGATGAGGAGCTTGAGGTGCACGGCGGGGGCGTCGGCGCCGGTGGCGGCGAGGTGTGCGCGCACCCCGAGGGTGTGGAAGAACACCTGGCCCTTGTCGTCGGCCGCGCCGCGCCCGTACATCCGGCCGTCCTTGACGACCGGCTCGAACGGGTCGGTGTGCCAGCCGTCCTCGCGGGCGGCGGGCTGCACGTCGTGGTGCCCGTAGACGAGGACGGTGGGGGCGTCCGGGTCGGCGCTCGGCCACTGTGCGAAAACGGCGGGGGCGCCCGGGGTTTCCAGGACCTCGGCGACCGGGAAGCCGGTCTCCTTGAGCTTGGCGGCGAGCCATTCGGCACTGGCCCGTACATCGCCCGCGTGCTCGGGCTGGGCCGAGACGGACGGGATGCGCAGCCACTCCGCGAGGTCGGCCAGGAAGGCGGCGCGGTGGGTGTCGATGTACGTGCGGACGACGCTGTCCGCCGGGTTTTCGCTCATGCCTACGAGCCTAACCGTCCGCCTGGGGGGCGCCGTCCGTGCCCGATGTGCCTTGGAGGATCCGCTCAAGACGGGCCCTGTCGGGCAGGTCGCGGGGACGGATCACGCGCCCGCTGCGGACGTGGAGGAACGCGGCGGAGACCCGGTCGAGCGGGGTCCGGGTGGCCTCGGCCCAGGCCAGGCGGTAGACGGCGAGCTGGAGGGGGTCGGCCTCGGTGGTCCGGCCGGTCTTCCAGTCGACGATCTCGTACGAGCCGTCGGGGTTCTTGTAGACCGCGTCGATCCGGCCGCGGACGACGCGGCCGGCGAGGGTGAGCTGGACCGGGGCCTCCATCCGGTGCGGGGTGCGGTCGGCGAACTCGCTGCGCTCGAAGGCGGCCTTGAGGGAGGCGAGGTCGGCCTCGTCGGCGATGTCCTGGTCGGAGGCGGCGCCGGGGAGCTCGGTGGCGGGGTCGAGGACGTCGAGGAGGGGCAGCGGGAGCTCGTCGAAGCGGGACTCGACCCAGGCGTGGAAGCGGGTGCCCTGGCGCGCGGCGGGCTGGGGCGGCTTGGGCATGGGGCGGGCGAGCTCGCGGGCGAAGCCCTCCTCGTCGGCGGCGAGGCGCAGCAGCTGGCTGGCGGAGAGGGAGGCCGGCAGCTCGACGTCGCGCACCGCCGTACGGGCACGGCGGAGCTCGCCTTCGAGCGCGTCGAGATCCCGGTCCCAGGAGGCCACGGTCCGCGCCTCTTCGGCTCCCGGCGCTTGCGCGCCGCCCCCGCCGGGGCCCTGGGCCCGGGCGGGGGCCTCCGGCCACGGATCCTCGCCGGGCGCGCGGGGGCCGGCCCAGGGCCCGGGGCCGTCGGCGGGTACGGCGGAGCCGGGCCGTGGCGCTTCGCCGTGTGCGGCACGGGGCGAGGGCCCCGCCGGAGGGGCCTGCGGCCACAGGTCGTCCGCGGGCGCGGTGGCCCAGGCCTCGGCCTCCCAGAGGTCCTCGGCGGGGGCGGTCCGGGGGCCGGGCAGGGCGGTCCGGGGGCGCGGGAGCTCGGGGGCGGCGGCGCCCGGGTCGGGGTCCTGGCCCGGGCCCGGCTCCGGGTCCGGGTCCGGAACGGGGTCCCGGTCCGGGTCCAGGTCCGGGTCCAGGTCCAGGCCAGGCTCCAGGTCCAGGTCCGGGTCCGGCCACGGGGGGTCGTCGTAGGACGGCTCCTCGCAGTGCGGGGGCCAGAGGTGGGCGGTCGAGAGGTGGGACTCCACCAGGGCCGCCGCGCGGCGGCGACGCGCCAGCGAGGCCGGGTCCAACGGGAGCGGCCAGGCGTGGTCCGCGCTCGCGGCGGCCGTCAGGGCCGGGTTCTCCGCGTCGCGCTCCGGCTCGTCCGCCCAGGCCTCGATCTCCCCGTGGCCCGCCTCGCAGTGCGCGTACAGGGCCTCCAGGAAGGCCGACGGCCCCCGCGGCTTCTTCTGCGTCGGGCCCCACCAGTGCCCGGAGGCCAGCAGGAGCGAGCGCGGCCGCGTGAACGTCACGTACCCCAGGCGGAGTTCCTCCACCGCCTTGTGCTCTTTCAGCCCGGCCTTGAACGACTTGAGGCCCGCCGAGGTCCACGCCGGATCCGCCGGCAGGGTCGCGGCGTCGCCGCGCAGCGCGTACGGCAGGACCTTCGCGTACGAGGTCCAGGCCTCCGGCGGCTTCTCCTTCGGGAACGCCCCCGCGCACAGGCCCGGTACGACCACCACGTCCCACTCCAGCCCCTTGGACTTGTGGGCCGTCAGCACCTTGACCGTGTTCTCCCCGCCCGGCAGGGCGTGGTCCAGGCCCTTCTCGTACTGCGCGGCCGTGCGCAGGAAGGCGAGGAACGCCAGCAGCGACGCCTCTCCGTCCAGCGAGGCGAACCCGGCCGCGACGTCCAGGAACCCGGACAGCGTCTCGCGCCGCCGGGCGGCCAGCGCGTGCGGGGAGGCGGACAGCTCCACCTCCAGCCCGGTCACCGCCAGCACCCGGTGCAGTACGTCCATCAGCGGGTCGGCGAGCGAACGCCGCAGGTCGCGCAGCTCCTGCGCGAGGTACGCGAAGCGGACCCGGGCCTCCGCGGAGAACGGCAGGTCCTCGCCCGGGACGGCCCCGGCGGAGTCCAGGAACGTCTCCAGCGCGTCCGCGAGCGAGATGACCTCCACCGGGTCCACGCCCTCGACGGCCGCCGCGAGGCGCTCGTCGGGATCCACCGCACCGGGCGCGCGGCCGACCAGCTGCCGCGCCCGCCGCCCCAGCAGCGCCAGGTCGCGGGCGCCGATCCGCCAGCGCGGGCCGGTCAGCAGGCGCACCAGCGGGGCGTTGGCCCCCGGGTCCTGGAGCACCTCGCACACCGCGACCAGGTCCGCGACCTCGGGCAGGTGCAGCAGGCCGGACAGCCCGACCACCTCGACCGGCACCTCGCGGGCCACCAGTACCGCCTGGATCCGCGCGAAGTCCCCGGCCGAGCGGCACAGCACCGCGATCTCGCCCGGCGCCGTCCCGGTACGGACCAGGTGCGCGACGGAGTCGCCGAGCCACTCCAGTTCCTCCGCGTGCGTGGGCAGCAGGGCGCAGCGGACCGAGCCGGCCCGCTCCTCCCCCGGCGCGGGCCGCAGCGCCTCGACGCCCTCGTGCATGGCGCGCAGGGGCGCGGCGAGGCCGTTGGCCAGGTCGAGCAGCCGTCCGCCGCTGCGCCGGTTCTCGCTGAGGGAGTACCGGGTGGCGGGGCTGCCGTCCGCGTTCGGGAAGTGCTCGGGGAAGTCGTCGAGGTTGGCGACGGAGGCGCCGCGCCAGCCGTAGATCGCCTGGCAGGGGTCGCCGACGGCGGTCACGGCGTGCCCCGTGCCGGCGCCGAACAGTGCGGACAGCAGCAGCCGCTGCGCGACGGAGGTGTCCTGGTACTCGTCGAGCAGGACGACCCGGAACTCCTCGCGCAGCAGCGCCCCCACCTCGGGCCGGGTGGTGGCGAGCCGCGCGGAGAGGGCCATCTGGTCGCTGAAGTCGTACAGGTCCCGGGAGCGTTTGGCTTCGCGGTAGCGCTCGGTCAGCTCCAGCAGTTCGAGCCGGCCGCGCACCGCCTCGGGGACCTTGCGCAGGTCGTCGTTGGTGAGTCTGGTGCCGGCGAGTTCGTCCAGGAGCCGGGTGTCGTACGTACGCAGTTCCTCGGGGCCGACCAGGTGCTCGGACAGCTCGGCGTCGAGCGCGAGCAGGTCGCTGACCAGGTCGGGCAGGGATTTCGTCAGCGACGGGTACGGGCCGGGGGCCTCGCGCAGCACGCGGGCGGCGAGCTGGAAGCGGGTGGCGTCCGCGAGCAGCCGGGAGCTGGGTTCCAGGCCGATGCGCAGGCCGTGGTCCTTGAGGAGCTGTCCGGCGAAGGAGTGGTAGGTGGAGATGCGGGGCTCGCCGGCGGCCGCGCCGCCCTCGGCCGGGGCGGAGCCCGAGGACGGGTCCGGGGAAGGGTCCGGGTCGCTGATGCCGGCGCCGGCGAGGGCCTTGCGCACGCGCTCCGCGAGCTCGCCGGCGGCCTTGTTGGTGAAGGTCAGGCCGAGGACCTGTTCGGGGGCGACCGCGCCGGTGCCGACCAGCCACACCACGCGCGCGGCCATGACGGTGGTCTTGCCGGAGCCGGCTCCGGCGACGATGACCTGGGGGGCGGCCGGGGCGGTCGCACAGGCCAGCTGTTCCGGCGTGAAGGGGATCCCGAGGAGCTCCTTGAGCTGCTCGGGATCGGTGAGGGCCGGTGGGCCGGACGGACGCGCGGACACCCCGAAAGGCTAGCCGCCCGCACTGACAGCCCCCGCCGCCCGGACCGTCATTCCACGGTGTGACGGCCCTCCGGGCGGGCGCTGCACGCGCTGCGGAAGGAGCAGTGGTCGCAGTGCTGGCCGGTAGTGGGCGTGAAGCGCTCGTCCAGCACCCGGCCGGCGGCGGTGGCGAGCAGGTCGGTGGCCCACTCGCCGTCCGGCGGCGGCTGCGCCTGGACCTTCGGCACCTCGTCGCCGCCGTCGCGCTTGGCGGCGCCCTGGCGCAGCTGCACGAGCTCGGCGCCGCCGGGTTCGGGGCGTCGGCCGTCGAAGACCTCGTCGACGGCACCCCCTCGGACCGCGAGCTGGTAGACGGCGAGCTGGGGGTGCCGCGCGACCTCGTCCTTGGTGGGCGCGGCCTTGCCGGTCTTGAAGTCGACGACGTACGCACGCCCCTGGGGGTCGGATTCGACCCGGTCCATGGAACCCCGGATGCGAACGGCGAAGTCGCCCGCTTCGAGCGTGACGTCGAAGTCGTGCTCGGTGGCCACGGCCGCCCTGCCGCCCCGGTCGGTGGCGTGCCAGCGCAGGAAGCGTTCGAGGGCGGCGCGGGCGTTGTCCTTCTCCTGGCGGGACTTCCAGGGGGCGTCGAAGGCGAGGGCGTCCCAGACGGAGTCGAGGCGTTCCATCAGGACGGCGAGGTCGGCGGGGGTCCGGCCGGAGGCGACTTCGTCGGCGAGGACGTGGACGACGTTGCCGAAGCCCTGGGCGGCGGTGGAGGGGGCGTCGGCCTTGACCTCGCGGCCGAGGAACCACTGGAGGGAGCAGGTGTTGGCGAGCTGGTCCAGGGCGCTGCCGGACAGGGCGACGGGCCGGTCGCGGTCGCGCAGCGGGACGCTGCTGCGGGTGGGTTCGTACAGGCCCCACCAGCGCTGCGGGTGCGCGGCGGGGACCAGGGGGCGGCCCTCGTCGTCGGTGAGGGCGGCGAGGCGGGCGAGGCGCCGGGCGGCGGCGTCGCGCATCGCCTCGGAGGCCTCGGGGTCGACGGTGGTGGCGCGGAGTTCCGCGACGAGCGCGGGGACGGAGAGGGGGCGGCGGGGGCGGCCGGTGACGTCCTTGACCGGTACGCCGAGTTCGGTGAGGAAACGGGAGGGCTGGTCGCCGTCCTCGGCGGGGGCCTTGACGGCGGTGACGACGAGGCGGTGGCGGGCGCGGGTGGTGGCGACGTAGAAGAGCCGGCGCTCCTCGGCGAGGAGCGCGCCGGGGGTGAGCGGGTCGGCGAGGCCGTCGCGGCCGATGCGGTCGGCCTCCAGGAGGGAGCCGCGGCGGCGGAGGTCGGGCCAGAGCCCTTCCTGGACGCCGGCGACGACCACGAGGCCCCATTCGAGGCCCTTGGAGCGGTGGGCGGTCATCAGCCGGACGGCGTCGCGGCGGTGGGCCTTGCGGGTGAGGGTGTCGGCGGCGATGTCCTCGGCTTCGAGCTGTTCGAGGAAGTTGAGGGCGCCGCGGCCGCCGGTGCGTTCCTCCGCGCGGGCGGCGGTGTCGAAGAGGGCGCAGACGGCGTCGAGGTCGCGGTCGGCGTTGCGGCCTGCGGCGCCGCCGCGGCGGGCGCTGCGTTCGAGGCGCTGGGGCCAGGGGGTGCCGTCCCAGAGGAGCCAGAGGGCCTCTTCGGCGGTGCCGCCGCCTTCGAGGAGTTCGCGGGCCTTGCGCAGGAGCAGGCCGAGGCGTTGCGCTCCGCGGGCGTAGGCGGGGTCGTGGGCGACGAGCCGCTCGGGCTCGGCGAGGGCGCGCGCGAGCAGCACGTCGGAGGGCGCGGGCACGGCGACCCCGGCGGCCCGCTCCTCGTCCCGCAGCGCCCGCCCGAGCCGGCGCAGGTCGGCCGCGTCCATCCCCCCGAGCGGCGACCCCAGCAACGCCACGGCCGCCTCGACACCGACCCACCCCGCGCCGGCCGCCTCCGGATCGGCGGCGTCGCCGGACGGGGCGGGGCCCTCGCCCGGCCCGGCGGTGGGACCGGCCGGCTCGGCCAAGGCGCTGCGGCCGGCCGCGTCGGCGTCGTCGGCACCGCAGGCCACGGTCGAGCCCGCCCCCGGGCCGGCCGGAGCCGCGACCGGCTGCGCCGGGACGGCGGCAAGGGGGTGGCCGCCGGAGTCCGCCGGGGCCGGGACGCCGGCCGCCGGCCCACCGGAATCGGCGGCCGGGGTACCGACGGAGCCGGCGGCCGGGGTGCTGACGGGCTCCTCGCCCTGGCCGGGCAGCGCCGCGGGGGCGGCCGAGGCGGCGGCCGTCGCGGTGAGGCGGAGGGCGGTCAGGAGGGGGGCGACGGCCGGCTCGTGGCGGAGGGGGGTGTCCGAGCCGTCCGTCTCCGCCGGGACCCCCGCCGAGATCAGCGCGCGGCGCATCGCCGGGAGCGTGCGGCCGCCCGCGCGGACCAGGACGGCCATGTCCCGCCACGGCACGCCGTCCTCCAGGTGGGCCCGCCGCAGGATGTCGGCGATGTTGTCGAGCTCGGCGCCGGCCGTCGGGTACGTGTACACCTCCACCCGGCCCCCCTCCCGTACGGGCTGCAGCGCCCGGTGCGCCCGGACGGCGGCCGACGGCAGGCGCGGCACCGGCATGCGGGTGGTGAGCAGGCGGGTGGCGGCCAGCAGGGCGGAGCCCGAGCGGCGGCCGACCGTCAGGGCCCGTACCTCCGCCCCCGGGAAGGAGCCCTCGAAGTCGAGGATGTTGTTGATGTCGGCGCCCCGGAACGCGTAGATCGACTGGTCCGGGTCGCCGAAGGCGACCAGCGTGCCGCCCGGCCCGTTCAGCGCGCGCAGCAGCCGCAGCTGCGAGGCGTCCGTGTCCTGGTACTCGTCGACGTAGATCACGTCGTACGCGCAGGCCAGTGCCGGCGTGCGCTCCGCGAGGAGCACGGCGCGGTGCAGGAGCTCCGCGTAGTCCAGGGCGCCTTGGAGGTCCAGGACGTCGAGGTACTCGGAGAGGAACGCGGCGGCCGCCTTCCAGTCGGGGCGGCCGATGCGGTCGGCGAAGTCCGACAGGGCGTCCGGTCCCAGGCCCAGCTCCCGCGCGCGGGCCAGGACGGCCCGGACCTCGTCCGCGAACCCCCGGGTGGTCAGCGCGGCCCGCAGGTCGTCCGGCCAGCGGATGGAGCGGATCCGGCGCTGGCCCTCCAGCAGGGTGCGGACCATCACGTCCTGCTCCGGCCCGGACAGCAGCCGCAGGGGGTCGGCGAACAGGTCGGTGTCCTGGTGGGCGCGGACCAGGCCGTAGCAGAAGGAGTGGAAGGTGGTGGCCTGCGGGGCGCGGGCGCCGCCGAGCCGCAGGGCGGCCCGGTCGCGCAGCTCGACGGCCGCCTTGCGGCTGAAGGTCAGGATCAGGATGCGGGCCGGGTCGGTCCCCGCCTCGACCCGGGCGGCCGCCGCCTCGATCAGCGTGGTGGTCTTGCCGGTGCCCGGCCCGGCCAGCACCAGCAGAGGTCCCCGGGTGTGCTCAACCACCGCGCGTTGCGCTGCGTCCAGGACAGGGGGAGCCACCCGTTCCGGCCCGGTGCGCACCAGGCGGTACGCGTCGGAGGCACGCGTGCGCCGCTCAGAGCGGTCGGAGGGGGAGGTGATCACGTGGGGTGCCGGTCCTGGTGGGTCTGCGGGCGGTACGGGTGGTTCGGCTGGCGCGGATGCGCCGGGCGGTGCGTCCGGGGCGTCGCTCGCGGCGGCGCCGGGCGGGACGGCCGAAGAGGCAACGCTACGCCACCGGCACCGCCCGCCGCAGTCGTCCCGCGGGCACCGGCGCGGTACGCAGGGCGCGCCGCCGACCCCTCGTGCCGTCCTCCGTACGAGCCTTCGACCTCCCGCCCGGGCCACGAATGGCCGAAGCTGTCAGATGTGAGCCTCGTCGCCTCCGTCACGTCCGTCCCGGCCGTCCCAGCGCGCCCGCCGCATCACCAGCCGCGGCTCGCCGCCGGCGCCCTCGCGCAGCGGTGTGCCCTCGGCCCGGTAGTGCTCCAGGGCCCGGTGCTCGCTGCCCGGCAGCGGCCGGCCGTCCGCGCGCACCACGCGCCACCAGGGCACGGCGCCGCCGTACAGGGCCATGACGCGGCCGACTTGGCGTGGTCCGCCCACGCCGAGCCACTCCGCGACGTCCCCGTACGTCATCACCCGGCCGGGCGGAATCCGCTCGGCCACCTCCAGCACCCGCTCCGCGTACTCGGGCAGTTCTGCGCTCATCCGGACCATGGTGCCGCACTCCACCGACAGGGCCGTGGAAGGTTTCCTTCCGCACCGGCGCGCACCCTGCTGCCCCGCACGCACGCCGGTCCGTGCCACCATCTTCCGGGCGGTGACTGGTGATACGTGATCAAGAAGAGACGGAAGTGACGGCGAAGGAGCAGGGTGTGAGCCCTCCGGACGGCGCGACGTCGAACGACGGCGCACGCCCAGACACGCCCCGCGACGACCGCCGGGAGCCGGGCCCGGAGCCCGTCGGCAAAGGTGGCGACGGCGGCCCCGACGGCGGTCACGGCCGGCCCGACGACATCCCCGCTGCCCGGGACGACGGTGACGACGACGGCCTCGACAGCCCCGAGCGCCCGCACGGCCACACCCCGACGGACGCCGACCGGGTGGAGGTCGACGAGCCGCTCCTCGCCGCCCGCGTCCACCGGCCCTCCGACCTCGTCCGCCTGCTGGTCGGCATCCTCGGCATCGCCATCGTCCTCGGCATCTCCGCCTTCGCCCACGGCACCACCGCCGGCCTCGAACAGGACATCTCCAACGGCACCGGCCAGGCGCCCGACGTACTGATCAAGGTCGCCGGTCTGGTGTCGAGCATCGCCGTTCTGCTCGTGCCCGTCGCCTTCGCCATCGAACGGCTGATCAAGCGCGACGGCCTGCGCATCGCCGACGGCGTACTGGCCGCGGTCCTCGCGCACGGCGTCACCCTCGCCACCGACCTCTGGGTCTCCCAGGCCGCGCCGGGGACGATCCAGGACGCCCTCACCCGCGCCACCGGCGTCGGCGGCACCCTCACCGACCCGGTGCACGGCTACCTCGCCCCCGTCATCGCGTACATGACCGCCGTCGGGATGACCCGGCGACCGCGCTGGCGGGTCGCGCTGTGGGTGGTCCTGCTGCTCGACGCCTTCGCGATGCTGGTCAGCGGCTACACGACGCCCTTCTCGATCATCCTGACGGTGCTGATCGGCTGGAGCGTGGCGTACGGGACGCTGTACGCGGTCGGCTCCCCGAACGTCCGCCCCACCGGGCAGAACCTGCTGGCTGGGCTCCGCCGGGTCGGCTTCCAGCCGGTCAGCGCGATGCGCGCCGAGGCGCCGGACGGCGCCGAGGCCTCCGAGGTCAGCGACCGGGGCCGCCGGTACCACGTGACGCTGGAGGACGGGCCGCCGCTGGACGTCACCGTCGTCGACCGGGAGCAGCAGGCGCAGGGCTTCTTCTACCGGGTCTGGCGCCGGCTCACCCTGCGCGGCATCACGACCCGGCGCAGCCTGCAGTCGCTGCGCCAGGCCCTGGAGCAGGAGGCCCTCCTCGCGTACGCCGCCATCGCGGCCGGCGCCAACGCGCCGAAGCTGATCGCGACCTCCGAACTCGGGCCGGACGCCGTGATGCTCGTGTACGAGCACCTGGGCGGCCGGACGCTGGACTCCCTCCACGACGAGGAGATCACCGACGAGCTGACGCGCAACGCGTGGGAGCAGGTGCGGGCGCTGCAGTCGCGGCGGATCGCGCACCGGCGGCTCACCGGGGACGCGCTGGTGGTGGATCGTTCCGGCAATGTCATCCTCACCGACCTGCGGGGCGGCGAGATCGCGGCCGGCGACCTGGTCCTGCGGATGGACATCGCACAGCTGCTGACCACGCTCGGCCTGCGGGTGGGCGCGGAGCGGTCGGTCGCCTCGGCGGTGTCGGTGCTCGGCCCGGACGCGGTGGCGGACTGCCTGCCGCTGCTCCAGCCGATCGCGCTGAGCCGCTCCACCCGGGCGACGCTGCGCAGGCTGGCGCGGGAGCGGGCCGACCGGGAGCGGGAGGCGGTACTGGAGTCCTCGCGGGCGGCGAAGGCGGCGCGCGAGGCGGACTCCGCCGCGAGCCCGGCAGCCGACCGGAAGGCGGAGAAGCGGGCGCTGGACGACGCGCTCGACGGGGCCCGCGAGGAGGACCTGCTGAGCCAGATCCGCCGGCAGGTGCTGCTGATCCGCCCGCAGGCGCCGGTGGAGCCGGCCCGGCTGGAGCGGATCCGGCCGCGCACGCTGGTCTCGTTCATCGCGGGGGCGTTCGGGGCGTACTTCCTGCTCACGCAGCTGGCCCACGTGGACTTCGGGACCATCATCGGGCAGGCCCGGTGGGGCTGGGTGGGCGCGGCACTGGCGTTCTCGGCGCTCAGCTACTTCGCGGCGGCGATGAGCCTGCTGGGGTTCGTACCGGAGCGGGTGTCGTTCCCGCGCACGGTGGTGGCGCAGGTGGCCGGGTCGTTCGTGAAGCTGGTGGCCCCGGCGGCGGTGGGCGGTGTCGCGCTGAACACCCGGTTCCTCCAGCGGGCCGGGGTCCGGCCGGGCCTGGCGGTGGCGAGCGTGGGCGCCTCACAGCTGTTCGGGCTGGCCAGCCACATCCTGCTGCTGCTGTCCTTCGGCTACCTGACGGGGACGGAGAAGACCCCGGAGATGACCCCGTCCAGGACGGTCATCGCGGGTCTGCTGACGGTGGCGGTACTGGTGCTGGTGGTGACGGCGGTGCCGCTCCTGCGGAAGTTCGTCGTGACACGGGTACGGGCGCTGTTCGCGGGCGTGGTGCCGCGGATGCTGGACGTGCTCCAGCGGCCGCAGAAGCTGATGACGGGCATCGGCGGGATGCTGCTGCTGACGGCGTGCTTCGTGATGTGCCTGGACGCGTCGATCCGCGCGTTCGGCGGCGGGCAGGCCATCAGCTACGCGAGCATCGCGGTGGTCTTCCTCGCGGGCAACGCGCTGGGTTCGGCGGCGCCGACGCCGGGCGGTATCGGCGCGGTGGAGACGACCCTGACGCTGGGCCTGATCGCGGCGGGACTGGAGAAGGAGGTCGCCATCTCGGCGGTGCTGCTGTTCCGCCTGATGACCTTCTGGCTCCCGGTCCTCCCGGGCTGGCTGTCGTTCAACTTCCTGACCCGCAAGGAAGCCATCTAGCTCCGCACTTTCTACGCATCCCCCCCCCGCGCCGGGGCCACCGGCCCCGGCGCGGGGCCGGGACCGGCCGGGGAGGCGGTGCCGGGCCGGAGCCGGGGTCAGCCGGTTTCCGGGTGGCCCGTGAGGAGCCGGGCCAGGCGGGACAGGGCCGGGGACATGGTGGGTGGGAGGGGCAGAGAGGCCGGCAGTGGGGCGGTGGGGGCGGGCGGGGAGTCGATGAAGTCCGGCTCCGGGAAGTCCGCCGCGCGTTCCGCCGCCTCCAGGGCCAGCAGGTGGACCGAGAAGTCGTGGGCCAGCTCGACGACGCGGGGGTCGTCCGGCGGGAACTGCGGGTCGGAGAGCACCTCGATCTCCAGCTCCAGCCGCCGCTGCTCCGCCTGCAGCCGCGGGTGCAGGGCGGTCGTGCGGTGCGCCCTCGCCGGCGAGGGGGGCGAGGACGGCACCAGTCGCAGGTCGCTCCCGCACGCCCGCAGGCGGCGTACCGTCGACAGGAGCATCCGGGCACGCTCCCGGTGCCGCTCCAGCGACGCCTCCAGCTCCGTCAGCAGGTCGCCCCGCCCGGCCGCCGCGGCCTCCATGGCCGCCCGCACCTCGGCCGGCGGCGTCCCCAGTTCGGTCATCCCCCGCACCCACAGGATCCGGACGACGTCCTCGTACCCGTACCTGCGCCGCTCGCCCGGGCCCCGCTCGGGCTCCGGCAGCAGCCCGCTCCGGTGCAGGTGCCGGATGGCGTTCGGCGTCGTACCGGCCAGGGCGGCGGCTTCGCCGATCCCGACCCACTGGGCGTGTTCCATGGATACAGGTGACCACGTACGGGCCCGCTCCGCACACCCCCGAACGGCCCATCACCCGCGCGCCGCGGCCCGTCCGACCACAGGATGGGGTACATGCCGACACACGCACTGCGGGTCACCGCCGCCGCAGCCGTCACCGCCGCGCTGCTCACCGCCAGCGCCTGTTCCTCCGGCGACGGCAAGGAGAAGGACAAGTCGACCTCAGGCAGCAACGCCCCCAAGGCCCTGGAATGGGGGGCGTGCGACGCCCCCACCGCCGCCGAGGGCGGCGGGCAGGCCCCCGGCAAGGACTGGCAGTGCGCCACCCTCGACGTACCCCTCGATTACGCGAAACCCGAGGGAGAAACGATTCAGCTGGCCCTGATCCGTGCCAAGGCGCGCGACAAGGACAAGCGCATCGGCTCCCTCCTCTTCAACTTCGGCGGCCCCGGCGGCTCCGGCATCACCACCCTCCCGGGCGCAGCCAAGGAGTACGAGGCACTGCGCTCCCGCTACGACCTGGTCAGCTTCGACCCGCGCGGCGTGGGCCGCAGCGCCCCCGTGCGCTGCGAGAACGACCGGCAGCTGGACGCGTACTACGCCTCGGACTCCACGCCCGCGACACCGCAGCAGGAGAAGACGTTCGTCGACAACATCCAGCGGTACCGGCAGGCCTGCGAGCAGAACTCCGGCAAGATCCTCCCCTACGTCGGCACCGAGAACGCCGCCCGCGACATGGACCGGATCCGCCAGGCGCTCGGCGACGAGAAGCTGAACTACTTCGGCATCTCCTACGGGACCGAACTCGGCGGGGTCTACGCCCACCTCTTCCCGAAGAACGTCGGCCGGGCCGTCTTCGACGCCGTCGTGGACCCGAGCCAGACCTCGGAGCAGGGGGCGCTCGGCCAGGCCAAGGGCTTCCAGTTGGCGCTCGGCAACTTCGCGCAGGACTGCGTGAACCGCGGTGACGCCTGCCGCCTCCAGGGCAGCACCGCGAAGGAGGTCGAGCAGAACGTCACCCGGCTCCAGAAGAAGCTGGCGGCCAAGCCGATCCCCGGTCTCCCCGGCCGGCAGCTCACCGATTCCGCCGCCACCAACGGCATCGCCCAGGCGCTCTACTCCAAGGAGCTCTGGCCCCTGCTGGAACAGGGGCTGGACGAGGCCGAGGGCGGGCAGGGGCAGTTGCTGATGGCGCTGTCGGACGCCCTCAACGGCCGTGACCAGCAGGGCCGCTACAGCAACATCGGCGCGGCGAACACGGCGATCAACTGCGCCGACTCCAAGCAGCGCTTCACGCTGGAGCAGACCAAGTCGAAGCTCCCGCAGTTCCGTTCGGCCTCGCCCGTCTTCGGAGACTTCCTCGGCTGGGCGCTGATGAGCTGCACGGACTGGCCGGTCGCGGGCGCCTGGGACACCCCGGACGTCTCCGCCCGCGGATCCGCCCCGATCCTGGTGATCGGCAACACCGGCGACCCGGCTACCCCGTACGAGGGCGCGCGCAAGATGGTGGAGCGGCTCGGCCCCGGCGTCGGCGTGGAGCTGACGTACAAGGGCCAGGGGCACGGCGCGTACAACAGCGGCGACCCGTGCGTGCAGCAGGCGACGAACGCCTACCTGCTGGACGGGAAGGTGCCGGGCGCGGGCAAGGTCTGCACCCCCGGTGAGAACCCGTCGGGCCGGCCGTCGCTGCCGGAGCAGCCGGACGACGCCTGAGCCGCCAACCGCCGCCCCGGCCCCGGCCCCAGCCGCAGCCGCAGTCGCAGCCGTGGCCGTGCAACCGCAGCCGTGTGGCCGTACACGCCGAGGGGCCGTACCACGCGCGTGCGCGGTACGGCCCCTCGGCTGCGTGGACGGTCAGTAGACCGGCTTCTCCGGCTCGATCTGGTGGACCCAGCCGATGACCCCGCCGCCGACGTGCACCGCGTCGGAGAAGCCCGCGGACTTCAAGACCGCGAGGACTTCCGCACTGCGGACACCCGTCTTGCAATGCAAGACGATGCGCTTGTCCTGCGGGAGGTCCTGGAGGGCCGTGCCCATCAGGAACTCGCCCTTGGGGATCAGCCTCGCGCCCGGGATCGAGACGATCTCGTACTCGTTCTTCTCGCGGACGTCGATGATCTCGATCGGCTCGTCGTTGTCGATCCACTCCTTGAGCTGCTTGGGAGTGATCGTCGAACCGGCCGCCGCCTCCTGGGCCTCTTCCGACACCACGCCGCAGAAGGCCTCGTAGTCGATGAGCTCGGTGACGGTCGCGTTCGGGCCGCAGACGGCGCAGTCGGGGTCCTTGCGGACCTTGACCTGGCGGTACTGCATCTCCAGGGCGTCGTAGATCATCAGGCGGCCGACCAGCGGCTCGCCGACACCCGTGAGGACCTTGATCGCCTCGGTGACCTGGATGGAACCGATGGACGCGCAGAGCACGCCCAGCACGCCGCCCTCGGCGCAGCTCGGGACCATGCCCGGCGGCGGCGGCTCCGGGTACAGGCAGCGGTAGCAGGGCCCGTGCTCGGACCAGAAGACGGAGGCCTGGCCGTCGAAGCGGTAGATGGAGCCCCACACGTACGGCTTGTTCAGCAGCACGCAGGCGTCGTTGACGAGGTAGCGGGTGGCGAAGTTGTCCGTGCCGTCGACGATGAGGTCGTACTGGCTGAAGATCTCCATCACGTTCTCGGCTTCGAGCCGCTCTTCGTGAAGGACCACGTTCACGTACGGGTTGATGCCCAGCACGCTGTCGCGGGCCGACTCGGCCTTCGAACGGCCGATGTCCGCCTGGCTGTGGATGATCTGACGCTGGAGGTTCGACTCGTCGACCTCGTCGAACTCCACGATGCCCAGCGTGCCGACGCCGGCCGCGGCCAGGTACATGAGGGCGGGCGAGCCGAGGCCGCCGGCGCCCACGGCGAGCACCTTGGCGTTCTTGAGGCGCTTCTGGCCGTCCATCCCGACATCGGGGATGATCAGGTGACGCGAGTACCGGCGGACCTCGTCAACGGTGAGCTCAGCTGCTGGCTCGACCAGGGGTGGCAGCGACACGGGGACTCCAGGGTCATCCCCGCGGACGCGGGGAGCATTTGTGGGTTGTTCTCTCCCGTAACACTGCCACGCCCTTCTTCATTCCGAGACACCCGGTCCGATACGCGAGACGATTTCGTCCCAGTACCCGGGCATCGACGCCCAGGGGTCGCGGTCGGCGGTGCCGCGCCGGTCGGTGAACCAGATCGTCCCGGCGCCCTGCCAGCGGGCGATCCGCAGCGCCTCGTCCAGGTGCGTGCGCGGCACCCCGTGCACCAGGTGGCAGAAGAGCTCCGGCGGGTACTCGGCCGTCCACTCCGCCACCAGTGACCAGCGGTAGTCGGCCCAGGCGCCGCAGAAGGTGACCAGCTGGTCGGCGGTCTCGACGTAGCCCTCATAGGGGTGGGTGCCGTGGCCGAGCACGATGCGGAGCCCGTCGCCGAGGCCGCGCAGGGCGTCCACCACGCGGCGCACCGCGGGCAGGTCCTCCCGGTCGGCGGGGGTGTCGGCCAGGTAGAAGCCGCCGACCCCGTACCAGTCGCGGAAGCGGTGGGCGTCGCCGATCAGCTCCCCGAAGGACCGTGCCCCGTCCCGCATGGCGAGATGGCCGAGGAGACGGCCGCCCGCGCCGCCCGGGTCCCCCGCGTCGCGCAGCCGCCCGGCCGCCTCCGCGCAGTGTGCGTCGGGCCGTCCCCCGGGGCCGTCCGTGACGTTGAGCACCGCCCAGTGCAGCGGCGTCCCGGGACGGGTCAGCTCGGCCCACTCCACCGGGGCGAGCAGCGGGTGCGCGTACCCGGGGGTGCCCAGGCCCAGGCGGCCCGCCCCGGTCGCGGCGGCCTGGGGCGGCGTCGTCAGATGCGGCACGCCGCCTCCATCCAGATGTCGGCCAGGGACTCCTCCAGGTTGATCCGGGGCCGCCAGCCGAGCCGGTCGCGGGCGGTGCGGACGTCGGCCTGCTGCCAGCTGCCGCATCCGTCGGGGTACGGGGGCTGGGGGGCGGCGGCGAGTTGCTCGGCCGTGGCCTCGGCGCGGGGGGAGCCGATCGCGGGCAGGCCCTGCGGCCGTCCCGGGTGCCCGTGCGCCTGGGGGTGCTGCGCGCCGCCGTGCGGTACGTCGAGTTCGTGCAGGGAGCCGCCGTATCCCGCGACCCGGGCCAGTACGGCCGCCGCGTCGCGCAGCCGGACCGCGCGGCCGGTGCCGATGTTGACGACGCCCTGGGCGGCGGAGAGGGAGGCCGCGTGCACCGCCCGGGCGACGTCGCGTACGTCGACGAAGTCGCGCTGCACCCCGAGCCCGCTGAGCTTGAGTTCGCCGTCGCCGGACTGCATGGCCCGCCTCATGGCTTCGGCGAGCCGGCCGAGGGGGGATCCGGCGGGGGTGCCGGGGCCGACGGGCGAGAAGATCCGCAGTACGACGGCGTCCAGCCCGGAGCCGAGCACCAGCTCGGTCGCGGCCAGCTTGCTGACGCCGTACGGTCCGCCCGGTCTCGGGACGGCGTCCTCGGCCGTGGAGGACCCGGGCTGGCTGGGCCCGTACTCGGCGGCGCAGCCGAGCTGGACGAGCCGGGCCCCGCAGCCGCTGCGGCGCAGCGACTCGCAGATGGTGGCGACGGCGACGGTGTTGTGGCGGGTCAGCTCCCGGGCGCCGCCGCGGGTGGCGCCCGCGCAGTTGATGACGACGCCCGGGTGGACGGCGTCGAGGAACCGGGTGAGGGCCCCCGGGCTGCCGGTGGCGAGGTCGAAGCGGACGTCGGCGTCGTCGCCCCGGCCGAGCGCGGTGAGCTGTACGGCGGGGTCGGCGAGCAGCCGGTCGGCGACGTAGCGGCCGAGGTATCCGTTGGCTCCGATCAGCAGCACCCTCATCGCGCGGCCCCTTGGTTGGTTGGCTGGCCGGTCATCCTGTTTCTCCTTGGTCTGGGTGGGGTGGTGGGGGTACGGCGCTCCGGGGTCGGTTTCCGAAGGCTCAGGGACGCGCGTGTGCGGAGGCACGGGACAGCGCGAAGACGGCGTGTACGAGGAGTCCCGCGGCGGCGGCGAGCGGGGCCGCGGGGACCGGTACGAGGGCCACGGCCAGGGCGGCCGCGACGGGCGCCCGGTGTGCGCCGTGGGCGAGCAGCAGCCGGGTCAGGAAGAGCAGCGCCGCGAGCGGGACGGCCACGGCCGGTGGTGCCGTGGCGAGTACGGCGGCCCCCGCGGCGGCGGCGGTGAAGGCGGCGACGGCGGCGACCAGCAGCGGCCGCACCCCGGCGGCGAAGTCCTCCAGGACGCGGCTCCCGGCCAGGCCGCGCCGGGCGCGGGCCGCGAAGGCGGTGGCGGCCAGGTGTCCGGGGGCGACGGCCAGGGCGAGGGCGACACCGAGGGCGGGGCCGTGCCGGTGGACGGCCCAGCCGACGGCGGCCGCCGCGAGCAGGTGCGGCAGGCCGGGGAACCGCCCCCCGGCGGTCCGCCCGGGCCACACGAGCGCGGCGACGGTGACGGCCACCGCGACGGCGCCGGCCGACGGCAGCCGGGCGGCGGCGGCCCCGAGGGCGACGGCCCCGGGCAGCAGGGCGCAGCCGAAGCGGCGCAGCGCGCCCGGGGTGACGGCGCCGGCCGGGGCCGGCACGGCCCGGGTCTCGCCTCGCGGGGTGCGGGCGTAGAGCTCCTCGGCGAGGGAGAAGACGTCCCGGTGGCGGAAGCGCGCGGCGGTGCGGTCGGTGATGCCGTGGGCTTCGAGCCCGGCGGCGATCTCCAGCGGGTCGACGGCGCGTTCGCACAGGTCGCGGTGGCGGTGCAGCAGCGCCTTGACGGGGTCCCCGGCGGCCCGCCGGCGCGGGGCGGCCGCGGGCTCGGGCCGCAGCCCGGTGTCGTCGAGGGTCATGCCGCCGCCTCCGCGGCCGACGCGGACCCCGCCAGGGGTGCGGCCACGGGCCCGGGCACCGGATCCGGTCCCGGCGCGAGACCCGGCCCGGGCGCGGGAGCCGGTTCCGGCGCGGGCACGGCATCCCGTCCCGGCGCGCGGTCCGCCGGCTCCGCGGCGTCGTGCGGCGCCGTCGCCCAGGTCGGCGACGTCCAGTGCCCCGGCACCCGCGCCTCCGGCGGCTGGGCGAAGGGGATCCCCCCTTCGGGCCGGGCCGGCCCCTGCGCGAGCAGGAGCAGGTAGACGTCCCTGAACGCGGCCACGTTCTGCTCGACGGTGAACAGCTCCAGGGCCCGCGCCCGGGCGGCCGCCCCGAGCCGCTGCGCCCGCTCGGGGTCCCGCAGCAGCGACAGGCAGGCCTCGGCCAGGGCCTTGGGGTTGCGCGGCGGTACGACCAGGCCGGTCCCGCCGATGACCTCGCGCACCGCGCCGACGTCGGTGGAGACGGTGGCCCGGCCGCAGAACATCGCTTCGGCGAGGGTGAGCGGGAAGCCCTCGATCACCGAGGACAGCAGCACCACCCGTCCCGCACCGTAGGCGTCGGCCGCCGACGGTGCCTCGGGTCCGCCGATCTCCTCGAAGGTCACCGGGTTCTCCCCCATCGTGAGCGCGTCGGCGGCCTCGTCGGGGAAGAGCTGCGCGGCCAGGGAGCGGCATTCGGCCAGGTAGCCGGGGAGGGCGGCGGTGGCGAAGATGCGCAGCCGCGTCTGCGGCGCGGCCCTGCGCACCTCGGCGAACGCGTGCAGCAGGGCGACGAGGTCCTTGGCCGGCTCCATCCGGCCGACCCACACGAGGGTGTCCGCCTCGCCGCAGCCGGGGTCCTCCCCGACGGTGGCGAATCGGTCCGCCTCCATCCCCGGGTGGACGGTGCGCACCCGCTCCCGCGCGGCCCCGCACCGCTCCTGCCAGCGGCGGGCGTGGGCGTTGCCGGGGGTCAGCAGGTCGGCCCGGGCGTAGATCTCGGCGGCCAGGCGGATGTGGAAGGCCGCCAGCAGGGCGCGTACGGCGGGCCGCTCGTCCGGGGAGTGCTCCAGGTAGTGGGCCCGCAGCCGCACCCCGTACTCGGTGACCAGCAGCGGGACCCCGAAGAAGCGTTTGGCCAGCAGCCCGGGGAGCGCCGCGGTCCCGCCGGCGGTGGCGTGGCAGACGTCCACCCGGCCGAGGTCCTCGTACCAGTCGAGGGACAAGGGCCGCAGGAGGCGCTCCAGTCCGTCCACGAACTCCAGCAGGTCCTGGACCCGGGCCGCCCGTAAGGCACGGCCCGCACCCGGTGCGCGGCAGCCGGCCTCCACTGCCCGTACGGCGGTTTCCGAGCGCAGGGCGGCGTACAGCCCGCCCTGGTCGCGGGCGAGTTCGGCCAGTCCGTACAGCCCTGCGGCGAAGGGGCCGGGCTCGCCGGCACAGATTCCGCGGACGAGGTCCCCGAAACAGTCGGCGAAGCGGCGGCGCTCACGCCGGGAGCGGCCGCGTCCGTCGTCGGCGGGGGCCCACAGCGGGGCGGTCCGCACCAGGGTGACGTTGCCGGGCAGCGGCACGCGGCCGCGCCCTTCCTGCTCGGCGCTGCGGCTCAGCGCGTAGAGCTCGAACGCGTGCTGCGGCAGCCCGCGCACGAGCCGGTCGCACCACGCTCCGGCCTCTCCCGTCGCATACGGATAACCACCTTCCGTGAGCAGTCCGATCCGCACGAGTGGCACCCCCGATCTCCCGTTACAGGCGGTCTCCGTCGGTCCGTCGACCCGCCGCGGGAGAACTCAAGCCGATATGCCGAAGGCGCGACGGACGGTTGTCCATCGCGCCACCGGAAGGGGTGAAGAGTCGTAACTTTCCCCTGCGGCCCGCGTTCGAGCACGCTAAAAAGGGCCGGCCCCGCCCGGGGGCGTGCGGCGGGTTTCAATTACCGGGGAAGACCCAGGGATTGGGCTTGCAGGCGATGTCGTCGATGTCGAGGGACTTCGTCTGCTGCTGCATGATCGGGGCGAGCGCGCCGGGCGTCCGGCAGTTGACGTGACCGTGTCCGAGCCGGTGCCCGACCTCGTGGTTGATGAGCATCTGGCGGTAGGCGAACATCTGGTCCGCGCCGTACGTCGGGGAACCCTGGGCCCAGCGGAAAGCGTTGATCATCACGCGCTCGGTGGCCGCGGAGTCGCAGGAGACGTTGTCGACGGTGGTGTCCAGCCCGGACTTGGCGCACCAGACGCCCGTGGTACCGGGGCTCGCGAGGGTGATCACGAAGTCGGCTTCGCCGCCCGGTACCCGCTCGAAGGTCATCTCCCCGTTGTGTGCCCAGCTGCGCGGGTCGTTGAGGGTGCGTTGCACCGCCTCCGCGAACAGCTGCGGGTCCAGCCCCAGCCCCTGCTCCACGTCGACCCGGTAGCGCAGCAGCTTCCCCTTGCCCGGGGCCTTGGCGATGCCGGGGACGGTGTCGAAGAGGCCGGGACCGGTGAGCTTCGCGTCGATCGGCAGCTGCTGGGCCATCTTCTGCTCGTACGTCAGCTCCGCCGGAACCACCTCGGGCGTCGCCCGGCCCTCGGAACGGGACGCCGGCGACTGCCCGGTGGCCGGCCGGTCCTTCGCGCTGCCCGCGGCGGCCCGGGCCGGCTCGGCATCGCGGTCCCCCTGGCCGATCACTTGTCCGGCCACGACGACGGCGAGCACGGTGGTCACCGCCGCCGCGGCCATGCCGGTGTAGGTACGGATCTTCGTGCCGCGGCCGGACCCGGGCGCGGGCCCGGACTCCTGTCCGGTCCCGGCCTGCGGTCCGGGTTCGGCCTGCGGTCCGGGTTCGGGCTCCGGCGCGGCGAGCGGCGCACGGGGTCCGGGGAAGCCGACCGCGGGGGTGCCGAACGCCGGGGTCTCGGTGTCCCGCGCGGGCGGCGGCGCTGCCACGCGCGCCCGCGGCACCCCGCGCCAGTCCCCGTAGACGGTGCCGGTGCCGGTCGGCGGCCCGGCGCCCCAGGCGCCCCCGGGCTCCCGCTGTTCCGGGTGCCCGGCCGGCCGCTCCTCGCGCGGCGGTGCGCCGGAGCCGAACGCGTCGAAGGGGGCGCCGTGCGCCGGTACCCGGACGGACTCGCGCGGGCGCTCGTCCGGCGCGGACTCCCCCGGCGGCGCGGGCCTGGTGGGGGCGGAGCCCTTGCGACTATGTCGTCCCACGCGTCTCAGCCTCTGCCGTCTTCGGTGTCTGCCGTGTCTTGGCCCTGCTCGTTCTGTTCGCACTGCCCGGGGTGTTCCGCCTGCCCGGCCGCACGCCCCGCCGTCGGCTTCCCGGCAGCAGTCTGGCGCGCGCGTTCGGTGTCCCGCAGCAGTTCCCGGAAGGCGGTGGCCACCACCTCCGGGTACTCCATCATCGCCACGTGTCCCGCCTCGGGCAGACTCAGCAGCCGCGAACCACGGAAGGCCGCGGCCGCCTTGTGCGCCTTGCGGAACGACACCAGCTGGTCGCGGCCGCCGTAGATCAGCAGGGTCGGCGCGAGCACCCGCTGCGCCTGCCGCCACAGTCCGTGCTGGCCACCGAGGGTGTAGGCGTCGACGATGCCGCGCGAGGAGCGGGTCATCGCGTCCCAGAAGTACGGCAGGGCCATCCGCCGTTCCATCTCCTCGACGGCGGCCTCGAAGCCCTCGGACGTCACCCGGGAGGGGTCTCCGTAACAGAGGGCCGTCACCCCCTTGGTGCGCTGTTCGGCGCTCATGCCGCGGGTGAGGCGCCCGAACAAGGTGGCCACCCCGGGCAGCGCCAGCAGGGCGGTGGGCACGGCCGACCTCTGCACGCGCAGCTCCGGCAGCGCGGGCGAAACGAGCGTCAGGGTCCGTACGAGGTCGGGCCGGACGGCGGCGACCCGGGTGGAGACGGCGCCGCCCAGGGAGTTCCCGAACAGGTGCACCGGCCCGCGTCCGGCGGCGTCGAGGTAGCGGATGACCACGCGGGCCAGGCCCGTGACGGAGTAGTCCCGGTCGGCGGGCGGCGGCGACCAGCCGAACCCGGGCAGGTCGATGGCTTCGCAGTCCACGTCGCCGGCGAGCTGCTCCATGAGCGCCGACCAGTTCTGCGAGGACCCGCCGAGACCGTGCACGAACAGGGCGGGCGGCAGCCCTTCCCGTACCGGTGGCCGGAACCGTACGTTCAGCTC
The DNA here is from genome assembly GCF_036346105.1 of Streptomyces sp. NBC_00539. Taxonomy (GTDB): domain Bacteria; phylum Actinomycetota; class Actinomycetes; order Streptomycetales; family Streptomycetaceae; genus Streptomyces. The sequence goes on from NZ_CP107811.1 coordinate 2,596,238, forward strand.
CAGACCGGACAGCGGGGCCGTGCGCAGCCGCTCCCCCTCGGCCACCCGGCCGCCCCCCACCTGGGAGGTCAGCTCGGCTGCGGCCTTCACACCCGGCAGCTCCGTCGAAGACATGCGGCCAATGTTACGAGACGATCACACCCGGCCCCTTGTGTCGGCGGTCACAGGACCACCTGGCGGCGTAACCGCGTTCCTCCTAGGCTCATAGGGAGACGAGCGAAGGCGAGGGGAGCGGTATGACGGTCGATCCTGCCGAACCGGACAGTTTCCAGGAGGAGCTCCGGGAGTTTCCCGACCCGGAGACGCCCGAGGCGGATGCCGCGGAGCAGCACACCGACGTCCAGCCGCACGACGACGACCGGCCGACCGGCGTGGACCGGGACGAGGCCACCGACGGCGATGCCTTCGAGCAGGCCCGGGTGGTCCCGCTGGACGAGGACGACTACCGCTGACCAGCGTGTCCGGGGGGTCGGGAGTGGTCCGTACAGCGAGAAAACTCGGCCTGAACCCACCAGATTCGGTTACCGAAAAGTACGATGGCGGCGCGGCGCAGAGCGCAGTGTGTTCTTAGAGAAAGTGGGAGGCGGCGTGACAGCCATCGAGCAGACGGACGCAGCGCGTCCCCGGGGCACGCGACTGCCGCGCCGCGCCCGACGCAACCAGCTCCTGGGCGCGGCCCAGGAGGTTTTCGTCGCGCAGGGGTACCACGCGGCGGCGATGGACGACATCGCCGAGCGCGCGGGTGTCAGCAAGCCGGTGCTCTACCAGCACTTCCCCGGCAAGCTCGACCTCTACCTCGCGCTGCTGGACCAGCACTGCGAGGCGCTGCTGCTGGCGGTGCGCACGGCGCTGGAGTCGACGAGCGACAACAAGCTGCGCGTCGAGGCGACCATGGACGCCTACTTCGCGTACGTGGAGGACGAGGGCGGCGCGTTCCGGCTGGTGTTCGAGTCCGACCTGACGAACGAGCCGGCGGTGCGCGAGCGCGTCGACCGGGTCTCGCTCCAGTGCGCGGAGGCGATCTCCGACGTCATCGCGGAGGACACCGGCCTGTCGAAGGACGAATCGATGCTGCTGGCGGTGGGGCTGGGCGGCGTCTCGCAGGTCGTGGCGCGGTACTGGCTGTCGAGCGAGAGCCCCGTCGCACGGGACACCGCGGTGGGTCTGCTGACCTCGCTCGCCTGGCGCGGCATCGCCGGTTTCCCGCTGCACGGCACCGAGGGCTGAGGCCGGGGCGCGGGCCCGCGGCGAGGGGGGGCTGTTCGCTGCGAGCGTGTCCGCCGCAAGCCGATCGTGTCCCCTCTCCGGGCTAATGTGGACCGGGTACGGCGCGGCTGATCGCGCGAACCGGATCGTCGGAGGGACAAAGCCGTGGAGGTCAAGATCGGCGTGCAGCACGCACCCCGGGAGATCGTGCTGGAGAGCGACCTGAGCGCCGAGGAGCTGGAGGGCATCGTCACGGCGGCGCTGTCCGGCACGGTGCCGCTGCTGAGCCTGACCGACGCCAAGGGCCGCAAGGTCCTGGTGCCGTCCGACCGCCTGTCGTACGTCGACCTGGGCGAGCCGAGCGGACGCAAGGTGGGCTTCGGCGCGCTCTGAGTGCGCGGACGGGGCGTGACTTGAGTCCCGGCAGACCGAGAGTGACGGCCCGGCGGATGCATCCGCCGGGCCGTTTCCCTTTCTTCCGCTTCGGGTAGGAGCGCACTGCTGCACCCCGCACACGCCCGCCGACGTATGGAAGGGACCTCATGCTGCTGATGGAAGCGCTCGGCTCCGGTCTGCTGGGACTCGCCCTTGCCGGGGCGGCGGTGCGCGCGCTCGGGGAGCGGCTGCCCTCTTCCAGAACGGTGCTGGTCAGCGGAGTGGCGGGGGCGTTGTTCGGGGCGTACCTCACGCACATGTCGCTGGGCCCGGGGCACAACACGCTGGCGGCGACGCTGCTGGGCTCCGTGATGGTGTCCGCGGTGGTGCTGTCCTTGCTGCTGCGGCCCGCGGGGCGCTCCGGCCCCTCCCGCAGGCGGCCTCCGTTTTCACTTCCGACGCGGGGCTGACCCCTAGGGACCACCCGGGACACCCGGGACCAGTCGCAGAGAGCAGAGACCGGTCGGGACCCCTCTGACACCGCACGCGCACGCACGGCCCCGGGCGGGGAATTCCGCTCCGGGGCCGTGCGTGTCTGCGGGCGGCTCAGGCGGCGAGGCCGAGGGCCGCCATCCGCTTGGTGTGGGCCTTGGTGATCCGGGTGAACATCTCGCCGACGGCCGCGAGGTCGAAGCCGGCCGCCATCCCGTCGACACCGCCGACCAGCATGGTCGACAGCGCGTCGCGTTCGGCGACCACGCGCTGGGCCTGCGAGAGCGCCTCGCCCATCAGCCGGCGGGCCCACAGCGCGAGCCGGCCGCCGACGCGCGGGTCGGCCTCGATCGCGGCGCGCACCTTCTCGACGGCGAAGCCGCCGTGGCCGGTGTCGTCGAGCACGCCGACCACGAGGGCGCGGGTGTCGGTGTCCAGGTGGGTGGCCACCTCGCGGTAGAAGTCACTGGCGATGGAGTCGCCGACGTATGCCTTGACCAGGCCTTCCAGCCAGTCCGAAGGGGCGGTCTGGCGGTGGAAGTCGTCGACGCCCTTGGCGAAGGGCTCCATCGCGGCGGTGGGCTCGGCGTCGATCGCCGACAGCCGGTCGCGGAGCCGCTCGAAGTGGTGGAACTCGGCGGAGGCCATCTTCGCGAGTTCGGCCTTGTCGGAAAGCGTGGGCGCGAGCTTCGCGTCCTCGGCCAGGCGCTCGAACGCCGCGAGTTCTCCGTATGCGAGCGCGCCGAGCAGGTCCACGACGGCTGCCCGGTACTGCGGTGAGGCCGAGGCGGTCGCCCAGTCCTGGGCGGCGATTCCGGCCGCCTCCGCGGGGGTGCCGTCGTCGGCGGGCGATGCGTTTTCTACGGTCGACATGCACCGCACAATAGCCCGCCGAAACCCGCCGCGAACCACCTGCTCAGTCCACCTAAACGCGACTACCAGGTGAATTCACCCGACACAGCTGCGCGATTCCGGGGTACAGTGGTAATGCGCCTGCCGGAAACTCGGCGGGCCATCCGAATGAGGATGCCCGGTCGGTGGCCCGATCGGCTCCACCCGACCGCCCTCTGTGTCGTGCGTACGTTCATGCGTACCGCCCGCACGAGGGGCCCCCTCAGCGGCAGAAGCGCTTGAGCGAAGGCTAGTGGTCCCGCGCAGCTTTGTACGGCTCGCCCGAACGTGGGCGGGTGTAGTACTGCAAGCCCGGCACGGTACGACCCCCCTCGCCGCCTCGCGCCGCGTCTCACAGAAGAGGCAGCACCCTGACTACGTTCCGTGAACTCGGGATCCTTCCCGAGACCGCCGAAGCCCTTGAAGCCGTCGGCATCGTGTCCCCCTTCCCCATCCAGGAGATGACCCTCCCCGTAGCCCTCTCCGGCTCGGACGTCATCGGCCAGGCCAAGACCGGAACCGGCAAGACGCTCGGTTTCGGCCTTCCGCTGCTGGAGCGGGTCACCGTCCCCGCCGACGTCGAGTCGGGCCGGGCCCGGCCCGACCAGCTGACCGACGCCCCGCAGGCGCTCGTGGTGGTTCCCACCCGCGAGCTGTGCACCCAGGTCACCAACGACCTGCTGACCGCGGGCAAGGTCCGTAACGTCCGCGTCCTCGCCATATACGGCGGCCGCGCGTACGAGCCGCAGGTCGAGGCCCTCAAGAAGGGCGTCGACATCATCGTCGGCACCCCGGGCCGCCTCCTCGACCTGGCCGGTCAGCGCAAGCTGGACCTCTCCCACGTCAAGGCCCTCGTCCTGGACGAGGCCGACGAGATGCTCGACCTGGGCTTCCTGCCCGATGTCGAGAAGATCATCAACTACCTGCCGCCGAAGCGTCAGACCATGCTGTTCTCGGCGACCATGCCGGGAGCGGTCATCGGCCTGGCCCGCCGGTACATGTCGCAGCCGACGCACATCCGCGCCACCTCCCCCGAGGGCGAGGGCGTGACCGTCGCCAACATCAAGCAGCACGTCTTCCGTGCGCACAACATGGACAAGCCGGAGCTCGTCTCCCGCATCCTGCAGGCCGAGGGCCGCGGTCTGGCCATGATCTTCTGCCGTACGAAGCGCACGGCGGCCGACATCGCCGAGCAGCTGGAGAAGCGCGGCTTCGCCTCCGGCGCCGTCCACGGCGACCTGGGCCAGGGCGCGCGCGAGCAGGCGCTGCGGGCGTTCCGCAACGGCAAGGTCGACGTGCTGGTGTGCACCGACGTGGCCGCGCGCGGCATCGACGTCGAGGGCGTGACCCACGTCATCAACTACCAGGCGCCGGAGGACGAGAAGACCTTCCTGCACCGCGTGGGCCGTACCGGTCGCGCGGGCAACAAGGGCATCGCCGTCACCCTGGTCGACTGGGACGACATCCCGCGCTGGCAGCTGATCAACAAGGCGCTGGAGCTGGACTTCCACGAGCCGGTCGAGACGTACTCCACGTCCCCGCACCTGTTCGAGGAGCTGAACATCCCGGCCGGGACCAAGGGCATCCTGCCGCGTGCCGAGCGCACGCGTGAGGGCCTCAAGGCCGAGCAGCTGGAGGACCTGGGCGAGACCGGCGGCCGTGGTGGCCGTGGCGGTCGCGGCCCGGCCGCCGCCGCCGCGCCGGCCGAGGAGCGTCCGGCGCGTACGCGGACCCCGCGTCAGCGCCGCCGTACGCGCGGTGGTGCCGAGACGGGCGCCGAGACGGTGGCCGCGGCCGCCGCGGTGGCCCCCGTCGCCGAGGCTCCGGCAGCTGCGGCCCCCGCCGCAGTGGCCCCCGCCGCCGACGAGCCGCGCAGGCCGCGCAGGCGCCGGACCCGTGCGGCCGCGCCGTCGGCGAACGCCGCCGCGGTGACCCCGGTCGCCGAGGCGCCGGCCGCCGCCCCCGAGCCGGACTTCCAGATGGCCCCGGCCGTCGAGCCCGTCCGGCCGGCGCGCCGCCCGGTCCGCCGGCCCGTGACCCCGTCCGCCGCGGAGCCCGACTTCCAGATGGCCCCGCCGGTGGAGCCCGCCCCGGCCCGCCGCACCCGGACCCGCAAGGCCGTGGCTCCGGTGGCCGAAGCCGTCGCCGAAGCCGCCGTGGTCACCGCCCCGGCTGCGGTCGTGGAGGAGGCTCCGGTCAAGCCGAAGCGCACCCGGACCCGCAAGGCCGCGGAGGCCGCCCCCGCGGTGACCGAGGCCGCTCCGGTTGCCGCTCCGGTCGCGGAGGAGGTCCCGGCGAAGCCGAAGCGCACGCGCACCCGCAAGGTCGCGGAGGCCGCCCCCGCGGTGACCGAGGCCGCGCCCGAGGCTGCCGCGGTTGCCGAGGAGGCCCCGGCGAAGCCGAAGCGCACCCGGACCCGCAAGGCCGCGGAGGCCGCCCCCGTGGCGACCGAGGCCGCCGCCGAGGAGGCTCCCGCCAAGCCGAAGCGCACGCGTACCCGCAAGGCCGTCGCGCCGACGCCGGAGGCGTAACGACGCCCGATGGGCCCCGGTCCCCTCTTCGGAGGGGACCGGGGCCCTTCGCGTGCCAGGGGCTGTACCGCACGCTACGGGCCGGTAACCTCGGCCCCATGAGCAAGCCGCCCCGCCTGACCCTGCCGTCCGTCGCCCGCGCGTACCGTCTCGGGACCGCGCGCGGGGAGTTCGCCGTGCACGAGGCGGGCGAGCCGCTGCGCGGCACGGCCCTGCTGGTACCGGGCTTCACCGGCAGCAAGGAGGACTTCATCGGCCTGCTGGAGCCGCTGGCCGCCGCCGGATACCGGGTGGTCGCGGTCGACGGGCGGGGCCAGTACGAGAGCCCCGGCCCGCGCGACGAGTCCGCGTACGGCTGCGAGGAGCTGGCCCGGGACCTGCTCGCCCAGGCCAGGGCGCTGGACGCCGGACCGGTGCACCTCGTCGGCCACTCCCTGGGCGGCCTGATCTGCCGCGCGGCCGTGCTGCGCGACCCCGCCCCCTTCGCCTCCCTCACCCTGATGAGCAGCGGCCCGGCGGCGATCACCGAGAACCAGCAGGCCCGTACGAAGCTGCTGATCGCGGCGTTGGAGACGCTGCGGGACGACATGGCGGCCGTGTGGGACGCGATGCGCGCCCAGGACCCGCCGAACGCCGTGCCCGACCCCCCCGCGCTGGCGGGCTTCCTGCGCGAGCGGTGGCTGGCGACGGTACCGGAGCAGCTGATCGGCACGGGGCGGGTGCTGATCTCGGAGCCCGACCGGGTGGCGGAGCTGGCGCAGGTGCCGCTGCGCAAGCTGGTCCTGTCGGGGGAGGTCGACTACGCCTGGCCGGTGCCGCTGATGGACGAGATGGCGCGGCGCTTGAGGGCGGCGCGAGTCATCGTCGAGGACGCGGAACACTCCCCCAACGCCGAGAACCCGCAGGTCACCGCGGGTGCGCTGGCCGCCTTCTGGGGTACGGAAGCGGTACCGGCCCCAGAGGTTCGTTAGCGAGTGAAAAAATTTCCTTAGCGTAGGGAATGTTTGCGGCTTACACTTCGTTATGCCAGTGCAAGTGAAACACTGACGAAGGGAGAAGCCCGTGCGCTTCGAGATTCTGCGCCTGGACGATGTCAACGGAAGCGCCGTGGACAGCACCGTCGTGGACGCGGCCTCCGTCAACCGGATCGTGCAGCACGCCGCCTCCGTGGGCCAGCGCATTCTGATCCGCCCGGCGGAGACCGCGTCCAACTGACCCGCTTCACGCGATTGCCCGCTGCTACGTACGCGAGGGACGACGCAATGCCCCGCACCGGACCGGTGCGGGGCATTCGCATGTGCAGCGGGCGGCGCACCATGGCGGGCCGCCGGCGTCTCAGGCGTGCACGACCTGGAGCACACCGTTGATGATCTGCTGGACGGCGATCGCGGACAGCATCATGCCGGCGAGGCGCGTCACCAGGACGACGCCGCCGTCCTTGATCACCCGGATGATCACCAGCGAGTAGCGCATCGTGATCCACAGGACGACGTGCATGGCGATGATCGCCGACCAGACCGAGACCTGCCCCCCGAAGCCGTCGGCCTTCTGCACGGCCAGGATGACGGAGACGATCGCACCCGGACCCGCCAGGAGCGGCATGCCGAGCGGCACGAGCGCGACGTTCACGTCCTTGGTCTGCTTGGGCTCGTCCGTCTTGCCGGTGAGCAGGTCCAGCGCGATCAGCAGGAGGAGCAGCCCGCCGGCGATCATCAGCGCCGGCACGGAGACGTGCAGGTAGTCGAGGATCTGCTGACCGCAGATGCCGAAGACGGCGATGACACCGAAGGCCACGCAGACGGCCTGCCAGGCCATGCGGCGCTGCACCTTGGTGGCGCGGCCGGAGGTCAGGGCGAGGAAGATCGGCGTGATCCCCGGGGGGTCCATAATCACGAAAAGCGTGAGAAATAGGGATCCGAAGACGGCGAAATCAAACACAGTGATGCCTTGCAGGAGAGAGGGGTGTAGCAAAAAGGAGCGGGGGCGGGCGAGGGCTCAGCCCTCGTGGCGCCGTCCACCGGCACCGGGGACGGGGAAGGCCCCGGTGGCGCGGCGCGTGATCTCGCCGTAGATCTCGGGGTCGGTCGTGTGTTCCCCGAGGCGGCAGGTCTTGCGGCTGCCGTGGTAGTCGCTGGACCCGGTGGTCAGCAGACCCAGCTCGTCCGCGAGGCCCCGCAGCCGGGCGCGCGTCGCGGCGTCGTGGTCCATGTGGTCGACCTCGATGCCGTCGAGTCCGGCCGCCGCCAGTTCGGCGATGGCGCTCTCGGGCACGCAGGCGCCGCGCTTGGCGGCGCCGGGGTGGGCGAAGACGGTGACCCCGCCGGCCGCCTTCACCAGGCGTATCGCGTCGAAGGGGTCGAGCTCGTGCTTCTCGGCGTAGGCGCGGCCGCCGTCGGCGAGCCAGTCGGGCGTGAACGCGTCGGAGACGGTGGGCACGACGCCGAGCTCGACGAGGGCGGTGGCGATGTGCGGCCGGCCCACGGAGCCCGCACCGGCGATCCGGGCGACCTGCTCCCAGGTGACGTCGACGCCGAGCGCCTGGAGCTTGCCGATCATGGCCTGGGCGCGGGGGGTGCGGTCGTCGCGGACCAGCTCCCGCTCGGCGTGCAGCTCGGGCTCTTCGGGGTCGAAGAGGTAGGCGAGCATGTGCATCCCGATGCCGTCGAGCCGGCAGCTGAGCTCGGCGCCGGTGACGAGGGTGAGCCCCTGCGGCACGGCCGCGACGGCCTCGGCGTATCCGCCGACGGTGTCGTGGTCGGTCAGCGCGATGACGTCCAGCCCGGCGGCGGCCGCGTTCCGCACCAGCTCGGCGGGGGTGTCGGTGCCGTCGGAAGCCGTGGAGTGGGCGTGCAGGTCGATGCGCACAGCCATGCTCCAGGGTTCGGGACGTACGGGGGGACACTCAAGGGTACCCCTGCCCCGGCCGGGCCTTGACGTGCGCGAACGCGGGGCGTCGCGGGACGGGGCGGCCCCGGCTGCCACGGGGGCGCGGCCGCCAGGGGTTGCGGCTGTCCGGATGCGGCCGCCCGGCTGCCCGGGGCTGCGGGTGGGCCGCTGCGCGGGGCGGTTCCCCTACCCGCCCTTCCTCCGTTCCCCGGGGCTCCGCCCCGGACCCCGGGCGCCGCTCGCACGGCTCGGCCCCGAGCCCTCCCGGCTTTCCGCGGCCGCGCCGGACTCCAGCCGTCGGCCCAGGGCCGGTGGCCGGCGCTCGCAGCGGCGCATGCCATCGGCCCCCACGAACGCCGGGCCGGAGCTGCCGGGCGAGACGCGCTGACCACCGCTCGGCCCTGGCGGGCTCCCGTGGGGGCACGCGCGTACCCCGAGGGTCGATGCGGGCGGGGGACCCGCCGGATGGCAGCGCGCCCGGCCGGGGGTTACGGACGGCGCGGCGCCGGGAAGCCGGGAGCCCTCGGGGCCGAGCCGTGCGAGCGGCGCGTCAAGAGGTCAAGAGGAAGGGGCTACCGGCCCGGGACCGGCGGACGGAGTCCGGCGCAGCGGCGCGAAGCCGGTGAGGCCGGCCAGGGCCGAGCCGTGCGGGCGGCGCGTCAAGAGGACAGAATGCGGGGGCTCAGCGCGCCGCACGGGACCAGTTCGACCTCGGCGCCCGCCTCGCGCAGGTCGGTCAGGACGAGTTCGTCGTACATGAGCAGCCCCGTCTGCTCCGGCCAGACCACCGCCCACAGCCACAGCCCGCGCGCCTCGCCCGCGAACACGGCCCGGTCGTCGGGGGCTCCCTTGACGTGCCACAGCGGGGTCGGCCGGCCGGCCGCGACGACCTTGGCGTGCGGCGGCGCGGAGACGTCCATGTAGGGGCCGGGGTCGGGTGCGTCGATCCCCGCGTACCGCGCGCCGAGGCCTACCCCCAGTTCCTCCGCGACGAGCACCAGCTCACCCATTCCGCCGAGCGGCCCGGGACCCGAGCAGGCGACGGCGGTGGCGCGGCCCCCGCTGCGGTCGTCCCCGGCGGCGGCGACGCCGGTGAACAGCCACCCCACCGGCAGGGGCCACGGCATCCACACCGGTACGTGCGCCCGGTGCACTATGACGCCCAGCCCTTCGACGCTGGGCGGGATCACGGGCTGCAGGGGATGGACGGCGCCGTGCACCGCGCACTGCCAGGAGTCGGCGAAAAGACCGGGCGCTCGGACCCGGCCACCGCACTTCGGGCAACTCGGTTCGCCCCTCATAAGAAGCACGCTCCTCCCCGCCCGGCGCCCCGTCAAGGCACGCTCACCCGTCCGGATGCCATCCATCCGTACCCCGGGCGACGGGAGCTCAGTCCAGTGCGACGGCCGTACGCAGAGGATCCCGCAGATCCGTGCCGCGCGCGAGCCAGCGTTCCTGGAGGGCGGCCGCGCCGTGCACCCGCTTCCAGGCGGCCTCGTTGGCCGTCATCGGGAGCAGCGGCAGGAACCGCACCGGCTCCAGCGGCTCGTCCAGTACGAGGTCCTCCACCAGCCCTCCCGGTTCGGCGACCAGGACGGAGCTGAACGGCGCGCCCTCCCAAAGGGGTTCACCCACGTCCAGCGAGGCACCGGGCGCCACGACCAGCCCCTCGACCATCGGGGACGCGGCCAGCACGGCGAGCGGACGCAGCAGCTTGTCGGTGGGCGCCAGACCCGCCCGCACGGTCAGCACCAGCTCGGCGCGGGGGCCGCGCAGCGGGTCGGCGACCACGGCGGTCGGGTCGGTCATCGGGTGCGCGGACATGCCGAGGGTCGCGTACCGCACGAGGTCGCCCTCGGCGAAACGGAGTACCTCGATGCGGTCGGTGCCGAGGAAGGTGACGGCGGCGCGGGCGTCGGGTTCGCCGAACGCGGTGCGCAGCCGGGCCTCCACAAGGGCGAGAATTTCTGCCATGGAGCGAGCATAGAACTCGTATCCGGCGGGTAAAGGCGCGGTCCTGACCATCCGTCGGCTGATAGTGTTGACAGCTGGTCGGGACCGCACGCAGACGCGTTGTTTCCAGGGTCCGGGCGACAGGACGTCCCTCACGGGGGACCGGCCGGAGGAGGTGGGGCTGCGATGGATCGAAGTCGATCGTGCAGTACCAATCGCTCTTCCACTTCTATGCCGGGCGTTCCGCGCCCCCTGTGATCTTCCCCCGGTGGCCTGCCGGGCGCCGGAAGGTCAGTAGAAGAGCGACGGCAGAACGTTTGTCCTCTCCGTCCTGTTTCCCTCCGTCTGCCCGGGGCTGACTGCCCGTGCGCAGCCGCGGAGGGCCTCCCACCCGTACGGTCCGCAGCCGTGCGCGCGAAGGAGCCTGCCATGTCGATGCTGCCCTACCTCCGTGCCGCCGTCCGTCCGGCCCTGCGCCGGTCCACCCCCGCGCAACCCGGCTACGACACCACCCGCGACCCGTCCGCCAGCAGCGCGGTGGTCGACTGCGCCGTCTACCGCGACGGGCGGCGCGAGCCGCGCGAGCCGGGCACTGCGTGCCTGACGCCCCGTGAGGCGATCCGCCGGGTCCGCGAGGAGGGCGGCTTCGCCTGGATCGGTCTGCACGAGCCCACCGAGGCCGAGTTCGCCGGGATCGCCGCCACCTTCGGGCTGCACCCGCTCGCCGTGGAGGACGCGGTGCACGCGCACCAGCGGCCGAAGCTGGAGCGCTACGACGACACCCTGTTCACCGTCTTCAAGACGATCCACTACGTCGAGCACACCGAACTGACCGCCACCAGCGAGGTAGTGGAGACCGGCGAGGTGATGTGCTTCACCGGCCCGGACTTCGTCATCACCGTCCGGCACGGCGGCCAGGGCTCCCTCAAGGGCCTGCGCCACCGCCTGCAGGACGACACCGAACTGCTGGCCCGGGGACCCTCGGCGGTGCTGCACTCCCTCGCCGACCACGTCGTCGACGGCTACATCGCGGTCGCGGCGGCGGTGCAGGACGACATCGACGAGGTGGAGAGCGCGGTCTTCGCCGCGCCCGCCAAGGGCAGCGGCCGCGGCGGCGACGCGGGCCGCATCTACCAGCTCAAGCGCGAGGTGCTGGAGTTCAAGCGGGCCGTCTCCCCGCTGCTGCGGCCGATGGAACTGCTCTCCGAGCGCCCGATGCGGCTGGTGGACCCCGGCATCCAGAAGTACTTCCGCGACGTCGCCGACCACCTGGCGCGGGTGCACGAGCAGGTCGTCGGCTTCGACGAGCTGCTGAACTCGATCCTCCAGGCCAGCCTCGCGCAGGCGTCGGTCGCGCAGAACGAGGACATGCGCAAGATCACCTCGTGGGCGGCGATCATCGCGGTCCCGACGATGATCTGCGGCGTGTACGGGATGAACTTCGAGCACATGCCGGAGCTGCACTGGCGCTACGGCTACCCGATGGTGATGACCGCCATCGCCGGGGCCTGTCTCACCATCCACCGCGCCCTGCGCCGCAACGGCTGGCTGTAGCCCCTCACCGGCCGCTGGCTACCCTGTGCGCATGACTCTCAGCGCGCTCGACCTGGCCCTCGTCGAGGAGGCCACCAAGAAGTCCGGGCTCATCTGGGTCCGCGGCTCCGGCGCCGACCGGGCCCTGTGGCACGCCTGGGTGGACGGCGCCGCCCACGTGGTGGGCGACGGTCCCGGTGAGCAGCCGTTCCCCGGGCTCACCGACGGCGGCGGCGCCGAGGTGACCGTGCGCAGCAAGGACAAGGGCGGCCGGCTGGTCGCCTGGACGGCCACGGTACGGGAGCTCGCTCCGGGCGGCGAGGCGTGGCAGGCGGCGGTGGCGGAGCTCAAGGGCAAGCGGCTGAACGCGCCCGACGCCGAGCGGATGACGGAGCGGTGGGCGCGGGAGTGCCGGCTGCTGCGGCTGGAGCCGGCGGCGGTACGGGACTCCCTGCCGGGCGGGTCGCTGGCCGCGCCGCCGCTGCCGTCCCCGGCGATCACGCGCCGCGAGGTCCCGGCCGGGCTGCCGAAGCTGCTGCTCAAGCGGAAGAAGGCGGCCCGCTAGAGGCCCGCGCTGCCCCGGGCGGAGGAGGCTGCCGGGCCGGGCGGAGGCCGCCGGGTGCGGGGCGGACTGCCCGGGCCCGGCGGGGTCAGCCTTCGGTGGGGTCGGAGCCCTGGCCGGAGCTCTTGCTCGGGCCGGGCGTGGCGCCGCCCGCGTCCTTGGTGGTGGGCAGCTGGGAACCGTAATCCACCGTCTGGTCCTGCGCGGGCGCGCTCAGCTGGAAGCTCTGGCCCCACTCCGCGAGTTCCACCCGCCCGGCGCCGCCCGCGCGTTCCATGAGCAGCGGGTACGGGGTCCCCTCCAGGGACACCGAGAGCCGCCCGCCCTTGCCGCCCGCCGCGAGGACCGGCACCACGCGGCCGTGGCCCACCTTGCCGTAGGGGGCCTTGGTGAGCTTGCCGTCGAGGCCGAGGAGCCCGTCGAGCAGGACGTGCATGTCGGTGAAACCGCGGAACTGCTTGTACGTGGGGTCGCTCTGGGGCACCTTGACGAACTTGTCGCCGAGCTTCCCGGCCGAGTCGGACTTCCCCCAGAAGGCGGAGTTGGCCTTCAAGTACAGCTGTTCGCCGATGCGCAGCACCTGGAAGGTGTCCTGCTGGGACTTGACCTCGCCGGAACCGCCGTCGCCCTTGAGGCGCATGTCGAGGGTGAAGGTCTTGCCGCCGGTGACCACCGAGCCCGACAGGTGCACCGAGCTCGCCGCGGTGGCCGCCGCCTTCGCCTTCGCCTCGATCTGGTCGGCGGGCAGCTTGCCGACGCCGTTCGTGCCCTTGTCGGGGTCCTCGCCGCCGCCGCAGCCCGTGACGGTGACGGTGAGACCCGCGCACAGCGCGCCGATGAAGGCGGCCCGGCGCAGGCGCGCGGCGGGGAAGTAGGCGGTCACGTGCGGGTGCCTCCCGGTCGGTCGTCTGGGGCAGCAGGCAGCGTACCCGCCCCTCCCGCGCGGCCCGCGCCCGGTGTGGAAGCCGCCCGTCCGGCCCCGTACGGACGCCGTACGACGGCCCCACCAGGACGCCCTCCCGGGCCACGGGCTAGCCTGAGGCTCGGCAGGACTGTTGATCGACGGTCGGTTCACGTTCTAGGAGGCGCTCGGATGGTTGCTGGCGCCCCGCGGATCTTCGTCTCGCATCTGTCGGGTGTGCCCGTCTTCGACCCCAACGGCGACCAGGTGGGCCGGGTGCGCGACCTCGTCGCCATGCTGCGCGTCGGCGGGCGGCCGCCGCGGCTGCTGGGGCTGGTGGTCGAGGTGGTCAGCCGACGGCGCATCTTCCTGCCCATGACCCGGGTGACCGGCGTGGAGTCCGGGCAGGTCATCACCACCGGAGTCGTCAACATGCGGCGCTTCGAACAGCGCCCCACCGAGCGGCTGATCCTCGGCGAGCTGCTGGACCGCCGCGTGAAGCTGGTGTCGACCGGCGAGGAGGTCACCGTCCTGGACGTGGCCATCCAGCAGCTGCCGGCCCGCCGGGACTGGGAGATCGACCGCATCTTCGTCCGCAAGGGCAAGGGCGGCGCGCTGCGCCGGCGCGGCGAGACCCTGACCGTGGAGTGGTCGGCGGTGACCGGGTTCTCGCTGGAGGAGGAGGGCCAGGGCGCCGAGAACCTGGTGGCCACCTTCGAGCAGATGCGGCCGGCGGACGTGGCGAACGTACTGCACCACCTGACGCCGAAGCGGCGCGCCGAGGTGGCCAGCGCCCTCGACGACGACCGGCTCGCCGACGTCATGGAGGAGCTGCCCGAGGACGAGCAGGTGGAGATCCTCGGCAAGCTCAAGGAGGAGCGGGCGGCCGACGTCCTGGAGGCGATGGACCCGGACGACGCGGCCGACCTGCTGTCCGAACTCCCGGAGGACGACAAGGAGCGGCTGCTGACGCTCATGAAGCCGGACGACGCGGCGGACGTGCGGCGTCTGATGTCGTACGAGGAGCGCACGGCGGGCGGTCTGATGACCACGGAGCCGATCGTGCTGCGCCCGGACGCGACGGTCGCGGACGCGCTGGCCCGGGTCCGGCAGTCGGACCTGTCCCCCGCGCTGGCGGCGCAGGTGTACGTGTGCCGGCCGCCGGACGAGACGCCGACGGGCAAGTACCTGGGGACGGTGCACTTCCAGCGGCTGCTGCGCGATCCGCCGTTCACCCTGATCAGCTCGATCGTGGACACGGACCTGCCGCCGCTGCGGCCGGACGCCTCACTGCCGGTGGTCACCAGCTACCTGGCCGCGTACAACATGGTCGCGGTGCCCGTGGTCGACGAGAGCGGCTCGCTGCTGGGCGCGGTGACCGTGGACGACGTGCTCGACCACCTGCTGCCGGACGACTGGCGGGAGACGGACTTCCACTCCGAGGAGGCCGTACGTGGGCACTGAACGGCGGCGTGACCCGGCGCGCGACCGGCGCCGCGAGCAGACCCGCGTGCGGCGCGAGCTGGCGCGCGAACACGCCCGCGAGTACGCGCGCGAGCAGGGCCTGACGGGGCGGGAGGAAGAGATCGCCGAGCGGATGCGGGCCAAGACGACCGCTTCCGCGACCGGGGCGAGCGCGCTGACCCGCTCACCGCGGGCCCGGCTGGACCAGCCGCGCAGCGACCGGCGGCGGCTGCTGCCGGTGTACGACCCGGAGGCGTTCGGGCGGCTCTCGGAGCGGGTCGCCCGGTTCCTGGGCACGGGCCGCTTCATCGTCTGGATGACGATCGTCATCATCGCCTGGGTGCTGTGGAACGTCTTCGCGCCGGACCACCTGCGCTTCGACAAGTACCCCTTCATCTTCCTGACCCTGATGCTCTCGCTCCAGGCCTCTTACGCGGCCCCGCTGATCCTGCTGGCGCAGAACCGGCAGGACGACCGGGACCGGGTCAACCTGGAGCAGGACCGCAAGCAGAACGAGCGCTCCATCGCCGACACCGAGTACCTGACGCGCGAGATCGCCTCGCTGCGGATGGGCCTGGGCGAGGTCGCGACCCGCGACTGGATCCGCTCGGAGTTCCAGGACCTGATCAAGGAGATGGACGAGCGGCGACTGCTCCCGCCCGAACGTGACGAAGGCGACCGCTGACGGGCTTACCGGCGGCGTGCTACCGAGCCGTACCATCGGGGCATGGCTACCGACACAAGCTCCGCCGCTGCGCCTGGGCAGGACGCGATCCTGGACGCGCTGGCGACGGTGAACGACCCCGAGATCCACAAGCCGATCACCGACCTCGGCATGGTCAAATCGGTGGAGATCGGCGACGGCGGCGCGGTCGCGGTCACGGTGTACCTGACGGTGTCGGGCTGTCCGATGCGCGAGACCATCACCAAGAACGTCACCGAGGCCGTCGAGCGCGTCTCGGGCGTCACCTCCGTCGCCGTCACCCTCGACGTGATGAGCGACGAGCAGCGCAAGGACCTCGCCGCCACCCTGCGCGGCGGCACCGCCGAGCGGGAGGTGCCCTTCGCCAAGCCGGGTTCGCTGACCCGCGTGTACGCGGTCGCGTCCGGCAAGGGCGGCGTCGGCAAGTCCTCCGTCACGGTCAACCTGGCCGCGGCGATGGCGGCGGACGGCCTCAAGGTCGGCGTCGTGGACGCGGACATCTACGGCCACAGCGTGCCGCGCATGCTCGGCGTCGACGGCCGGCCCACCCAGGTCGAGAACATGATCATGCCGCCGTCGGCGCACGGCGTGAAGGTCATCTCCATCGGCATGTTCACCCCGGGCAACGCGCCGGTCGTCTGGCGCGGTCCGATGCTGCACCGGGCGCTCCAGCAGTTCCTCGCGGACGTCTTCTGGGGTGACCTGGACGTCCTGCTGCTGGACCTGCCGCCGGGCACGGGTGACATCGCGATCTCCGTGGCGCAGCTGGTGCCGAACGCCGAGATCCTGGTCGTGACCACCCCGCAGCAGGCCGCGGCCGAGGTCGCCGAGCGGGCCGGCTCGATCGCCGTGCAGACCCACCAGAAGATCGTCGGTGTCGTCGAGAACATGTCGGGCCTGCCCTGCCCGCACTGCGACGAGATGGTCGACGTGTTCGGCTCGGGCGGCGGCCAGAAGGTGGCCGACGGCCTGACCAAGACGGTCGGGGCGAGCGTGCCGGTGCTGGGCAGCATCCCGATCGACGTGCGGCTGCGCGAGGGCGGCGACGACGGCAAGCCGGTCGTGCTGTCCGACCCCGACTCCCCGGCGGGTGCGGCGCTGCGCGCGATCGCCGGGAAGCTGGGCGGGCGCGCGCGCGGCCTGTCGGGCATGTCGCTGGGGATCACGCCGCGCAACAAGTTCTGAGAGCACAGGGCCGTGAGGCCCCAGGGACACGGCACCGCGGACCCGGTCCGCGGTGCCGCTCGTTTCCGCGCGGCTACTCGTACGTGCCGAGGTCGGAGATGGCCGAGAAGCCGAGGCCGTAGGCGCTCATCCCGCGCCCGTACGCGCCCAGGTGCACGCCCGCCCGGGTGGAGCCGGCGAGCACCCAGCCGAATTCCGACTCGCGGTAGTGGAAGGTGGTCGGCTCCCCGTCGACCGGCAGCGACAGCGTCGACCAGTCGGCGCCGTCGAGGTCGTCGGCGAGTTCCCAGGCCGCTTCGGTCTGCTGGTCGAGCCAGTCGTTGCGCAGGGTGTGGTCCATCTGGCCGGGCCAGCTGTACGCGAGCAGGCCCGAGCCGGCCAGCCAGGCGGCGGAGGCGACGGAGGTCGCCTCCAGGACGCCGGTGCCGTCGCCGCTGCGGCGCAGCGGGTTGCTCGCCACGGTGATCACCACCGCGAAGCGTTCCTTCTCGCCGGTGGCGATCTCGCCCCGGGCGGAGGGCTCGTCCCCGTGGCCGGTGGAGCCGTGCTCGACGGTGCCGTCGGCGGCGGCCCCCACCTGCATGAGCCAGCGGGGTCCGGTGAAGGCCCCGTCCAGCCCGTACCAGGGGAAGTCGGCCCTCAGGTAGCCGTCGAGGGCCCGGCGGGCCGTGGCATGGGGCGCGGACTGCTCCTGGGTTCCCGGTGCGGGGGGCCGCTCGGGCTCCGGGGTGGGCTGTGGTGCGGCGGCGGGGGCCTCGGCGGTGGCTTCCGCGGGCTGTGTCCCTACGCGGCTGCTGGTCGTCTCCATCTGGGCGCCTCTCGTTCCGTGGGGTCCGGAACGGCTCTCCCCTCGCTTCGCGGGGGAATCCCCTCCTCGGGTGCCCTGCGTCCGGACAGATGGAGAGGATAGCCATCCGGTCCCGGATCGCCGGGCAGGCCGTCGCCTAGGTCGTGTCCGGGCGACGTCCGAGGCCGGAAAGAACGCCTAGGTGGCGTCGGCGTCGAAGGGCGTGCGCTGTTCGGCCGAGGGAGCGGCGGGCTTCTTGAGCAGGTCCGGACCCGTGCCGGCGGCGGGCGTGGCGGCCGCGGCGGCGGCCGGCCCGGGCTGCACGTCCCTGCCGTTGACGGCGTCCGTGACCTCGTTCAGCTCCTTGCGGAGGTCGAAGCTGCCGCGGATCTCCTTGAGGTCCTCGTTCTCCGCCAGGTGCTTGCGGATGAAGGTCTTGGGATTGAGGTCCTCGAACTCGAAGTCCTTGAACTCCGGGCCCAGTTCGGAGCGGATGTCCTGCTTGGCGCTGTCCGAGAAAGACCGGATCTTGCGGATGACGCCGCTGACGTCCTGGATCACCTTCGGCAGCTTGTCCGGGCCGAAGACGAGGATGGCGAGCACCACGATCGTGACCACTTCGAGTGCGCCTATGTCGTTGAACACCTTGCCGCTCCTCGGCTCTTTCCACGTCCGGCCCCACAACGGTACCCGGCCCCGCCTCGATGCCCCTACGTCAGGAGGCTCCCGATCGCGTCGGGAGGCCCCCGCTCCTGCTTTCAGCCCCGCGCCCCGGCGGACCGGCGGTCATGATCCGGCGGACCGGCGGACCGGCGGTCAGGATCCGGCAGCCGAGCCGAGGACCACTTCCAGCGCGTGTTCCTTGCCGTCGCGCAGCACCGTCAGGCGCAGCGCGTCGCCGGGGCGGTGGGCGCGGATCTTGATGATCAGCTCGTCACCGCCGTGCACGCGCTGTCCGTCCACCTTCGTGATCACGTCGCCCGCCTTGATCCCGGCCCGGGCGCCCGGGCCGTCCGCCACGACCGACGGCTTGCCGTCCTCGCCCTTGGCCCCGACCCGGGCTCCGTCGCCGGTGTACTGCATGTCGAGGGTGACGCCGATGACGGGGTGCGTGGCGTGGCCGGTGCGGATCAGTTCTTCGGCGACCCGCTTGCCCTGGTTGACGGGGATGGCGAAGCCGAGGCCGATGCTGCCGCTCTGGCGGGCGCCCTCGTCCCCGTCCTTCGCCTTGTCCGCGCCGCGGATGGCGCTGTTGATGCCGATCACGTGGGCCTGGGAGTCCAGGAGCGGGCCGCCGGAGTTGCCGGGGTTGATGGGGGCGTCGGTCTGGAGGGCGTCGACGTAGCTGATGTCGCTGCCGTCGCCCTTGTCCCCGCCGGCCGTGATGGGGCGGCCGGTGGCGCTGATGATGCCGGCGGTGACCGTGTTGGAGAGGTCGAACGGCGCGCCGATGGCCACCACCGGATCACCGACCTGCACGTTCTCGGAGTTCCCGAGGGCCAGCGGGCGCAGCCCCCGTACTCCGTTGACCTTCACCACGGCCAGGTCGTAGCCGCCGTCGCGGCCCACCAGTTCGGCGGGAACGCTGTCACCCGTACTGAAAGTGACCGTTATGTCCTTGGCGTCGGCGACGACGTGGTTGTTGGTGAGGATGTGGCCCTCGCCGTCGAGTACGAAGCCGGTACCGGTACTGCCGCCGCTGCCGCTGCTGACGTGGAGGGTGACCACGCCGGGCAGGGCGGTGGCCGCGATCCCGGCCACGCTCTCGGGGGCGCGGCCCTTGTGGTCGGCGGCGGCCTGCGGGAGTTCGAGGCGGGCGTTGCCCCGGCGTTCGGTGAGGACGCCGACGTAGCCGCCGATGCCCCCGGCGAGGAGCGCGGTGATGACACCGGCGGCCACGAGCTGCCACATCCGCGGCCCGGGGCGGGGCGCCCGGCCCGGGTCGGCCACCTGCAAGGGGACGACGGCCCACGGGTCGTAGCGGGGCTCCGCGGCCGGTACGGGCACCTGCCCCGACTCGGCCGCCGGTACGGGCACCTGCCCCGCCGCGCGCGGCGCCGGCACGTCCGCCGGGCTCGCGGGACGGCTCCACCAGCGGGGCGCCGCCGGAACCGGATCGGTGTGCTGGCTGTCGGACATGGGCGCTCCCCCGCGGCTGGCGGACTTCCACAAGCTGTCGCACCGCCGGGCGGCGCCACTGGCGCCGATTCAATCAGGTCCGCCCCCGGCCCGGGGCCTGCGGCCCCGGCGTCAGTGCGCCAGGGAGACCACCGGCCGGGCCGAGACCGGCGCGGAGGGGCTCAACACCCCCCTGGGCGCGAAGGTGGGCAGCACGCCCGGGCTCGGGAGCCGGTCGCGGACCACCGCGTCGGTCAGCGGCAGGTAGGGCTCGGGCCGCGCGGCGGGAGCCTCGCCCCGCGAGCCGCCCGGCTCGACGGAGTCCAGCGGCAGGGCGCCGCCCAGGGCGAGCGCGGCGAGCGAGACCGCACCGGCCGCGACGAACGCGAACCGGCGTCTGGGGCGGCCCGGCTCGTGGGCACGGCCGACCTCATGGATACGGAGCGCTTCGCGCGGCGCGGCCGGAGCCACGTACCCGAAGGCGGCCGTGGGGGCGCCGCCGCCCGGCGCCCCGGAGGAAGGACCCGCGGGATCGCCACCCGGCAGGCCCTGCAGCCGGGCGAGCAGCCCCGCGGACAGCGGCGGCGGCGCGCTCTCCACGAACATGGTCTTGAGCCGGCGCTGGGCGTCGGCTTCGGCCTTGCACTTGGGGCAGGTCGCCAGATGCGCGAGCACCCGCTCGCGCGCGTCATGGCTCAGCTCCCCGTCGACCAGGGCGGCGAGACGGTCGCCCAGGTGCTGTTCGGCGGGGGAAGGTCGGGCTCCGCTCACTCGGTTCCGCCCTCTCCTCCGGCGCCGGGGGCGCCCACCGCCGCCCCTGCCAGCGCGCGCTGCTCCGCGCGGGCCTCGGGAGACCGGTGCTTGAGCGCCTTGCGCAGGTGCGAGCGGCCTCGGTGGATACGGCTGCGCACGGTGCCGAGCTTCACGCCGAGCGTCGCGGCGATCTCCTCGTACGACAGGCCCTCGATGTCACAGAGCACGACGGCCGCGCGGAACTCGGGCGCGAGGGTGTCCAGCGCCTGCTGCACGTCCGCGTCGAAGTGGGTGTCGTGGAGCACCTGCTGGGGGGACGGCTCGCGGCTGGGGAGCCGCTCGGCGGCGTCGTCGGCGAGCGCGTCGAACCGGATCCGCTGCTTGCGGCGGACCATGTCCAGGAAGAGGTTGGTGGTGATGCGGTGCAGCCAGCCCTCGAAGGTGCCGGGCGTGTACGTGGACAGCGAGCGGAAGACGCGGACGAAGACCTCCTGCGTCAGGTCCTCGGCGTCGTGCTGGTTGCCCGTCAGGCGGTAGGCGAGGCGGTAGACCCGCGCGCTGTGCGTGCTGACGATCTCCTCCCAGGAGGGAGGCGTCCACGCCTGCGATCCCGCTTCGGCGGCAAAGGTCGCGGTGGTTGCGGGGTCGGCGGTGTGGAAGCGGTCAGCAGTCTCGGTCACGGATTTCGGCTCACCTGCCGACCAGAAGAGACGTCGGAATACGCCTCCACGATCCGTAGGCGCAGCCGCACCTCCCCTATCGGCTCTGGTGGTGTCCAGTGGAGCCCCTACCATAGCCACCCCTCCCGTCAGCTCCGGATAAGCATTTTTGCAGTAACTTTGCACGAGTCTTATGGGTCCGCGGGCTCCCCGACTGCCGATCTGCCCTCCGCCGTCCCCTCTATCCCGCATGCGTCCCGCGTCTACCTCTCCCAACGCCCGGTCCCATCTGCGGGTTCCCGACGTCAACGGATACAGTCACCGTTGCGCCAACTATGGGGACAGGAGAGGGTCATTAGCGGCAACCGGCAGACGAGCTGGGCGTTCGCCGACGCGTTTGTCGCCGAGGACGACGCTCTGCGATGGGCCCGCGACCGGTCCAGGGAAGCGGGGCTGCGCTCCGTCTCCCCGGGCACCGGGGCCGCGCTGCGCCTGCTGGCCGCGACCGCCGACGCCAAGGCGGTGGCGGAGATCGGCACCGGGACCGGGGTCTCCGGCATCCACCTCCTGTACGGGATGCGCCCGGACGGGGTGCTGACCACCGTCGACCCGGAGCCGGACCGGCAGGCGTTCGCCCGCCAGGCCTTCCGCGCCGCCGGCTTCGCGGGCAACCGGGCCCGCTTCATCCCCGGCCGCGCCCTGGACGTACTGCCGCGGCTCGCCGACGGCGGCTACGACCTCGTCTTCTGCGACGGCGACCCCACCGAGTCCCTCGACTACCTCGCCGAATCGTTGCGGCTGCTGCGGCCGGGCGGTCTAGTGTGCTTCGAAGGCGTCTTCTCCGACGGCCGTACCGTCGACTCCGCCGCCCAACCGGTGGAGGTGCTCCGGGTCCGCGAGCTGC
Organism: Streptomyces sp. NBC_00539; assembly: GCF_036346105.1. Lineage (GTDB taxonomy): Bacteria > Actinomycetota > Actinomycetes > Streptomycetales > Streptomycetaceae > Streptomyces. The sequence goes on from NZ_CP107811.1 coordinate 2,618,141, forward strand.
TGCGCAGCGTGCGCGAGAGCCCGGCCCTGGAGGCCGCGCTGCTCCCGGTGGGTGACGGCCTGCTGTGCGCGGTCCGCCGCTGACCCGGCGGCCCGGCAGGAGGTACGACGCCGCCCCGGCCGCGCGAGGCGGCCGGGGCGGCGTGGAGTTTCGCAGGCGAAGTGCCTGTCAGCGTCCTCGGAGGATCAGCCGACGACCTTCTTCAGGGCGTCACCCAGGGCGTCCGCCTCGTCCGGAGTCAGCTCGACGACGAGCCGACCGCCGCCCTCGAGCGGTACGCGCATGACGATGCCTCGCCCCTCCTTGGTGACCTCGAGCGGGCCGTCGCCCGTCCGCGGCTTCATGGCCGCCATGCTCGTTCCCCTTCCTGAAACCAGCTCATCGTCGCCGACGGCCCCATTCAGGCGCCTAGTACCCGGCATCGAACACATTGCTTCCCAGCCATTATCCCGCATGTCAGGACCCGATGACCAACATCGGCGGGGAACGCTTGTGCAACGCGCTTGACCAAAACCACTCATTTCGGGGATCCGCCTGCGATACTTCGCCGCTGCGCCCGGCGGGCGGCCCCCTCTTTCTTTGACGCACATCACATGCCCGGTGCGCGCCCCGTCCGCCATGCTGGCCCTTGCACCGGCCGGTACCGGCCGGTAGCCAAGCCCGCGACGAAGGGGGACCCCCGCCATGGCCGACAGCGTGCTCTACGAAGTGACCGACGGACTCGCCACCATCACGATCAACCGTCCCGACGCGATGAACGCCATGAACACGGAGGCCAAGGTCGCCCTGCGCGACGCGGTCCAGGCCGCCGGGGCCGATCCGCAGGTGCGGGCGGTCCTGCTCACGGCGGCCGGGAGCCGGGCCTTCTGCGTCGGCCAGGACCTCAAGGAGCACATCGGCAACCTCGCGGCCGACCGAGAGAGCGGCTCCTCGCTGACGATGAGCACGGTCGCCGAGCACTACAACCCGATCGTGCGGGCCCTGACGGAGATGCCGAAGCCCGTGGTGGCGGGCGTGAACGGGGTAGCGGCGGGGGCCGGCTTCGGTTTCGCGCTCGCGGCGGACTTCCGGGTCGTCGCCGACACGGCCTCCTTCAACACCTCGTTCGCCGGGGTGGCGCTGACCGCCGACTCGGGCGTCTCCTGGACCCTGCCGCGGCTGATCGGCGCCTCCCGCGCCTCGGACCTCCTGCTGTTCCCGCGCTCGGTCAAGGCGCAGGAGGCGTACGAGCTCGGCATCGCGAACCGCGTCGTCCCGTCGGACGCGCTCGCCGCCGAGGCCGAGTCGGTGGCCCGGACCCTCGCCTCGGGCCCGACCGTGGCCTACGCGGCCCTCAAGGAGTCCCTCGCGTACGGGGCGTCCCACTCGCTGCCCGAGGCCCTGGCCCACGAGGACGTGCTCCAGACCCGCGCGGGCGCCTCCGCGGACCACGGCATCGCGGTCGAGGCGTTCCTGGCGAAGCAGCCGCCGAAGTACCTGGGCCGCTGACGGGCGCGTCCGGGCGGCCGCCGAGGGCCGCCCGGACGGTCAGGTCAGGTGAGGTCAGGTCAGGTCGGATCAGGTCCGGGCAGGTCAGGTCCGGTGCCGGAAACCGCAGGCCGCGAGGTGGTCGTCGACCAGGCCGCAGGCCTGCATCAGGGCGTACGCCGTCGTCGGCCCGACGAAGCGGATGCCGGCCTTCTTGAGCGCCTTGGCGAGCGCCGTGGACTGCGCCGTCACCGCCGGGACGTCGGAGAGCGTCTCGGGGGCCTTGCCCGGCTCGGGGGCGTGCGACCAGATCAGCGCGTCCAGCTCGCCCGGCTCCCACTGGGCGAGCACCTTCGCGTTCGCCAGCGTCGCCTCGATCTTCATCCGGTTGCGGATGATGCCCGCGTCCAGCATCAGCCGCTCCGCGTCGCTCTCGTCGAAGCGCGCGACCGCATCGATCGCGAAGTCCGCGAACGCCTTGCGGAAGCCCTCGCGCCTCCGCAGGATCGTGATCCACGACAGCCCCGACTGGAACGCCTCCAGGCACAGCCGCTCGTACAGCGCGTCGTCCCCGTGGACCGGGCGGCCCCACTCCGTGTCGTGGTAGGCGACGTAGTCCTGCGTCGACAGCGCCCACGGGCAGCGCAGGATCCCGTCCGGGCCGGCCATCGCCGGGGCGCCGCTCACCGGTCCTCCTTCGTGAGGTCGACGCGGCCGTGGGCCGAGACGGCGGCGGTCAGTTCCGCGATCCGCGCGTCCCGCTCGGCCAGCTCGGCCGCCAGCCGGTCCAGTACGTCGTCCACCTCGGCCATCCGGTAGCCGCGCGGCGCGACCGGCAGGCGCAGCGCGTCGATGTCGGCCCGTACCACCGGCCGGGATTCCGGCAGGGAGTCCGCCACCCGGTCCGGCTCCGCCTCGGGCAGCACGGCCTGCGAACCTCCGCCGACCACCGCGAGGGTGACCGCGGCCACGACCACGACCAGCGCGATCAGCAAGAACCAGAACACGATCAACTCCCCTGAGAGACTCCGGCCACCAGGTTAAGGTCGCAGACGAGGCGCGAGGGCCGCCGAAGGAGGAAAGAGCAGGATGCTGCGACTGGGCAGGCGCGAGTTCGACACGCACGAGCCGGTGATCATGGCCATTGTGAACCGGACCCCGGACTCCTTCTACGACCAGGGCGCGACGTTCCACGACGAGCCCGCGCTGGAGCGGGTCGGGCAGGCGGTGGCCGAGGGCGCCGCGATCATCGACATCGGCGGGGTCAAGGCGGGCCCCGGCGAACACGTCGACGCGGCCGAGGAGGCCCGTCGTACGGTCGGCTTCGTGGCCGAGGTGCGCCGCCGCCACCCCGACGTGGTGATCAGTGTGGACACCTGGCGCCACGAGGTCGGCGAAGCGGTGTGCGAGGCCGGCGCCGACGTCCTGAACGACGCGTGGGGCGGGGTCGACCCCAAGCTGGCGGAGGTCGCCGCCCGTTACGGCGCCGGGCTGGTCTGCACCCACGCGGGCGGGATCGAGCCGCGTACCCGGCCGCATCGGATCGCGTACGAGGACGTGATGGCGGACGTCCTGCGGGTCACGGTCGGCCTGGCCGACCGGGCCGTCGCGCTCGGGGTGCGCCGCGACGCCATCATGATCGACCCGGGGCACGACTTCGGGAAGAACACCCGCCACTCCCTGGAAGCCACCCGGCGGCTCGGCGAGATGACCGCTACGGGCTGGCCGGTGCTGGTGTCGCTGTCCAACAAGGACTTCGTCGGCGAGACCCTCGACAAGCCGGTCAAGGAACGCCTGCTCGGCACCCTCGCCACCACGGCCGTCTCGGCCTGGCTCGGCGCGCAGGTCTACCGCGTGCACGAGGTCGCCGAGACCCGGCAGGTCCTCGACATGGTGGCGTCCATCCAGGGCCACCGGCCCCCGGCGGTCGCCCGCCGGGGGCTCGCCTGACCGGACACCCGGCCGGCCGGGCCCCGGCAGGGCGCTGCTAGTCGCCCGCCTCCCGGGCGGCCTCTTCGGTCGCGGCGCGGGCGGCGCGTTCGTTCGTACCCTCGCCGACCTCCTTGCTGACCAGCGTCACGGCCTCCTCCACGTCGTCCGTCACGTGGAAGAGGCACAGGTCGTACTCGGACGCCTTGCCCTGCGCGATGACGGTGTTGCGGAGCCAGTCGACCAGCCCGCCCCAGTACTCCGTGCCGAAGAGCACGATCGGGAAGCGGGTGATCTTCTGGGTCTGGACCAGGGTCAGGGCCTCGAACATCTCGTCCAGCGTGCCGAGCCCGCCCGGCAGCACCACGAAGCCCTGGCTGTACTTCACGAACATCGTCTTGCGGACGAAGAAGTACCGGAAGTTCAGCCCCAGGTCGACGTGCTGGTTCAGCCCCTGCTCGAAGGGCAGCTCGATGCCGAGCCCCACCGAGATGCCGCCCGCCTCCCGGGCGCCCTTGTTGGCCGCCTCCATCGCGCCCGGGCCACCGCCCGTGATGACGGCGAAGCCGGCGTCGACGAGCGCGTGCCCGATCCGTACGCCCGCCTCGTACTCCGGCGAGTCCTCGGGGGTACGGGCCGATCCGAACACGCTGATCGCCGGCGGCAGCTCCGCCAGCGTGCCGAACCCCTCGATGAACTCCGACTGGATGCGCAGGACCCGCCAGGGATCGGTGTGCACCCACTCGGAGGGCCCGGCGGAGTCCAGCAGCCGCTGGTCCGTCGTACTGCCCGCCTGCACCTGGCTCCGCCTGCGCAGCACCGGCCCGAGCTGCTGCTCCTCGGGCCGGCGAGCGGAACGTTCGGGGTTGCCCATGATGTGCTCCCTCCAGCTGATCGTCCGATCAGGTTAGGCGCAGGAAGGTGACGGCAAGCGGAATTCAGGAGGTCAGCCAGGCGCGGAGTCGCTCCTCGCAGTGCAGGATCGCCTTCGTCTCGACCCGTTCGTCGACCTTGTGCGCCAGCAGCGCGTCGCCCGGGCCGTAGTTGACCGCCGGGACGCCCAGCGCGCTGAACCGGGCCACGTCCGTCCAGCCGAACTTGGGCATGGCGCGTCCGCCGACCGCCTCCATGAAGGCCGCGGCCGCCGGATGGGACAGGCCCGGGAGGGCTCCGCCGGAGAAGTCGTCGACCACGAACTCGGCGATGTCGCAGCCTTCGAAGACCTCCTTCACGTGTGCCAGCGCCTCTTCCTCGCTCCGGTCCGGGGCGTAGCGGAAGTTGACCGTCACCGTGCAGGAGTCCGGGATGACGTTGTTGGCGACGCCGCCCTCGATGCGCACCGCGTTGAGGCCCTCGTGGTACTCCAGTCCGTCGATGACCGGCCTGCGGGCCTCGTACGCCGCGAGCCGCACGAGGATGGGGGCGGCGCCGTGGATGGCGTTGGAGCCCATCCAGCTGCGCGCGGAGTGGGCGCGCTCACCGGCAGTGCGCAGCAGCACGCGCAGGGTGCCCTGGCAGCCGCCCTCGACCTCGGCGTTCGACGGCTCCAGCAGGACCGCGAAGTCGCCCCGCAGCCAGTCGGGGTGGGCCTCGGCGACCTTGCCCAGCCCGTTGAGGTCGGCGGCGACCTCCTCCTGGTCGTAGAACACGAAGGTGAGGTCCCGGTTGGGCCGGGGCACCGTCGCGGCGATGCGCAGCTGCACGGCGACGCCGGACTTCATGTCCGTGGTGCCGCAGCCCCACAGGACGTCGTTCTCGTCCAGGCGGGAGGGCACGTTGTCGGCGATCGGGACCGTGTCGAGATGGCCGGCGAGCACGACGCGCTCGGCGCGGCCGAGGTTCGTACGGGCCACGACGTTGTTCCCGAAGCGGTCGACCGTCAGGTGCGGCAGGCCGCGCAGCGCGTGCTCCACGAGGTCGGCGAGGACCTTCTCGTCGCCGCTCACGGAAGGGATGTCGACGAGCCGGGCGGTCAGCTCGGCAGCGTCCAGGGTGAGGTCCAGCTCGGATTCGGACATGAGCCGACCCTAACGCCCGGGCGGTGTGGCGGCCCGGCCGGTCCGGCGGGTGGACGGGTCCGGCGAGGGCCCGGCGATCACCTCGCGCGGCTCAAGTACGGTGGGCCGCGTGTCCCCCACCGATCACTCCAGCCCGCGCCGCCGCCGACCGCTGCTCAAGGTCGCCGGCCTGCTCGTTCTGCTCGCGCTCGGCGGCTACCTCGTCGTGCAGTACGAGTCCAACGGCGGTGGTGGCGCCCCGCACTGCACGGCCGGCGCGCCCGGCGAGCAGGGCGGCAGCGGTACGTACGAGATGTCGCCGGAGCAGGCCGGGAACGCGGCGACCATAGCCGCCGTCGGCGTGGCCAAGGGCGTCCCGGACCGGGCGCTCACCATCGCACTGGCCACCGCCATGCAGGAGTCGGGCCTGCGCAACCTCGACCACGGCGACCGGGACTCGCTCGGGCTGTTCCAGCAGCGTCCCTCGCAGGGCTGGGGCACGCCGCAGGAGATCCGCGACCCGGTGTACGCGGCGGGGATCTTCTACGACCGGCTGCTGGAGGTCAGGGGCTGGGCGCAGCTGCCGCTGACGGAGGCCGCGCAGGAGGTGCAGCTCAGCGGTTTCCCGCAGGCGTACGCGAAGCACGAGCCGAACGCGACGGTCCTCACGGCGGCCTTCGCGGGCGGCGGTTCGGTCATCTGCGGCGGGCCGGCGCCCACCGAGCCCGGCCGGCCGGAGCAGGTGCGGGCGGAGCTGGTGCGGATCTTCGGCAAGCAGGTCCGGGTGGACGCCGCGGCCGCGCCCGCCCCCGCGAAGGAGGGCGCGGGCTCCCCGGAGGCCGAGATCACCGTGGCGCAGCCGCAGGGCTCCGCCGAAGCGGCGTTCCGGCGCGCGCGGGTGGTGGCGTACTGGGCGGTGGCGCACTCCGGCGACATGGGCATCGCGCGGGTCTCCTACGCCTCGCGGGGCTGGACCGCGGGCGAGGCGGAGGGCAAGTGGCAGGCGGAGCGCGTCGCGTCGCCGCGGCCCGATGCGCCGCAGCCCCGCACCGCACAAGCGGATGAGGTACGGATCTTCGTGCACCGCTGACCCCCGCTGTGAACCGCCCCCCGGCCCGGATACCGCTCGGGTGTGCGGTACGTCCCCCGCCCGGGGGTGGCCGGCGCGGGGGCGCCCGGGGCGCGAAAGGGGCGGAAGGCCTGGTCGCGCGCGTCCGATGCGGTTGTCGCGGAACCCGATTAAACGATGCGTTACCGATCCTTTACCCACCGGGTCCGCAACTTGGAACGCCCCGCAAGCGGTTGTACCGGTGTACTCAGCCGCTACCGCTTAGGAGCATCATGTCCCTCCCCCTGACCCGTCGGATCGCCCGTGCCGCGCTGCTTCTCGCAGCCGGGACAGCTCCCGTGGTCGGTGCGGCCGGCGCGGCCAGCGCCGCGGGCCTGGAGTCCGTGCCGCAGCTGGGCGCGCTCACGTCCCCCGACGCCGGTGTCGCCGCCGTCGGCGACACCGCCGCCACCGCCACGGACACCGCGGCGAAGGCCGCCCCCGCCCAGCTGACCGAGGCGGCCGGCCCGCTGCTGGCCGGTCTGCCCACCTCAGGCCTGCCCACCTCGGGCCTGCCCACCTCGAGCCTGCCCACGTCGGCCCTGCCCGCGGCGCCCACCTCGGGGCTGCCCGCCGCGCCGGAGCTGCCGCTGAACGCCGTGCCGCTGGGCGGTCTCGGCCACTGACCCGCCGCCGCGGGAACGCCGAGGGGCCGGGAGTGCGCACTCCCGGCCCCTCGGGCTGTTCCTGGGCCTGACCTGGGCGTCACCGGGGCCGGAGCCGTACCCGGGTGTGATCCGGGTGTGATCCGGGCCTGGTCCGGATCCGGACTAAGCGCCGAGCCGCTTGACCGCGGCCGCGACCCGTTCGTCGGTGGCGGTGAAGGCGACGCGGACGAAGTTCGCCCCCGCCTCGCCGTAGAAGTCGCCCGGTGCGACCAGGACGCCCCGCTCGGCGAGGTACGCCACCGTCTGCCAGCAGGGCTCGTCGCGGGTCGCCCACAGGTACAGGCTGGCCTCGCTGTGCTCGATGCGGAAGCCGTGGGCCTCCAGTGCCCCGCGCAGCGCCTCGCGGCGGGCCGCGTAACGGCCGCGCTGCTCCTGCACGTGCGCGTCGTCGCCCAGGGCGGCGACGACGGCGGCCTGGACCGGCGCGGGGGTCATCATTCCGCCGTGCTTGCGGATCTCCAGCAGCTCGCCGAGCACGTCCGCGTCACCGGCGATGAAGGCCGCGCGGTAGCCCGCCAGGTTGGACCGCTTGGACAGCGAGTGGACGGCGACGATGCCCTCGTAGGAGCCGCCGCACACCTCGTCGTGCAGGACGGAGACGGGCTCGGCCTCCCAGCCCAGCTCCAGGTAGCACTCGTCGCTGAAGACGAGGATCCCGTGCGCGCGCGCCCAGGCCACGATCCGGATCAGCTCTTCCTTCGGAAGGACCCGGCCGGTGGGGTTGGAGGGGGAGTTGAGCCACAGCAGCTTCACGCCCGCCGGGTCGAGCTCGGTCGGGTCGTCGTAGACCACCGGCTCCGCTCCGCACAGCCGGGCGCCGACCTCGTAGGTCGGGTAGGCGAGGCGGGGGTAGGCGACCTTGTCCCCGGCGCCCAGCCCCAGCTGGGTCGGCAGCCACGCCACCAGCTCCTTGGAGCCGACCACCGGCAGGACGTTGCGGTGGCCGACGGCGCTCGCGCCGAGGCGCCCGCGCAGCCAGCCCGTGATCGCGTCGCGCAGCGCGACCGTCCCCCACACCGTCGGGTAGCCCGGGGAGTCGGCGGCGCCGACGAGCGCGCCGCGGATCAGCTCCGGCACCGGGTCGACCGGGGTGCCGACCGACAGGTCGACGATGCCGTCCGCGTGGGCGGCCGCCGTCGCCTTGTACGGCTCCAGCTTGTCCCAGGGGAAGGCGGGAAGGCGGGCGGAAACTGCGGCCACGGTGCTCTCTGCTCTCTGCTCGCTACTTGTCCTGCTGCCTGCTGCCCACTGCCTGCCTGCCGTGGGCCCGCGCCAGTGGTCCGCGTACGGACCGCGGCGCGCAAACGGCTCGGTCCCGCGCGGCACGGGGCCGTACGGGACCGAAGCTCACCGCGCCGGGGCGACGGCCGTCAGTGGCCCTCGCCCATCGGCGGCAGCGCTGCGATGAAGGGGTGGTCCCGCTCGATCAGGCCGAGCTTGGAGGCGCCACCGGGCGAACCGAGCTCGTCGAAGAACTCGACGTTCGCCTTGTAGTAGTCCTTCCACTCCTCCGGGGTGTCGTCCTCGTAGAAGATGGCCTCGACCGGGCAGACCGGCTCACAGGCACCACAGTCGACGCATTCGTCCGGGTGGATGTACAAGGACCGCTGGCCCTCGTAGATGCAGTCGACGGGGCACTCTTCGATGCATGCCTTGTCCTTGACGTCGACACAAGGCTCCGCGATGACGTAGGTCACGCTCTCGTTCCTCCTCGGTAGGGCTTTCCATATCGCGCGGGAGCGCGGCGTCGTCGATGCCCACGCCTAGTATCTCCGTTCCCGGGCACGATCCGAACAGGAGGGGCGGACAGAGCTGTGGAAATCACTGCCGGTGGACTGCTGGAGATTCGTATTACCCCGGCTGACGTGGGTAAACGGGTTTCTGTGCGACGGGTGGAGGCGGACCGGAGCGGTCCCCCCTCGTTCATGGACGCGGTCGGGGTTCTCACATCCTGGACCGGGGGTGTGCTCACGATCACACGCAAGGACGGGCGGTCCGTCCACATCGCGGAATCGACGCTGGTAGCAGGCAAGATCGTCCCTCCGGCGCCCGCCCGGCGCAAGGGGCCTAGAGCGTCTTTCGAGGAGCTGGCCCGGGTCACCGCGCGGGCCTGGCAGCCCCTGGAGAGCGAGCCGCTGGGCGAGTGGACCTTGCGGGCGGCCGCCGGATTCACCCGGCGGGCCAACTCGGTGCTGGCACTGGGCGAGCCGGGGACACCGCTGGACGAAGCACTCGCGCGAGTGACCTCCTGGTACGCGCGACGCCGCCTTCCGGCGTACATACAGGCCGCGACCGGCGCGCTCGGCACCCAGGAGCGGCTGTGCGCCGAGCTGGAGCGGCGGGGCTGGGTGAACGAGGTCTCGGCGGAGGTCCGCACCGCGGCGTTGGCCCCGATCGGGGACGTGGAGGCGGCCGCGGCGTCCCGGGTGCGGCTGACCCGCGCGCCCGACGAGGAATGGCTCGGGCGGTACGGGCGGGTCAAGGACCCCGAGGTGGCCCGGAAGGTGCTGGTCGCGGGGCCCTCGGTGTGGTTCGCGACGCTACCCGGACAGGCGATCGGACGCATGGTGGTGGACGGCCGCTGGGCCGGGTTCGCGGCGGTCGAGGTCGATCCCGGTCAGCGGCGCGGGGGCCTCGCGACGGCGGTGATGACGGCGCTGGCCCGGCGGGCGCTGGAGGAGGGCGCCTCGGCGGCGTGGCTCCAAGTGGAGGCTGACAACGTGGGGGCGCGGGCCCTGTACGACGGGATGGGCTTCGCGACGCACCACGCCTACCACCACTTCCGGGCGGCGGCGTGAGCGCCGAGGGACGGGCCCGGTTCGCGGCGGAGGCCCGCTCGGAGCGGCCGGACCTGGCGCTGTTGTGCCTGCTGCTGGCGACCGAGGCGGACCCGGAGCTGGACGAACGGGCCATGGACCGGGCGCAGATCGAGCTGGACCGGCTCGCGGGGATGCTGCCGTACGGGCTGCGCGGCGGGGCGGCGTGGGCGTCTGCGGTGACGGAACTGCTGGGCGGCCGGCTCGGTTTCCACGGGACTCCGGCGGACTACGACCGGCTGTCGTCCTCGCTGCTCCACGAGGTGCTGCTGCGCCGCCGGGGCCTGCCGATCCTGCTGTCGGTCGTATGGCTGGAGGTGGCGCGGCGCGCGGGTGCGCCGGTGTACGGGCTGGGGCTGCCGGGCCACTTCGTGGTGGGTTTCGGGGACCCGGAGGAGGGGGTCGTGGTGGACCCCTTCGCGGGCGGCGCCTCGCTCGGGGTGGGTCCGGCGGAGCCGGCGGGCGGACCGCGGACGCCGGCCCGGACGCTGGACATCGTGCTGCGGATCCTGAACAACATCCGGGCATGGGCCGCCACCCGGCCCGAGCAGTCGGGGGTCGCACTGTGGGCGCTGGACCTGTCGCTGCTCCTGCCCTCGCACCCGGCGTCGCTGCGGTACGAGCGGGCCCGGGTGCTGGTGGAGCGGGGGCAGTTCGTGGCGGGCGCGGCGGAGCTGGACGCTTACGCGGAGGTGGTCGACGCCGTGGACGCGGCAGCGGCGGCCCGCGTCCGCGCGGAGGCCCTCTCGGCCCGCGCCCTGCTGAACTGACCTGCCGAACGGGCCCGCCGAACCGACCCGCTGAACGGGCCCGCTGGACGGGCCCGCTCTGCACGGAGCCGCCCGGACCGGCCTTCCGCACCCGCGGGACTGCTACAGCCAGCCCTTTTCGCGGGCCACGCGGACGGCTTCGGCACGGTTGCGGGCGGCCAGCTTCTGGATCGCCGTCGAGAGGTAGTTGCGGACGGTTCCCTGCGACAGGTGCAGCCGGGCCGCGAGCTCCGCGTTGGTCGCGCCGAACTCCGCCGCGCGCAGCACCTCCCGCTCGCGGTCGGTCAGCGGGTTCGCCCCCTCGGCGAGGGCTGCCGCCGCCAACGTCGGGTCGATGACGCGCTCGCCCGTGAGGACCTTGCGCACCGCCTCCGCCAACTGTGCGGCCGGGGCGTCCTTCACGAGGAACGCCGACGCCCCCGCCTCCATCGCCCCACGAAGGTAGCCGGGGCGGCCGAAGGTGGTCAGGATGACGATCCGCAGGGCCGGCAGGGCGTCCCGCAGGGCCGCCGCCGCCTCGATGCCCGTCATGCCCGGCATCTCGATGTCGAGCAGCGCCACGTTCACGTCGTGCGCGCGGGCCGCCGCCAACACCTCGTCGCCGCGGGCGACTTGGGCCAGCACCTCGATGTCCGGCTCCAGGCCGAGCAGCGCGGCGAGGGCCTCACGGACCATGGACTGGTCCTCGGCGAGGAGGATCCGGATGGGCCGTGGCGTCATGAGTCAGATCCTAGGGGGACGCGGGCCAGCAACCGGAAGCCGGTCCTGCCCACCGGGCCCGCCTCCAGGGTGCCGCCCACCGCCTCCAGGCGCTCCGTCAGGCCGGTCAGGCCGTTGCCGTGGGTTGCCGCACCGCCCGCCCCGTCGTCGAAGACGGTCAGTTCGACCATCTTGCCGGCGAGGGTCTGACGGGCGGCGAGGGTGATCGTGCAGCGTTTGGCGCCGCTGTGGCGTACCGCGTTCGTCACCGCCTCGCGCAGCGACCACGCGAGCGCCGATTCGACCTCCTGCGGGAGGTCCTCCGGGACCTCTTGGGGAAGGTCGGCGAGGACGCCCGCCGCGGTCAGGGCGGTTCGTGCGCCGGCCAGTTCGCCCGGCAGGGTCGGCCGCCGGTAGCCGCTCACCGCTTCCCGTACGTCGACCAGCGCCTGGCGGCTGACCTGCTCGATGTCCGCCACCTGCTGGGCGGCGAGCTCCGGGCGGTCCGGAAGCATCCGGCCCGCCAGTTCGCTCTTGAGCGTGATCAGCGACAGCGAGTGCCCGAGCAGGTCGTGCAGGTCCCGGGCCATCCGCAGCCGTTCCTCGTTGGCCGCGAGCTGCGCCACGGTCGCCCGGGCCTCGCGCAGTTCGATGGTGGTACGGATCATCGCGCGGATGCCGACCATCGCGTAGCCGCCCATCACCGCCGGGATCAGCAGGCCGGCCAGGTAGGCGTCGCCGCCCGGCACCGCGAGGGCCGTCACCGTCAGCAGCGCGGTCGCGCCCGGCACCGTCCAGCGGGAGATTCCCCCCGGCAGCGCGGCGCCGGAGGAGATGGAGACGTAGACGAAGAGGACGAGCCATTCGCGGCCCAGGCTCAGGGACAGGACGGTCGCCTGGGCGGAGAGGGCCGCGACCGAGATCAGCAGCCAGCGCACCTGGCTTTCCCGGGCGGTGCGGAAGACCAGGGCCAGGTACCAGGAGACGAAGGCCGCGAGGCCCAGGCCGCCGAGCAGCCGGGCCTGCAGGCTGTGTCCGCCGCTGACCAGATCGGCTACGGGGGCGCTGAGGTAGAACAGCCACAGGCTGATCCACATCGACTTGACGATCTTGTGGCGCCGGGTCTCGGGGCGCACGCCCACCCTGGGTCCGTCGCCTCCCCCCGTCATGCTGTCGTTCATGAATCTGGCCGCTCTGGTCACTTGCGTCGTCACGCCTTCAACGAGTCCTTCCGGTACAGCCAGGCGGCAGCACCCGTGAACAGTACGAAGTAGACCGCGAGTATCGCCACGTCCTTCATGTGGGGCGCGCCACCCAGTTCTATCGCCTGTCCGAGGCCGGCGTAGGCGTGGGTCGGCAGCCACTCGCAGATGTTGCGGAGCCACTGCGGGAAGGCCGCGGTGGGCGTCCACAGGCCGCCGAGGATGGAGAGGCCGAAGTAGAACAGCATGGTGATGGGGCGGACGGTGTCCCCGCTGGCCAAGTAGCCGAGGGCCACGCCGAGGGCGGCGAAGACGAGGCTGCCGGCCCAGATGGAGCCCGTCAGGGCGAGCCACTGCCAGGCCTCGAACCGTACGCCCTTGACCAGTGCGGCCACCGCGAAGACGACGAGGATCGCGGGCAGGGACAGCACACCGGCGCTGGCGGTCTTGGCCAGGACGTAGCCGCGGCCCGGCAGGGAGGTCAGGCGCAGCTGGCGGACCCAGCCCGCCTCACGCTCCTTGGCTATTCGCTCGCTGTTGCCCATGAGGACGGCGGTCAGGGCGCCGAAGGAGGCCATGGCGACCATGTAGAAGGCGGGCATGGCCAGGTCCGTGCCCATGACCTTGGTCGTGCCGTTCAGGGTGCCGCCGAGCATCAGGAAGAGCGCGGCCGGATAGAGGACGGTGAAGAACAGGTACTTCTTGTTGCGCAGGGCGCGGGTGACTTCGAGCTTGACGAGCTTGAGCGTTCCGGTGGTCATGATGCGTTGGCCTCCTCGGCCTCGGTGAGGGCGATGAAGGCCTGTTCCAGGCCCAGCCCGGCGACTTCCAGGTTCCGGGGGTAGAGCCCCAGGGCGTAGACCGCGTGTACGGTCGCGTCGGCGTCACGCGACTGGAGCTTCACGGTTTCGCCGTGCCGCTCGTAGGAGGTGAGGTGCGGCAGGGCGCGCAGCGCCTGCTCGTCGACCTGGCCGTCCGCGAGGTCGAAGGCGATCCGGCGGGCGCCGGCCTTGGCCTTGATCTCGGCGGCGGTGCCGTCGGCGAGGAGCCGGCCCTTGCTGAGGACCAGGACGCGGTCGGCTATCGCGTCCGCCTCTTCCAGGTAGTGCGTGGCGAAGAGGACGGTACGGCCCCGGGCGGCCTGTTCCCGCATGGTGGCCCAGAAGGCCTGGCGGGAGGTGACGTCCATGCCGGTCGTCGGTTCGTCCAGCACGATCAGCTCGTTGTCCCCGGCGGTGGCGAGCGCGAAGCGCACGCGCTGCTCCTGCCCGCCGGAGAGCTTGTTGACGAGCCGGCCCGCGATGTCGGAGATCCCGGCGCGGCTGAGCACCTCTTCGACCGGGTACGGGCGGGGGTGGAGCGCACAGGTGAGGGCGACTATCTCGCGGACGGTCACTTCCTCCATCAGACCGCCGGTCTGGAGCATGGCCCCGACCCGCCCGGCGGCTATCGCCTCGCGGGGCGAGCTCCCGAAGAGCCGGACCGAACCGGCGTCGGCGGGGCGCAGACCCAGCAGGAGGTCGAGGGTGGAGGACTTGCCGGCGCCGTTGGGGCCGAGGAGCGCGACGGTCTCGCCCGGGTGGAGGTCGAGGGACAGGCCGTCGACCGCACGGACGGCGCCGTAGGCCTTGGTCACGTTCTGGAAGCTCACCACAGGAGCGGTGGTGGCTCCGGGGCCCGGGGCGGCGGCTGTTTGCGTCGCGGTCGTCGTCTTCATGGCTCAAGATTCGCCCGCCACGGGGGTTCCGCGTCAGTGTCTCCCGTCGTGACTGCCGCATGACAGTTGTCATGCGGCAGATGTGACGGTGCGCCGGGCCCAAGCCGAAGCCCCCGCCGCCCCTCTCGCACGAGAGGGATGACAGGGGCTCTGACCTGCGGTTCCAGCAGCCTGTGATCAGTTGGCGTCCGTGTCGATGACCGCGGTCCGCTCCGCGGGCGTCTTGCCGCGCAGGGCCTTGCCGAGGGCGCCCGCGACGTCCTGCGGGGTGACGGCGGTCTTCGCTCCGGTGCCCCTGGCGATCAGGATCCCGTCGAAGGTGTCGCTGTAGGCGGCCTTCAACGCTTCGAGGTCGTACTTCTCGACGAGGTGCCCCTGGACGGGGGACATGCTGAGGATCTTGGGCAGCGTCTTGGCGCCGAACGCGATGGACTTGTTGCCCGCCTTGACCGTGGCGATGCCGGACATCGCGGGTTCCGCGAACTCCTTCATGGCACGGTTCAGTTCGGCCTGGTCGACGGAGGGTTCCCGGGTGGCGGTGGGCAGTTCGACGGGGGTGGCCTTGCCGCTGGCGATGGTGTTGCGGAAGGCCTTGACCACCGGGTCGATGGAACCGTCGACGTCCAGGCTGGTACCCGCCTGGCCGGGGACGGCGACGGCCTTGCCGCTGTCGAACTTGATCGTGCCCTCGGTCGCCGTGCCGGCGCTGCCCGCCAGTTGCTGGAGCGCGACCCGCAGCTTCTCCTCGTCCACCGGCATCACCGCTTCGGCGGTGCGCGACCGGCCGAGGAGGGAGCCGATGACGGTGACGGGGTTGTAGTCGCTGCCCGTGGCGTTGCGGACGGTGGTCTGGGTGTCGAGGGTCAGCCCGGCCTTGTCGGGCTTGAGCTCGACCTGCTTGCCGCCGACCGTGAACTGGAGCGGGGCGGAGGCGCGGGTACCGAAGACGGCCTGGAGCCTGGTCACGGCCTCGTCGCGGCTGCCGCTGATGTCGACGCCGAGGACGGTCGTGCCCTTGGGGACGTCGGAGTGGTTCAGGAGCAGCCCGGCGCCGTAGGCCACGCCGAGCAGGGCGATGAGGCCGCCGCCGGCCATGACGAGCTTGGAGCGCTTCTTGGCGGGCTTCGCGGGGGCCTTGGGGGCCGGCCGGGCCTGCTTGGGCGGCTGCGGGGCCGCCGTGGGCACGACCGGTCCGGGCCCGGGGCCACCGGGGAACGGGCTGCCGGGCAGCGGACCGGGCCCCTCGGCCCGCGGGCCGGGGAACGGGTCCCCGGGCACCGTGCCACCGGGCCTCGGGCCGGCGGCGAAGGGGTCCGCGGCGAACGGGTCCCCGGCGAAGGGGTCCCCGGGCACCGGGCCGTCCTGCCGCGGGCCGCCCGGGAACGGGCCACCCGCCGGCGGGGCCTCCGGCCCGGGCCAGCGCGGCGCGTCGTCGGCGCGTACGGGGGCGGTCCCGAACGCGGGGCCGGTGGTCGGCCCGGCGGGCCCGGCCTGCGGCGCGGGCTCCTCGTAGGCGGGGAACGCCTCGGTGGACGGACCGTTGTCGAACTCGGGGTAGGCCTGGGGCACTCCCGGGGCGGGCGGACCGGGCGGGAACCCCCGGTCGGAGCCGAAGCCGGACGCGGGACCCTGCGGCCGCGGCACGCCGCCGCTGCGGGGCCCGTCGGGCGCGGCGGACCCCGCCGGACCGGACTGCCCCGTCGGCGCGCCGCCCGCAGCCGGGGCGTAGCCCGCGCCGCCCGGCGTCGGACCGGACTCGGTCCGTACGCCCGCCGGCGGGGTCGCGGCGGCCTTGCGCGGCGCGAACCAGTTGCTGGACGCCTCGTCCGAGCCGCCCTGGGCCTGCGCCCGGCCGGACTGGGAGGCCGAGGGGGTGCGCGTGGGCAGCGGCGCGGGCGGCGACTGCGCCCCGGCCCCCGCCCCGGCCTTCGGACCGGTCCCCGAACCGGCGGACGGCGCCGGCGCCGGGCCGGGCGCCTGACCGGCCGCGTCCTCGGGCGCGCCGGACCGCGACTGCGCGGACCCCTCGGCGTCCTTCACCGGCTTGCGCACGACGACGGGCGGGATCGGCCGGGACCCGGGGATGTTGATCCGGATCCGGGTCGTCAGGGTGGTCTCGGTCTTCGGCCCGTCGGAGTCGGGCGTGGACGGCTTCGAAGTCACAGGGTTCTCCTCCGTGGCGGTCGCCGCGCCAGGCCCGGGTGGCTCGGTCGTGGACGGATTCCGGCCGGTTCCATACGGCGGCGTGCCCGAGGGGTAGGCGGCTCCACCGTGCCCTTGGGGCCCGGGGGACGAACTGTCAGTTTCACGACTCAAGGCAGGTTCTCCCGGTTGGCTCCGCCGCCCGTCAACCTTGCGCGGGCAGCTCGGCGGCCCGTCCACCATACTGGCCGCCGCGCACGCGCAACTGTCCGTCGGGAATCAGGGATTCCTCTTGGGCTCCGCAGGGTCACCCTTACACGGACCGTCAAACCGCCTCAAGCCGTCCCCGATCAGAGCCCGGCCGCGTCCGACAGCACGTCAGCGCCGGGGCCGCGCGGCCGAAACCGGCCGGTCCGGGCCGCCCTTCATCGTGGCGCAGATCACAGCGGCGACGACCCCGCCCAAAAGGTAGACGTACAGGCCGATTCCGGACGAACCGAGCAGGAAGTCCCCTTCGGGGCGCGGCAGGCTGAGCAGTACGTACGCCAGGAACCAGCCGACCGCGGCCGCGCCCACCCCGAGCCCGGTCCCGGTCGCGAGCCGGCCGGCGAGGAAGACCCCGAAGAGGGCGAGCAGTGCCAGCAGCAGCCCGCCGGGGAACCAGAGGTCGACCACGAGCCATCCGGCCGCGCCCGTCACCGCCCCGGCGACGAGCAGGCCGAGGAGGGCGGCGATCCGCCCGGGGGTCAGCGTCCCGGTCATGCCGGCACCCCCGCGAACAGGTCGCGCTCCCGCTCGCCTTCCGGGGCGCCCGGCTCCCCCGCGACGAGTTCGTAGTACTCGCGGGCGAAGAGCGGCTGGGCCAAGTCGTTCGACAGGGCGAAGAAGGGCTCGTCCACGGCGATCTGCGTGGCGTGCGCCCGCATCGCGGCGGCCTTGGCCCGCACGAAGGCGTCCCGGCCGTCCTCGTCGCCGATCTCGGCGGTGATCCGCTCGTCCGGGACGACGCCCGGCACGTCCTGCGGGGACGCGACGCCGGGGAAGGGCACCGCCGCACCGGCCGCGCGGAGCCGCTCGAAGCCCTCCTCGACCACGGACCGCGGCACCCGGTTCCAGTAGACCTTGCGGATCTCGTACGGATCCCCGAGGTCACGCCGGTAGGTGGTCTCCGCCGCGAGTTCGGCGGCGCGCGTGGCGACCCGGTGCGCCTGGATGTGGTCCGGGTGGCCGTATCCGCCGTCGGGGTCGTAGGTGACCAGCACCTGCGGCCGCAGCTCGCGGATGACCTCCACGAGGTACGCGGCGGCCTCGTCCACTTCGGCTGACCAGAAGGCTCCGGGCCGGTGGTTCTGCTCGGCGCCCATCATCCCGGAGTCCCGGAAGCGGCCCGGGCCGCCGAGGAACCGGTGGTCGGTGACGCCCAGTTCCTTCATGGCGGCGGCGAGCTCGCCGACCCGGTGCGCGCCGAGGGTGTCGTCGCGGTCGGGGGCCAGGTGGGCGAGGCCGGGCGGGATGACCTCGCCCTCCTCGCCGAGCGTGCAGGTCACCAACGCGACGTGGGCGCCCTCGGCCGCGTACTTGGCCATGGTGACGCCGTTGTTGATCGACTCGTCGTCCGGGTGCGCGTGCACGAGGAGCAGACGACGGGCGGGAAGACCGTTCATGGGGTCAGCCTACGAGCTGGGCCCTACAGCTTGAGGCCACTGATCATGCTCGCCACGTTGGACGTCAGCTGGCTGAGGGTGGGCGCGATGGTCGAACTCGCCAGATAGAAGCCGAGGAGCACACAGACGAAGGCGTGTCCCGCCTTCAGCCCCGACTTCCGCACCAGCAGGAAGACGACGATCGCCAGCAGCACCACGGCCGAGATCGAGAGTGCCACGGCGTTTCACCTCCACGTCGAGCGGACATCGGGTACGTACTCGTGCACGGCGGACTCATACCCACCGTGCGCTACGGATCATAACTATCCGTACCAGCGCATCGATCGAATTCCGGCAGCACGAAGGGCGCACGCCGCGCACGAGCAGGGGCACGGGGAGCCCGGCCGGACAGGCAGTACGCCCACCCGGCCGGCCGTCCGGACCCCCACGGCCACACGCGCACCAGCCTGCCGGGCAGGTGCATCGGGACAGACTCGGTCAAGTCGCCGCGAAGTAAACGGAGTTGCGGCAACCGCAGAGATATTCGGACGTACGCTCGGGGGTGGCCGGAAATCATCGGTCCTCCGGGGGCCGTTCCCCCTCCGCGAGCCCCTTCGGCGGCGGGGCGGGCGGCGGAGCCGTCACCGGCACCACCCGTTTCTCCGCCGCGAAGTGACAGGCGGACGGGTGCGCCCTCGGCCCGGACGGGAACCACTCGGGCACCGCGAGCGGCGGCACCTCCACCGCGCACCGCTCCTGGGCCTTCCAGCAGCGCGTACGGAAGCGGCACCCCGACGGCGGGTTGGCGGGGGACGGGACGTCGCCGGCCAGGATGATCCGCTCGCGCACCGCCCGGGCGCGCGGGTCGGGCACGGGGACGGCCGAGAGCAGCGCCTGCGTGTAGGGGTGGGTGGGGTGCTCGTAGATCTCGGTGTCGGTGCCGATCTCCACGATGCGGCCCAGGTACATGACGCCGACGCGGTCGGAGATGTGCCGCACGATCGAGAGGTCGTGCGCGATGAACACGTAGGACAGGCTGAACTCGTCCTGGAGGCGCTCCAGCAGGTTGACGACCTGCGCCTGGACCGAGACGTCGAGGGCGGAGACGGGCTCGTCCGCGACGATGACCTCCGGGCGCAGGGCCAGGCCGCGGGCGATGCCGATGCGCTGGCGCTGGCCGCCGGAGAACTGGTGCGGGTACCGGTTGATGTACTCCGGGTTCAGCCCGACCACGTCGAGGAGTTCCTGCACCTTGCGGCGCCGGTCGCCCTTGGGGGCCACCTCGGGG
Organism: Streptomyces sp. NBC_00539; assembly: GCF_036346105.1. Taxonomy (GTDB): domain Bacteria; phylum Actinomycetota; class Actinomycetes; order Streptomycetales; family Streptomycetaceae; genus Streptomyces. The sequence continues at coordinate 2,637,587 of NZ_CP107811.1, forward strand.
TGGATCTCGTACGGCTCGCCGATGATGTCGCCGACCGTCATGCGCGGGTTCAGCGAGGTGTACGGATCCTGGAACACCATCTGGATGTTGCGGCGCACGGCCTTGAGGGCCCGGGCCGAGAGCCGGGTGATGTCCTCGCCCTTGTACGAGATCGTGCCGGCCGTCGGCCGCTCCAGGTTGACCAGCATCTTGGCGACGGTGGACTTGCCGCAGCCCGATTCGCCGACGATGCCGAGGGTCTCGCCCCGGTGCAGGTCGAAGGAGACGCCGTCCACCGCCCTGACCGCGCCGATCTGCCGCTTGAAGAGGATGCCCTGGGTCAGCGGGTAGTGCTTGACCAGCTCCTTCACCTCCAGGATCGGCTCAGGCATGCAGGCATTCCTTCCAGAAGTGGCAGGCGGTGGTGCGCGGTACGGGCGACTCGGTCACCTCGTACAGCGGCGGGACGTCGGTGCGGCAGACGGGCTGCGCCATGGGGCAGCGCGGGTTGAAGGCGCAGCCGGGCGGGATGTGCAGCAGGTTGGGCGGCAGCCCCTTGATGGCGTAGAGCTCCTGGCCCTTCTGGTCCAGGCGCGGGATCGAGTCCAGCAGACCCCGGGTGTACGGATGGGCGGGTGCGGCGTAGATCTCGTGCACGGGGGCCGATTCGACGATCCGGCCGGCGTACATGACGGCGATCTTGTCGGCGACGTCCGCGACGACGCCGAGGTCGTGGGTGATCAGGATCAGCCCCATGTTCAGTTCGCGCTGGAGCTCCGCGAGCAGGTCCATGACCTGGGCCTGGACCGTGACGTCCAGGGCGGTGGTGGGCTCGTCGGCGATGATCAGCGCGGGTTCCAGGGCCAGCGCCATGGCGATCATGATGCGCTGGCGCATGCCGCCGGAGAACTGGTGCGGGTAGTCCCCCACGCGCTGCCTGGCCGCCGGGATCTTCACCCGGTCCATCAGCTCGACCGCCTTGGCCCTGGCGGCCTTGCGGGAGAGGCCGCGGTGGACCTCGTACATCTCGCCGAGCTGGGCGCCGACGCTCAGGACGGGGTTCAGGGAGGAGAGGGCGTCCTGGAAGATCATGGCCATTTCGTTCCCGCGGATCTTGCGGCGCTCTTCCTCCCGCATCCCGAGCAGGTCCTTGCCCTGGAACAGGATCTCGCCGCCCGCGATCCGGCCCGGCGGCACTTCGAGGATCCCCATCACGGCCTGCGCGGTCACCGACTTCCCGGAGCCGGACTCGCCGAGCACGGCGAGGGTCTCGCCCGCGTCCACCGAGTAGTCGACGCCGTTGACGGCCTTGGCGACCCCGTCGCGGGTCGTGAACTCCACGTGCAGGTCGCGCACTTCGAGCAGCATGGGCGGGGGCTCCTCAGCGCAGCTTGGGGTCGAGGGCGTCGCGCACCGCGTCGCCGAGCATGATGAAGGCCAGCACGGTCAGGCTCAGCGCTCCCGCCGGGTAGAGGAGCATGTGCGGGGCGTTGCGGATCTGCGGGGCGGCGTTGGAGATGTCGATGCCCCAGGAGACGGTCGGCGGCCGCAGGCCCACCCCGAGGAACGACAGGGTGGCCTCCAGGGCGATGTAGGTGCCCAGGGCGATGGTGGCGACGACGATGACGGGGGCGACGGCGTTCGGCGCGACGTGCCGCAGCAGCATCCGCGTGTTTCCGGCGCCGAGGGCCCGGGCGGCCTGCACGTAGTCGTTCTGCTTGGCGGTGATCACCGATCCGCGGGCGATGCGGGCGAGCTGGGGCCAGCCGAGCAGCACGATGAATCCGACGACGGGCCACACGGTGGTGCTGGTGACGACGGACAGGAAGACCAGCCCGCCGAGGACGACGGGGATGCCGAAGAAGATGTCGGCGGTCCGGGAGAGCAGGGCGTCGCCCCAGCTGCCGAAGAACCCGGCCAGGCCGCCGAGCGCCGAGCCGAGCAGCGCGGCGCCGAGGGTGGCGCAGACGCCGACGGTGATGGAGGCGCGGGCCCCGTAGACGGTACGGGTGTACACGTCGCAGCCCTGGGTGTCGTAGCCGAAGGGGTGGCCGGGTGCGGGGCCCTGCTGGGACTTAGACAGCTCGCAGTGCAGCGGGTCGCCGCTCGCGATGAGCTGCGGCCAGATGGCGATGACGACGAGGAAGAGGATCAGCAGCGCGGAGACGACGAAGACGGGGTTGCGGCGCAGTTGGTGCCAGGCGTCGGACCACAGGGAGCGGGCCGGCTGCTGCGGGCCGCTCCCGGAGCCGGTACTGCCGTCCCCCAGCGGCTTCTCCAGGCTTTCGCCCTCTTCCAGGGCCAGGTCCATGGCGCCTCCCTGCCCCGTCGGCGCGATGGCTTCGTTGTCACCGGGCTGGAGCGGGTCGTAGTGCTCAGGCATAACGGATCCTCGGGTCCAGGACCGCGTAGAGCAGGTCGACGAGCAGGTTCGCGAGCAGGAAGACGATGACGAGGATCGTCACGAAGCCGACCACGGTCGGGGAGTTGTTGCGCAGGATGCCCTGGTACAGCTGGTAGCCGACGCCGTGGATGTTGAAGATCCGCTCGGTGACGATGGCGCCGCCCATCAGGGCGCCGATGTCGGTGCCGATGAAGGTGACGACGGGGATGAGCGAGTTGCGCAGCAGGTGCCGGGTGATGACGCGCCTGCGCGGGAGGCCCTTGGCGACGGCGGTGCGGACGTAGTCGGCCTTGACGTTCTCGGCGATGGAGGTGCGCGAGAGCCGGGTGACGTAGGCGAGGGAGACGAGCGCGAGGACGACGCCGGGCAGGAGCAGCTCGCCGAAGGGGGCGTCGGCGGAGACGGTGGGCCGGACCCAGCCCCATTCGACGCCGAAGAGGTACTGGAGGAGGTAGCCCGTCACGAAGGTGGGCACGGAGATGACGACCAGCGTGAGCACCAGCAGGCTCGTGTCGACCGCCTTGCCCCGGCGCAGCCCGCTGACCACGCCCAGCGTGATCCCGACGACGATCTCGATGACGATGGCGACCATGGTCAGGCGCAGGGTGACGGGGAAGGCCGTGGCCATCAGCTCGGTGACCTCCTGACCGTTGAAGGCGGTGCCGAAGTCGCCCTGGAAGATCTGCCCCATGTAGTGGAGGTACTGCTTCCACAGGGGTTGGTCGAGGAAGAGGTCCTTGCGGATGCGGGCCGCGGTGGCGGGGTCGGGCGCCTTGTCGCCGAAGAGGGCCGCGACGGGGTCACCGAGCGCGTACACCATGAAGAAGATCAGGAACGTGCTGCCGATGAACACCGGGATCATCTGGAGCAGCCGCCGGATCACATAACGTCCCATGGACTGCTCCAGGATCGGTCCGAAGGCGGGTCAGCTGACCTTGATCTCGTTGTAGACCGGGACGCTGAACTGGTTGAGGGTGACGTCGGAGATCCGTTCGGAGTGCCCGGCGCTGCCGTTCTGGTACCAGAGCGGGATGGAGGGCATCTGTTCGCCGAGGATCTTCTCCGCGTCCTGGAACTTGGCGATCGCCTTGGCCGCGTCGCTCTCCTGGTTGGCCTCGTCGATGAGCTTGTCGAAGTCCGGGTTGCTGAACTTGCCGTAGTTGGAGGAGGCGCCGGTGTAGTAGAGCGGCTCCAGGAAGTTCTGGATCAACGGGTAGTCGGCCTGCCAGCCGGAGCGGAAGGGGCCGGTCAGCTTGAAGGCGCTCTGCTGGTTGCGGAAGTCGGCGAAGGTACCGACCGGGTTGACGGTGCAGACGGGGCCTTCGCCGATGGCGTTGTTGATGCTGTTGCAGACGGCGTCCATCCACTCGCGGTGCGAGCCCGTGTCCACGTTGGACGTCAGCGTGACCTTGCCGCCGGGAATCCCGCCGGCGTCCTGGATGAGCTTCTTGGCCGCCACCGGGTCGTAGGTGCACAGGTCGCCGCAGACGTCCTTGAAGCCGCCCTTGGCGCCGAGGGCCGGGGAGGTCCAGTCCTTGGCGGGGGTGCGGGTCTCGCGGAAGATCTGCCGGGTGATCTCGTCACGGTTGATGGCGCGCGAGATGCCCTGGCGGACCTTCTCCATCCCGGCCTTGCCCCAGTTCGGGTCGTACAGGGGGAAGGTGAGGGTCTGGATGATGAGGGCCGGCTGGTTGATGTAGCGGTCCCCGAGGTCGTTCTTGACGTTCTTGAGCTGCTGCGCGGGCACGTCGTCGACGAGGTCGAGGTTGCCGGAGATCAGATCGGTGTAGGCGGTGTTGTTGTCGGTGTAGACCTTGAGGTCCACACCTCCGTTCTGCGCCTTGTCGGGGCCCGGGTAGCCGTCCCACTTGCGCAGCTTCATGCCGGTGCCCTTGGTGTACGAGTCCACCGTGTACGGGCCGTTGCCCACGGGCTTGTTCAGCCAGGCGGCGTGGTCGGTGAAGAAGGACTTGGGCAGCGGGGAGAAGGCCTGGTAGCCGAGGGTCTCGGGCCAGGTGGAGAACTTCGCCTTCAGGGCGACCGTGAAGGTCTTGGCGTCCTTGACGACGAGCCCGGACATCGTCTTGGCCTTCGGCTCGCCGGAGGCCGGGTGCAGGTCGGCGTATCCGACGATGTCCGCGAAGAAGGGCGCGTTGTTCTGTTTGTTGCGCACGTCCGCCGCGTAGTTCCAGGCGTCCACGAAGGACTGGGCGGTGACCGGCTCGTCGTTGCTGAACTTCCAGCCGTCCTTCAAGGTGATCGTGAAGTTCTGGCTGTCGGTCGTGTCGATCTTGTCGGCGAGCATGTTGACGGCCTCGCCCGTCTTCGGGTCGTACCGCTTGAGGCCCCGGAAGAGCATGTCGAGGACCTTGCCGCCCTGCACCTCGTTGGTGTTGGCCGGCTCCAGCGGGTTCTGCGGGTCACCCCAGGAGGAGCTGACGATGCCCGCGTCCCCGCCGCCCGCGCCGCTGTCGCTTCCGCCGCCGCAGGCCGTCGCCGCGAGGGCGACGGCCGCCGCGCATGCGGCCCACTTGACGTGGGTGGCTCCGCGCATGGAGTGCCTCCTAGGTCCCAAGACTCACGTAGGCCCCAATGTCACCCCAGGTGGGGGCCTGCGCACTCATGGTTGGACCGATTGCACCCGGGCGATACGCGCGCGTCACCCCTGTGGGTGCAAACCAAGCTCCCAGGTGTCGAGGGCGTAGTGCGGCCGCATGCCGTGCGCCTCGTAGAGCGCCAACGCGCCGGTTTCGTTGCCGGTGTCGACGCCGAGGCCCACGGTGTTCCGGCAGCGTCCGGCGTAGACGGCGAAGGCGTGGCGCAGCAGGAATCCGCCGATGCCCCGCTCCCGTACGTCCTCGCGTACGCCGAGGTGGCTGATCCAGCCCATGCCGGTGTGGTCGTCGCGGGTGAGGAGGACGGCTACGTCGCCCCGCGCGGGCAGGGCCGCGATCCAGACCAGGGTCCAGTCCAGCCCGCGGGCGTCGAGGTGGTCGAGCCAGGGCTCGTACGCCCGCTCCACGTGCCCGAAGTGCGCGGCGAAGGTCTCCTCCACCAGGGCGTGCGCCCGCCGCCGGTCGGCCTCGTCCGTGCCGCAGTGGCGCAGCGTCAGCCCTGCCGGGGGCCGCGGCGCCGGGTCCCCCGACCGGTCCAGCGGGCGGGTCATGACCTGGTGGCGGCGCACGGTGCGGTAGCCGCGCCGGGCCAGGACCCCCGGGTGGAGGGCGGGTTCCGCGTTCAGCTGGATGCGCAACACGGCGCCCCGGTCGGCGCCCGCCATCCGCCGGGCCCGGATCTCCATCAGCTCCAGCAGCCGCACGGCCGCCCAGGTGTGGCCGGGCAGGACGTAGTGGTCGCCGTCGACCCTGCCGGGCCCGGAGTCGGCCCGGACCAGCGCGTAGGCGACGGGCCGGCCGCCCTGGAGGGCGAGCCAGGAGTCGGTGGCGAGGTGCACGAGGGGGTGGTGGAGGTCGGCCTCGACGCTGCCGAGGTCCGTCTCCGGTCTGCCGATCTCGATCACGTCGACGGCGTTGAGCAGCGCACAGATGTCGGCGGCGTCCCCCGGCCCGGCGGGGCGGACGGTCAGCGTGTCGGTCATCCGGACACTCTCGGCCGGGCCCCGGCGCGGCCGCAACCGCCTCCGCCCGAGTACCGGAGCCGAAAACGCGGGCGCGCCCGGCACCGGAGGAATCCGGTGCCGGGCGCGCCCCGTGGAACGTACGCCTCGTGGGATCAGACGGCCAGGATGGCCTTCTCCTCCGCGAAGTGGCAGGCCGACTCGTGCGCGGCCGGGGTGTTCACGGTCTTGAAACGCTCCGGGACCGCCAGCAGCGGCTCCTCGGTCGCGCACTTGTCCTCGGCCTTCCAGCAGCGGGTGCGGAAGCGGCAGCCCGACGGCGGGTTGGCCGGCGACGGGACGTCACCGGTGAGGATGATCCGCTCGCGGCCCTCGCGGGCCTCCGGGTCGGGGACCGGGACGGCCGACAGCAGCGCCTGCGTGTACGGGTGCGTCGGGTGGTCGTAGATCTGGGCGTCGGTGCCGATCTCGGCCATCTTGCCCAGGTACATGACGCCGACGCGGTCCGAGATGTGCCGGACGATCGACAGGTCGTGCGCGATGAAGATGTAGGAGAGGTTGAACTCGTCCTGCAGCTTCGCCATCAGGTTGATGACCTGCGCCTGCACCGACACGTCGAGCGCGGAGACCGGCTCGTCGCAGATGATGATCTCCGGGTTGAGCGCGAGGCCGCGGGCGATGCCGATGCGCTGGCGCTGGCCGCCGGAGAACTGGTGCGGGTACCGGTTGATGTACTCCGGGTTCAGGCCCACGACGTCCAGGAGCTCCTGGACCTTGCGGCGCCGGTCGCCCTTGGGAGCCACCTCGGGGTGGATCTCGTACGGCTCGCCGATGATGTCGCCGACCGTCATGCGCGGGTTCAGCGAGGTGTACGGGTCCTGGAACACCATCTGGATGTTGCGGCGCACGGCCTTGAGGGCCTTGCCGGACAGCTTGGTGATGTCCTGGCCCTTGTAGAAGACCTCGCCGGACGTCGCCGTCTCCAGCAGCATCAGCAGCTTGGCGACGGTCGACTTGCCGCAGCCCGACTCGCCGACGATGCCGAGGGTCTCGCCCTGGTGCAGGTCGAAGGAGACCCCGTCGACCGCGCGGACGGCGCCGATCTGCTTCTTGAACAGGATGCCCTGGGTCAGCGGGAAGTGCTTGACCAGGTTGCGCACCTGCAGGATGGGCTCGCCGCGGTCGACGGGCGCCTCGATGGCGGCCAGGGCCGCCGTCTCGGTCGCCGCGTCGACGACCTCGACCTCGCTGATACCGGGGGTCGCGTCCACGGCGTCATCCTTCTTGTCCAACTCAGCCATGGAGCTGCTCCTCCCGGAAGTGGCAGGCGCTGATGCGGCCGGCCAGCTCGGTGCCGTCCTGCTCGGCCACCGGCAGCAGGGCCGGGACCTCGGTGCGGCAGATGTCCTGCGCCTTCGGGCAGCGCGGGTTGAAGGCGCAGCCCGAGGGGGTCTTGAGCAGGTTGGGCGGCAGGCCCTTGATCGCGTAGAGCTCCTGGCCCTTCTGGTCCAGGCGCGGGATCGAGTCCAGCAGCCCTCGGGTGTACGGGTGCGCGGGGCGCTTGTACAGCTCGTGGACCGGTGCCTGCTCGACGATGCGGCCCGCGTACATGACGGCGATCTTGTCGGCCACGTCGGCGACGACGCCGAGGTCGTGGGTGATCAGGATCAGACCCATGTTGTACTCGCGCTGCAGGTCCGCCAGCAGGTCCATGACCTGGGCCTGGACCGTCACGTCGAGCGCCGTGGTGGGCTCGTCCGCGATGATCAGGTCCGGCTCCAGGGCGAGCGCCATGGCGATCATGATGCGCTGGCGCATACCGCCGGAGAACTGGTGCGGGTAGTCGTTGACCCGGCTGCGGGCCGCCGGGATCTTCACCCGGTCCATCAGCTCGATGGACTTGGCCTTGGCGTCCTTCTTCGACATGCCCTGGTGGACGCGGAACATCTCGCCCAGCTGGTTTCCGACGGAGAAGACCGGGTTCAGCGCCGACAGCGCGTCCTGGAAGATCATCGCCATCTTGGGGCCGCGCAGCTTGCGCCGCTCGCTCTCCGGGAGCTGGAGGATGTCCTGCCCCTGGAAGAGGATCTCTCCCTTGGAGACCCGCCCGGGGGGCGAGTCGAGGATGCCCATGATGGCCTGCGCGGTCACGGACTTGCCGGAGCCGGACTCGCCGAGCACGGCCAGCGTCTCGCCCGAGGACACGCTGTAGTTGACGCCGTTGACGGCCTTGACGATGCCTTCGCGGGTCTTGAACTCGACGTGCAGGTCGCGCACTTCGAGTACGGGGCCCTCGGCGCCCCCACCCCTCTGGCGGGGCACTTCTGCGGTGATGCTTGAAGTAGTCATGTGATGGTGCCGCCCTTCTAGCGCAGCTTCGGGTCAAGGGCGTCGCGGAGCCCGTCACCAACGAAAACGAAGCCGAGAACCGTCAGCACGATCGCGATGCTGGGGTACGTCCAGAGGTAGTCCTTGACGCCCATGAAGTCCTTGGCGGCGGCGAGCATGTTGCCCCACTCCGGGACCTCCGGGCTCACGCCCACGCCCAGGAAGGACAGCGAGGCCTCGGCCACGATGGCGCCACCGACGTTGAAGGCGGCGTAGGCCATCACGGCGGCGATGGAGTTGGGAAGGATGTGACGCAGGATGATCCGGCGGGTGTTGGCACCCAGCGCGCGCGCCGCCAGCACGTAGTCGGCCTCGCGGACCGACAGGATCGAGCTGCGCAGCAGGCGGGAGACCGTCGGCCAGGAGAACACGGCCAACGAGATGATCACCGGTGTCACTCCGCGGCCCATCACGATGATGATCACGATGGCGCCGATGAGCAGCGGGAAGGCGAAGAAGACGTCGGCGATGCGCATCAGCACCGAGTCGGTGCCGCGACCGAAGTAACCGGCCAGCGCGCCGACGACGATGCCGATGACGCAGGCCAGGAAGATCGAGGCGAGACCGACGACGACGGCGATGCGGCTGCCGTAGAGGATGCGCGAGAGCTGGTCGCGGCCGAGCGCGTCAGTGCCGAGGAGGTGGTCGCCGCCCGGACCCTGCAGCGTGTTGGTGAGGTCCTGGGCGTACGGGTCGTGCGGGGACAGCAGGGGCGCGAATATCGCGACCAGGAAGAGCAGCGCGACCAGCACGAGGCCGACGACTGCGAGCTTGTTGGCCAGGAAGCGGTGGCGGATCTCGCCCCACTGCGTGACGCGGGCGATCGCCGGCTCGGCGGGGGCTGCCGGCGCCGTTTGAGCGGGCCCCGCCCCAGCTGTGCTCTTGGTGAGCTCGGACATGGGTGTGACTCCTAGAACAGGCTGCCTGGAATCAGGCGAGACGGATGCGCGGGTCGAGGACCGCGTACAAGAGGTCGACGATCAGGTTGAGCAGAACGAACACGGCGACGCCGAAGCTCACCACGCCGATGATGATCGGGTTGTTCTGCTGCTGGACCGCTTGCACGAGCGCGAGTCCGATGCCGTCCCAGTTGAAGATCGCCTCGGTGATGAGCGCACCGCCGAGCAGCGTTCCGAACGAGATGCCGAGGTAGGTGACGACCGGGATGATCGAGTTGCGCATCACATGCTTGAAGAGCACCGTCCGCCGGGGCAGACCCTTGGCGATGGCCGTCTTGACGTAGTCGGCGCGCAGCACCTCCAGCATGGTGCCGCGCATGAGGCGGGCGACCAGTGCGGCGTCGAGGATCGCCAGGGTGAAGGCCGGAAGGATCAGGGAGTTGAACGATCCGTCGGAGATCAGGGGGAACCAGGGCAGCTCCACCACGAACGCCTTCTGCAGCACCATGCCGATGACGAAGGACGGGAATCCCACGGCCATCGTCGTGAGCAGCGTGATCAACACGTCCCAGAACGAGTATCTGAACAGCGCCGCGACCAGGCCCGCCAGGAGGCCGATCACGATGTCGATGACGATGGCGGTGATGGCCAGCTCGGCGGTGTTGACGAGCTTGGGCTGCAGGATCTCGGTCACCGGTCGGCGCTGGGTGAAGTCCTCGCCGAGGTCACCCTGGGCCAGGTTCTTCACGAAGTTCCCGTACTGGACGGGGAGCGGATCGTTGAGTCCGTAGCGCTCCCTGAGCTGTTCGACGACAGCCGGGTCGCGGGCCTTGTCACCGCCGAGCGAACCCACGGGGTCGCCGGGGAGGACGAACAGACAGCAGAAGAGCACGACCGTCGCACCGAAGAGGACGACCACCATCTGCCCGAGCCGGCGGATCACATATCTGCCCACGATGCCTCCTTCACATACTGAGCGTGGGAATGGGCGGCGTCATCCGATCGGGAGAGGGGCCGCCGCCGGGCGCCGGTTAAGGGGTGCGCCCGTGACTGAACGAAGGCCGTGGAGAGAGGAAGTAGCTCCGCCCCCACGGCCTTCGCTTACCTGCTGTGTGTGGAGGGGCCGCTACTTGAGCGAGATCTCCGCGAGGGTCGGGTCCTCGTAGAAGTCCATCTTGATGTTCTTGAACTTCTTGCTGTTGACCAGGCGGTACTGGGTGCGCTGCCACAGCGGGATGACGCCCTGGTCGGTGTCGACCGCGAGCTTCTCGGCCTGCTTGTACAGCGCGGCGCGCGCGGCGTCGTCCTTGGTGGCCTTGGCCGTGACGAGCAGCTTGTCGAACTCCGGGTTGGAGTAACGGCCGCGGTTGTCGCCCTGCGCCTTGCCCGTCGCCGGGTCCTCACCGATGCCGGTGGTGCTCAGCAGCGGGGTCATGAAGTTGTCCGCGGTCGGGTAGTCGGCGGTCCACGCCTGACGCCACAGACCGGAGGTCGCCTTGTCCTGCTGGGTGGCCAGCGCCTCCTTGAACGGCTTGCCGTCCAGCTTGACGTCGAGACCGAGGACGTCCTTGAGCTGCTGCGCGACGGCCTGGACCCACTCTTCGTGGCCGGCGCCGGTGTTGTAGCCGAAGTTGACGACGGTGCCCGGCTTGAGGCCGCCCTTCTCGGCGAACTCCTTGGCCTTCGCCACGTCCTGCTTGACGCAGGAGGAGCAGACACCGGCCTGGTAGACGTCGGCGAACGACGGCGGCAGGAAGGCCGAGGCCGGCTTCTGCAGACCCTGGAAGACGCCCTTGGCGATCGCCTCGCGGTCGATCGCGTACGAGATCGCCTTGCGCGCGTCCGGATTGTTGAAGGGCGCGTTCTGGTTGAAGATGTTCAGGTAGTTGATGCCGGAGAAGTCACCGGAGATCCACTCGCCCTGCGGGTCGTACTTGGCCTTGGCCGAGGTCAGCTGCGGCGTGGGCATACGGGCGTAGTCGAACTGACCCGACTGGAAGCCCTGGTACTCCAGCGTGGAGCCGTTGGCCGGGTTCAGGATCTTCGCCTCGACCTTGGCGAGGTGCGCCTTCTCCAGGCCGTAGTCGTCGTTGCGGACCAGCGTGATCGACGTGTTGTGCTGCCACGGGCTCGTCATCTTGAACGCGCCGTTGCCGATGGGCTGGTCGTTGAACGCCTTGTTGTCACCGGCGCCGGCCACCTTCGGCACGGGGCTGAAGACGGAGTGCGCGGTCTTCTTGACGAACTCGAAGTCCGGGATGGACAGCTCCACCTTGAGGGTGGTCGCGTCCACGGCCGTCAGGCCGGCGAACTTGTCGCTCTTGCCGCTGTGGAGGTCCTCGTAGCCGGCGATGTCGGCCATGTGGTACGAGACGTCGGAGGCGGACGCCTTGGCGGAAACGCGGGTCCAGCCACGGACGAAGGACTCGGCGTCGACCGGCTCACCGTTGGTGAACTTGGTGCCGGCCTTGATCTTGAACGTCCAGGTCTTGCCGTCGTCGCTCGGCGTGCCGGACTCGGCCAGCTTCGGGATCAGCTTGCCGTCGTTGGACGTGTCGTACAGCCCGGTGAAGAGCGCACGGGCGATGACGATGCCCTCCGACTCCTGTGCGTTCACGGGGTCGATGGCGGTCGGCTCGGTGATACCGAAGCGGAACGTACCGCCTGATTCACCATCAGCCTTGGTGTCGCCACCGCCACACGCCGTGGCAGACATCGCCACGATGACGGCACCCACGACCCACTTGGCGCTCGTTGCTCCGCGCATGGGTAATTGCCTCCTCAGGAGTCACTGTCGATAGTGATGGGCCGTCCCCGCTGACACCCCTGACAGCGAAATCCGGTCCCGTCGTGTGTGCTCGTGAGTCGACGCTCCCCACAGCGTGTGACCCATTGACCCGAGCTCAATGGAGCAATCCTCGGCGACACCCAGACCGTAAACCACACTTACGGGGTCTCGTTTTCACAACATCACCGCATGGCGAAAACCCGAAATCCGGACAAACGGATAGGAGACAGACACGTGCGAAACGGACGGTTAGCTCACCATCCGGTGCGTCACGGTCGGTATGCGGACGCCGGGAGCGCCAAATCCGCTTGACAAAAGCGAACAGCCCCTCCCCTCACGGACATCGTGAGGGAAGGGGCCGGTCGACCGATCGGCTTTCAGCCGCCGCAGCAGCGGGGCTCGTTCAATCGGGTTGTCACTTACCGGACTTGGCGCGCGACGCGGTGCGCGAGCGCTCCTTCTGGTCCAGGACGACCTTGCGGATGCGGACCGCCTCCGGGGTCACCTCGACGCACTCGTCGTCGCGGCAGAACTCCAGGGACTGCTCCAGGGAGAGCCTGCGGGGCGGCACCACGTTCTCGGTGTTGTCCGCGGAAGCCGCACGCATGTTGGTGAGCTTCTTCTCCTTGGTGATGTTCACGTCCATGTCGTCGGAGCGCGAGTTCTCACCGACGATCATGCCCTCGTACACCTCGGTACCGGGCTCGGTGAACAGCACACCGCGCTCCTGGAGGTTGATCATGGCGAAGGGCGTGACCGCGCCGGCGCGGTCGGCGACCAGCGAACCGTTGTTACGGGTCACCAGCGGGCCGAACCACGGCTCGTGGCCCTCGTGGATCGAGTGGGCGATACCGGTGCCGCGGGTGTTCGTCAGGAACTCCGTGCGGAAGCCGATGAGGCCGCGGGACGGGACGACGAACTCCATGCGGACCCAGCCGGAGCCGTGGTTCGACATGTTGTCCATGCGGCCCTTGCGGACGCCCATGAGCTGCGTGACGGCGCCCATGTGCTCCTCGGGCACGTCGATCGTCATGCGCTCGACCGGCTCGTGCACCTTGCCGTCGATCTCCTGGGTGACGACCTGCGGCTTGCCGATGGTCAGCTCGAAGCCCTCGCGGCGCATCTGCTCGACCAGGATGGCCAGCGCGAGCTCACCACGGCCCTGGACCTCCCAGGCGTCCGGACGCTCGGTGTCGAGCACGCGGAGCGAGACGTTGCCGATGAGCTCGCGGTCCAGGCGGTCCTTGACCTGGCGGGCGGTGACCTTGCGGTCCTTGACCGCGGACTTGGCGTCCGCGCCCTTGCCCGTGCCGCCGCGACCGACGAGCGGCGAGGTGTTGGTGCCGATGGTCATGGAGATGGCCGGCTCGTCCACCGAGATCAGCGGCAGCGCGATCGGGTTCTCCGGGTCGGCCAGCGTCTCGCCGATCATGATCTCCGGGAAACCGGCCACCGCGCAGATGTCACCGGGGCCGGCGACCTCCGCCGGCTTGCGGGTCAGGGCTTCGGTCATCATCAGCTCGGTGATGCGGACGTTGGAGATCGTGCCGTCACGCTTGATCCACGCGACGGTCTGGCCCTTGCGCAGCTCGCCCTGCTCGACGCGCACCAGGGCGATGCGGCCGAGGAAGTTGTCGGCGTCCAGGTTGGTGACGTGGGCCTGGAGGGGGGCCTCCTCGTCGTACACCGGGGCGGGGACGTGCTCCAGGATGGTGGAGAAGAACGGCTCCAGGCTGTCGCTGTCCGCGGGGACGGTGCCGTCCTCCGGCTTGGTCAGCGAGGCGATGCCGTCACGGCCGCAGGCGTAGACGATCGGGAACTCGATCTGCTCCTCGGTCGCGTCCAGGTCCAGGAACAGGTCGTACGTCTCGTTGACGACGTCGTCGATCCGGGAGTCCGGGCGGTCGGTCTTGTTGATGCAGAGGATGACCGGCATCTTCGCCTGCAGGGCCTTGCGCAGGACGAAACGGGTCTGGGGCAGCGGACCCTCGGAGGCGTCCACCAGCAGGACGACCGCGTCCACCATCGACAGACCGCGCTCGACCTCACCACCGAAGTCGGCGTGGCCGGGGGTGTCGATGATGTTGATCGTGATGGGCGCCCCGCCGTCCTTGGGGTGGTACTTCACCGCCGTGTTCTTGGCGAGGATCGTGATGCCCTTCTCACGCTCCAGGTCGTTCGAGTCCATCATGCGGTCGTCGAGGTGCTGGTGGGCGGCGAAGGCACCGGCCTGCTTGAGCATGGCATCGACGATGGTCGTCTTGCCATGGTCGACGTGGGCGACGATGGCGACGTTACGGATGTCGTGGCGCGTGGGCACTTCGGCGCTTCTCCCGGGATCGTGGATGGCGGCGCGTACGGTCCGGCACGCGAGCCTTTGAGCCGGGCGGAAACCTGCCACGGCCTTACCCCATCGTACGTCGAATGGCGGGAACCGCCTGCCGTGGGGTCTGTCAAGAGGCCGGACGACTGAGCGGGGCCGGGTGTGGAGTGGGGTGCCGCGGCCTCGGCAGTCGCCCGCATCCACCTGGGATTCATGCGGGTCAACGGGTACTCACGACCTTGCCCGCCGGGTGTCCGGCGGGCAAGGCAATTGAGTCACATCTGAGCTTGTGACCCGTGGGTCAACCCGCTCGGCACCTCTGCGTCACCACTTCTTCCCCCTGTGTGCTCCTCCTGGGCTCCTCCTGGGCTCCTCCTGTGCTCTCCCGGGGTCCCCACGCTCCTCGGCCGGTTCTCGTTCCCCGCTACTTCTTGTTCTTCCCGCCGGGCGCGTCCGCCTTCTTCCATCCGATGTCCTGGAAGCGGGGGGTGCCGAGGCCGAAGGCGCCCGCGTTGACCAGGTTCGGCTTGACGGCCACCAGCTCCGGGCGCTGGTAGAGCGGGATGGACCCTGCGGCGGCCCAGATCCGGGCGTCCGCCTTGCGGATCAACTCGCGGGACTGGTCCTCGTCCAGCTCGCCCAGCGCCTGGTCGAAGAGCTGGTCGATGTGGTCGGTGCCCACGCGGGTGTAGTTCTGCTCCACGAGCAGCGACCCGTCGGCGGCCGGCGCCGGCTTGGCGAAGATGGGCCGGGCGTCGGTGGCGGGGTAGGCGGTCGCGGGCCAGGAGTAGAGGGCGAGGTCGTACTGGCCCGAGGCGATGTGGTCCTTGAAGAAGCTCTCGTCGGCGACCTTGGTCAGCTCGGTCTGGATGCCGACCTTCTGGAGCATCTGGGAGATCCGCTCGCCCACCGTGCGCAGGGCCTCCGAACCGGGGCCCGACGGGAGCACGAACCGCAGGGTCAGCGGCTTGCCGTCCTTGGCGAGCGGGGCGCCGGCCCGGTTCTGCTTGGCCGGTGCCGCCGGGGCGGGGCTGGCCGTCGCCGGGGCCTGGGCGGGATCCTTGGCGTCGGCTGAGTCCTTCGCGTCCGCGGCGTCGGCGGCGTCCTTGGCGTCCGCGCCCTCCTCGCCGTCCCGGGCCGCCGCGGCCCGCTTGGCGTCGTCCACGACCTTCGCCGCCTGGGCCAGCAGGGCCCGCTCCTGCTGGGCCGCGAGCGGCGCCGGGGCCAGCACCGGCGAGGGCCGGCCGGCGGCGTCCGGCGCGAAGCGGTCCGCGTCCGCGATCTCCCCGTCCGGGGCGTAGAGCCCCTCGGGCAGGCTCGCCTCGGCGGGCAGCATGCCCGCGCGGCGCAGGCCGCCGTGGGTCAGGTGGTCGCCGGGGCTGCCCGTCCGGGCCCGGCCGGCGCCCGCGGGCTTGTCGTCGCCGTTGCGGTCGTCCTGGCCCACGATGTACAGGCCGTCGTTGCCCGTGCCCGGCCCGGCGGGGGTCTTGCCGTCGTCCTTCGCGGTCCCCTCCTCGCCCTCCGGGCCCGCCTTGGCCGCCGGCTCCTTGATCTTCCCGCCCCGGTGCCACCCCGCGTCGGCGAGCAGCGCCTGCGCGGCCTGGGTGTCCTGGCCGCCGAGGGCGTCGCTGTTGTCGGCGTACGCACGCTGCCCGGCCAGCGCCAGGTGGCTGCCGACGGGCTTCGCGGGCAGTCCGAGCGGCTTGAGCACCGTCTCGGCGAGGGCCTTGCGGTCGATGGCCCGGGCCACCGCGCGCCGGACCCGCTCGTCGGACAGGGGCCCCGAGGCGCCGTTCATGGCCAGTTGCGTGTAGGCCGGCTCCAGGGACTTGCGGACGGTGAAGCCGCGCAGGGCCGCCTGCTCGTCGGCGTACTTCTTGGCCGCGTCCGCGTTCCTGGCCCGGCGCTCCTGCTCCTCCCGGGCCCGGTTCTCGTCGGCGCCGTAGGCGATCGCCCAGGACGAGGTTGCCTCCGCGGCCGTCACCGAGGCGCCGGGCCCGTGGGCGCCGCCCGGGTCGCCCGCGTCCCGGTGGGCGAGCGCGATCCGGTCGACGCCCGCGCGGTCGATCTCCGCCAGGTCGAGCCGGCCCGCGGCGAGGGCGGCCGGGCGCTCGGAGCGGGGCACGGCGGTCAGGACGAGGCTGTCCAGCTTGGCCGGGCGGCCCCACCAGCGGGCGTTGCGGGTCAGCGCCGCGGTGCCGGTCTTCTTGTCGATGGTGCCGAGGTTGAAGGGTCCGGCGGTGACCTTGAGGGCGCCGCGCGCCCCCTCGTTGAAGGACTCGGGGGTGCCGGTGACCTGCTTCGGGTAGAGCGGGCTGAACAGCGAGCGCCAGTCGGTGTACGGCTTGGCGAAGGTGACCTTCACCTCCAGGTCGTTCTTGCCGCGCTCGATCTTCTCGATCCGGTCGTAACCCGCGTTGCGCGCGGTCCAGTACGCCGAGTCCTTGCCGTTCAGGGCCCGCCACTGGGCGACGAAGTCGGCGGCGCCGATCTCCCGGCCGTCGCTCCACACCGCCTGCTGGTTCAGCTTGTACAGCACGACCTGCTTGGGCTCCCGGGCGACGATCTCCGCCTTCTCCAGGTAGTCGGGATCGGCCACCGGCCGTCCCTTGTCGTCGAGCGTGAAGAGTTGCGGCAGCACCGCCCCGGCGATCCGGGACGTGGTGGCGTCGGCGTCGGCCTGGAAGGTGTTCAGGGTGTCCGGCAGGGTGTCGACGGCCCAGCGCAGCACCCCGCCGTCGGCGACCCGGTCGCGCGCCGTCGCCGCGATGTCCTGGCCGGCCGCGACCGGACCGCCCTCGTCTTCACCCGCGCCGCAGCCCGCGAGCAGCGGCAGTGCGAGGACTCCCGAGGTCAGGAGCGCCAAGGACCTGCGCCTTCTCTGGGTCATGGGTGGTACCTCCGGGGCGGGGCGTGGGGGTGAGCCTGAGCGTGGAGCTTGATCAATTTGGCGGTATATGGAGCTGATCACACTGCGTGCGAAACCCACTGAAATCGACGGCGCTCCGAGTGCCCCGGAGGGGAACCGCGCCACGCCGCGAACCCCACCCGTGCGGACCAATCCGGCTTGCGTCAGGGGGGTGATCGCAGCGATCGCCGCAGGAGCGTTCCCCCGTTCGAGGGATGAGAATGGGGGCAGGGAGGGGCGCACACATCGCGCCTGTGCGCCCGCAATCGCTGCACGTCCCTTCACAACGGGGGAAGGGAAGAGCGACACTCGCAGGCGCCCAGGAGCAATGCCACCGCACGCGCGGAAGTGAGGGCACCTCATGTCCCTGCAAGACGATTTGACCGCCGTACGACGGAACCTGAACGAGCTGGTCCGCTCGGTCGAGCGGCTGGAGCGCGACGTCGCCCGCCAGGGCCCGGCCGCCTCCGGGCCCGCCGGGAGGGAGGGCATGGTCACCGTCCCGGACACCCCGTACGACAGCTCGCTGTGGACGGATTCCGACGACGAGGGCCTCGGCGCCCGTGACCGCCGGGCGCCCTGACCCGGCATACTCCCCCGCACATCCACACCCCATCTGACCCGGCCGGCGCAGCGCGCGGCCGGGTCTCCTGGGCCACCCCTCATCACTCCACCCGGAGTCCCCCTTGGCCACAGGCACGGACTTGCCCCCATCCCACCGGCCCCCGCAGGCCGGCGGCGTCCACGGACCCTTCCGGGCCGCGATCGCGGCCCCGCACCTGCGGACCGACCGGTGGTGGCTCTCGCCCGCCGGCACCGCGGCCGGACTGCTCGCCTTCATCGCGTACTCGACCTGGCGGGCCTTCGCTAACGCCGACTACTACGCGGCCCCCTACGTCTCGCCCTTCTACTCCCCCTGCCTGGCGGAGAACTGCACGGTGATGCGCGGCGGGCCCAACCTGGACGTGTTCGGCAGCTGGTGGGGTCTGTCCCCCGCCCTGCTGATCCTGATCTTCCCGCTCGGCTTCCGGCTGACCTGCTACTACTACCGCAAGGCCTACTACCGGGGCTTCTGGGCCTCGCCGCCCGCCTGCGCCGTCGCCGAGCCGCACTCCGCGTACACGGGCGAGACCCGGTTCCCGCTGATCCTGCAGAACCTGCACCGGTACTTCTTCTACGCGGCGCTGCCGGTCGCGGCGATCCTCACGTACGACACCGCGCTGACCTTCCGCAACGACCGCTACGAGTGGGGCCACATGGGCCTCGGCACGCTGGTGTTCCTCGTCAACATCGTGCTGATCTGGGCCTACACCCTCTCCTGCCACTCCTGCCGGCACATCATCGGCGGCCGTCTCAAGCACTTCTCCAAGCATCCCGTCCGCTACCGGCTGTGGGGCTGGGTGAGCCGGCTGAACGCCCGCCACATGCAGCTGGCCTGGGCGTCGCTGATCAGCGTCGCCCTGTGCGACCTGTACGTCTACCTGGTGGCCAGCGGCGCCTTCACCGACCCGAGGATCTTCTGACATGGCTCAAGTCGACCGGCAGCAGTGGGACGTGGTCGTGGTCGGCGCGGGCGGCGCCGGGCTGCGGGCCGCGATCGAGGCCCGCGAACGCGGCGCCCGTACGGCGGTGATCTGCAAGTCCCTCTTCGGCAAGGCCCACACGGTGATGGCCGAGGGCGGGATCGCCGCCTCCATGGGCAACGTCAACGAGGGCGACAACTGGCAGGTGCACTTCCGCGACACCATGCGCGGGGGCAAGTTCCTCAACCAGTGGCGCATGGCGGAGCTGCACGCGAAGGAGGCGCCCGACCGGGTCTGGGAGCTGGAGACCTGGGGTGCCCTGTTCGACCGGACTCCGGACGGGAAGATCTCGCAGCGCAACTTCGGCGGCCACGAGTACCCGCGCCTCGCCCACGTCGGGGACCGCACCGGCCTGGAGCTGATCCGCACCCTCCAGCAGAAGATCGTGGCACTCCAGCAGGAGGACTTCAAGGAGTACGGGGACTACGAGGCCCGGCTCAAGGTCTTCCAGGAGTGCACGGTCACGAGGGTCTTGAAGAGCGGGTCCGCCGGCGGCTCCGACGCGGGTGCGGAGCCGAGGGTCTCGGGGGTCTTCTGCTACGAGCGCGAGACGGGCCGGTTCTTCGTACTGGAGGCCCCGGCGGTGGTGCTGGCCACGGGCGGGATCGGCAAGTCCTTCAAGACGACCTCCAACTCCTGGGAGTACACCGGCGACGGCCACGCGCTGGCCCTGCTCGCCGGGGCGCCGCTGGTGAACATGGAGTTCGTGCAGTTCCACCCGACCGGAATGGTCTGGCCGCCCTCGGTGAAGGGCATCCTCGTCACCGAGTCGGTGCGCGGCGACGGCGGGGTGCTGCGCAACAGCGAGGGCAAGCGGTTCATGTTCGACTACATCCCGGACGTCTTCAAGGAGAAGTACGCGCAGACCGAGGACGAGGGCGACCGCTGGTACGAGGACCCGGACAACAACCGGCGCCCGCCCGAGCTGCTGCCGCGCGACGAGGTGGCGCGTGCCATCAACTCCGAGGTCAAGGCCGGGCGCGGGTCACCGCACGGCGGGGTGTTCCTGGACGTGTCCACGCGGATGCCGGCCGAGACCATCAAGCGGCGGCTGCCCTCGATGTACCACCAGTTCAAGGAGCTGGCGGACGTGGACATCACCGCGGAGGCGATGGAGGTCGGCCCGACCTGCCACTACGTGATGGGCGGGATCGCGGTGGAGTCGGACACCGCCGCCACCCCGGGCGTGCCGGGGCTGTTCGCGGCCGGTGAGGTGGCGGGCGGCATGCACGGCTCGAACCGGCTGGGCGGCAACTCCCTCTCCGACCTGCTGGTGTTCGGCCGACGGGCGGGGCTGCACGCGGCGCAGTACGCCTCCGCACTGGCCGCTCCCCCGGCCGTCTCCCAGGCGGAGGTGGACGCGGCGGCCGCGGAGGCGCTGGCCCCCTTCCACGCCGACGAGGGCGCGGAGAACCCGTACACGCTCCACCAGGAGCTCCAGACGGCCATGAACGACCTGGTCGGCATCATCCGCCGCGAGGCGGAGATGGCCGAGGCGCTGGAGCGGCTGCGCGGGCTGCGGGCGCGGGCCGCCCGGGCCGGGGTCGAGGGCCACCGCCAGTTCAACCCGGGCTGGCACCTGTCGCTGGACCTGCGGAACATGCTGCTGGTCAGCGAGTGCGTGGCACGGGCCGCCCTGGAGCGCACGGAGAGCCGTGGCGGCCACACCCGCGAGGACTGCCCGTCGATGGAGCGGGACTGGCGGCCGGTGAACCTGCTGTGCCGGCTCGTGGAACCCGCGGCCGGCGACGGCCCGGACGCGGACCGGATCCGCCTGGAGCGGACCCGTACCGAACCCATCCGCCCTGATCTGCTCGCCCTCTTCGAAAAGGACGAGCTGGCCAAGTACCTCGCCGAAGAGGAGCTCTACGAGTGACTACCTACGACGCCCGCTTCCGGATCTGGCGGGGCGACGCGGAGGGCGGTGGGCTGCGGGACTTCACCGTCGCGGTGAACGACGGCGAGGTGGTGCTGGACATCGTCCACCGCTTGCAGGCCACGCAGGCCTCGGACCTCGCCGTCCGCTGGAACTGCAAGGCGGGCAAGTGCGGCTCGTGCAGCGCGGAGGTCAACGGCCGGCCGCGGCTGATGTGCATGACCCGCATGTCCACCTTCTCGCGGGAGGAGACCATCACGGTGACCCCCCTGCGGGCCTTCCCGGTGATCCGCGACCTGGTGACGGACGTGTCCTTCAACTACTCCAAGGCGCGGGAGGTGCCGGCCTTCGTGCCGCCGCCCGGGGTCGCGGCGGGCGCGTACCGGATGCAGCAGGTGGACGTGGAGCGCTCGCAGGAGTTCCGCAAGTGCATCGAGTGCTTCCTGTGCCAGGACACCTGCCATGTGGTGCGTGACCACGAGGAGAACAAGAGCGCGTTCGCCGGTCCGCGGTTCCTGATGCGGGTCGCGGAGCTGGACATGCATCCGCTGGACGCGGCCGCCGGGGAGGGCCTGGACCGCAAGCGCACGGCGCAGGAGGAACACGGGCTGGGCTACTGCAACATCACCAAGTGCTGCACGGAGGTCTGCCCCGAGGGCATCAAGATCACCGACAATGCGCTGATCCCGCTGAAGGAGCGGGTGGTGGACCGCAAGTACGACCCGCTGGTGTGGCTGGGGAACAAGATCCGCCGGCGCTCGGAGGCTTAGCACCCCGCTGTTCCCTCCACCGGACACGGTGCCCCCCGGGGACGTCATCGACGTGGCGCCGGGGGGCACCCGCGGTGCGGGCGGGGGTCACCCGTGCCCGCTCAGCCGTACATGCCGAGCAGTTGCTCCGCCGACAGTTCGGTCACCGGTTCGGCGGCTGCGCCCGGCAGCGGGAGTTCGAACCACACCGTCTTGCCCCGGTGGGTGCGCCGCGTGCCCCACCCGGCGGACAGCAGCCCGACCAGTTGGAGCCCGCGGCCGCCCTCGTCGGTGTCGCGGGCCCGGCGCCGGCGCGGCTGCGCCAGGTTCGCGTCCCACACCTCGCAGACCAGGGTGCGGTCCAGCAGCAGCCGCAGCCGGATCTCCCCCTCCCCGTACCGCAGGGCGTTGGTCACCAGCTCGCTCACCAGCAGCTCGGTGGTGTCCAGCAGCCCCTCCAGGCCCCACGCCGGCAGCTTCGCCCGCGCCAGTTCCCGGGCGCGTCCCACCGAGCGGGCCTCGCGCGGCAGCTGCCAGTCCCCGACCGCGTCGACCGGGAGCCCCTGCACCCGTGCCATCAACAGCGCGATGTCGTCCTCGCCGTGCCGGGTCTCCAGGGTGTTCAGCACGTGGTCGCAGACCTCCTCCAGCGGGCGGGCCGGGTCGGCCAGCGCGTCGCGCAGCCCGCTCAGGCCCTCCTCCAGCGGATGGTCCCGCGATTCGACGAGCCCGTCGGTGTACAGGGCGAGCAGGGCCCCCTCGGGGAGGTCGATCTCCACCTCCTCGAACGGTTCGCCGCCCACGCCCAGCGGCATCCCGGGCGGCACCTCCAGCAGCAGCCCGGGCCGGGGCGCGACGCCCTCCTCGGGGGGTTCGACCAGGACCGGCGGCATGTGGCCGGCGTTGGCGATGGTGCAGCGCCGGGTCACCGGGTCGTAGACGGCGTAGACGCAGGTGGCGAGGTAGACCTCCGAGCGGTCGGCGTCGCGCGAGTGCAGCGCCGCCCGCGAGGCCTGCTGTGCGCCTCCGGGGGCGCCGAGGCCGCGGGCGACCTCGTCCAGCGCGGAGAGCACCTCGGCCGGCTCCAGGTCCAGCAGGGCCAGTGTCCGTACGGCGGTCCGCAGTTCACCCATCGCGACGGCGGCGCGCAGCCCCCGGCCCATCACGTCCCCGACGACCAGCGCCGTGCGGTGCCCGGGCAGTTCGATGACGTCGAACCAGTCGCCGCCGACCTCGGTCGCCGCGTTCCCGGGCAGGTAGCGGCAGGCGATGTCCAGGCCGGCCGCCTCGGGGTCGCCGGGGGGCAGCAGGCTCCGCTGGAGGATCAGTGCCCGCTCGTGCTCGCGCCGGTAGAGGCGGGCGTTGTCGATGCAGACGGCGGCGCGCGCGGCGAGTTCCACCGCGACGGCCCGGTCGCGTTCGCCGAACGGTTCGCTGCCCTTCGTGCGGGAGAACTGGGCGAGTCCGACCACCGTGTCGTGGGCGAGCATCGGCACGACCAGCGTCGACTGCACGAGGTCGTCGCTCCCGGCACCCTCGACGAGCCGGGGCCTGGCCGTCCGCAGGGCCAGCGCGCCCGGCGACCCGGCCGGGTAGCGGTGGACCTCTCCTACGGAGACCAGCGCGCCCGGCCCCGACAGCGGGGCGTCGGACACGGCGGAGGCGAAGGCCACCCTCCGCAGCGGCGCGGACGGCGCGCGCCCGGAGCCCTGCCCGGGCACGGCCGGCAGCTCCCGCCGCCGGCCCTGCGGCCGGGCCGGGCGGTCGTCGTCGCCGAGCAGCAGCCCCTGGTAGAGGTCGACCGCGGCCAGGTCGCAGAAGCCGGGGACGGTGACGTCGAGGAGTTCCCGGGCGGTGGTCTCCAGGTCGAGGGAGTTGCCGATCCGGTGCCCGGCCTCGTTGAGGAGGGCGAGGTTGCGCCGGACCCCGGCGGCTTCACGGGCCGCGAGGTGGCGGCGGGTGACGTCGATGCCGATCCCCGCGATACCGATGGGACTGCCGGTGCCGTCGTGCACCCGGTAGAGGTTGATCGACCAGTGGCGGTCCTCGCGGCTGCGCGGGGTGGCGCCGGTGATCCGCAGGTCGTTGACGGACTCGCCGGTCTCCAGCACCCGCCGCAGGGCCTCGGCCATCCGGTCGGCCTCGTGCGGCGGCAGGTAGTCGTGGACCGTGCGGCCCCGGTGCTCCTCGGCCGCGCCGCCGAACACGGTCGCGAAGCGGCGGTTCGCGCGCTGCACCGTGAGGTCCGTACCGAACAGCAGGAAGCCGAAGGGAGATTGACCGAATATGGCCTGCGAGGCGGCGAGGTCGGATTCGATCCGGCGCAGCTGGCGTACGTCGACGACGACGCACAGGGCGGCTCGCCGGCCCGTCTCCGTGCGGGTGGGCATCACGTAGATCTCGGCGACGCCGTGCGCGCCGTCCCCGCCGGGGATGCGGAAGGGGATGAGGCCGGTCCACTCCTCGCCGTCGAGGATCTCGGCGACCTTGCGGTGACCGCCGGCCCGCAGCTCCGGCGGCATGAAGGCGTCGACCGGGTCGCGTCCCACCGCCTGCGCGGCGGTCAGCCCGAAGAGCTCCTCGGCGCGCAGACTCCACTGGTCGATGAGACCGTCCGGTCCGATCGAGAAGGAGGCGACTCTTATGTAGTCATATATCGAGCCAGGCGGGCTGCTGTGCCACAGGGAGTCGTGCCACGTCTCCCCGCGCTCGCGGGCCTGATGTGCCTGTGCAGGTATCTCGCTCACGCGACCGTCCCCTCCAGCTCACCGCAACCGGACCGGCCATGACCGAAGTATTCAGCACCACGGCCCGGGACGGCACGGCGTTCACGATCACAAAAAGGTCCCGTTGTTTTTGAGCCATTGTGGATGGTGGTCGGCAACCCTTCTCCTTGTTACTCACCAGGAAGTGCCAACTCGAACCACACGGTCTTGCCCGACTTCCCGTGCCGCGTGCCCCAGCGGCGCGCCGACATGGCCACGAGGTGCAGGCCCCGGCCTCCCTCGTCGTCGGGGTTCGCGACCCGCTCACGGGGCGGATCCGGAAGCGGATCGGAAACCTCCACGATAAGCGCCGGACCCGTGGCGGTGTCCCCGGTGTCGGGTCCGCGCCTCTCCAGGCGCACGCCGATGGGGCCGGAAGCGTAGCGCAGGGAGTTGGTCACCAGCTCGCTGACCAGCAAGACGGTGACGTCACCGACGGAGTCCAGACCCCAGGCGCGCAGCTTTCCGCGCACGGCGTGGCGAGCGGTGCGGACGGAACCGGGCTCGGCCGGGAAGGCCCACTCGGCGCACTCACCGTCTGTGTCGATCACGCCGATCACTTCCCGGGCCGCGGCGACCCCAGTCGGGTTCAGCAGGGACGTTTCGGAGACGAGATACGGATTAATAGCGACATACCCGATATCCGAGGCGTCGTACCACGCGTTCGTCCACCACCGGCGCACTGTGGCGCAGACGGCCTACAGCGCGAGCCGCCGTGCGCCCCTCGGCGAAGGAAAGCCCCCGAAGTGCCCTCAGTCGCGCCCGCGCAGGGACAGGCGGCGGCCGGCTTCCGCGACGGCCGGGCGGTCCTGGTCGAGCCAGTCCACACAGTCCAGCTCGTCCGGGCCCAGCCAGCGCAGTTCGTCGTGGTCCTCCAGTGGCGCCGGCACCCCCGACAGCAGCCGGGCCGTCCACACGTGCAGGACCAGGCCGGGCCCGAGCGGCCACTCGCCCGGGATCCGCTCCAGCGCCTCGGTCTCCACGCCGAGCTCCTCGCGCAGTTCGCGCACCAGCGCCTCGGGGACCGACTCGCCCGGTTCGGTCTTCCCGCCCGGGAGTTCCCACCGGCCGGCCACCTCGGGGGGCGCGCTGCGCCGGGCCGCCAGCAGGCGCCCGTCATGACAAAGGGCTCCGCCCACGACCACGCGTACAGTCATGGGCCGAGCCTATGCCAGTGCGCCGGCGGGGCCGGCGCCCGGTTGGTCACTCGGTTCCTCGCTCGCTCCGTCGTTCGGTCCGTCGCTCAGTTGGCCACTCAGTTCGTCGTCGCGGTCTTGGTGTCCTGACCGACCCGCTCGACCCAGTAGAGCTGCTTGTGTCCTCGGTCTTCGAGACTGTCGGCGACCTTCTGGGCCTCGGCCTCGGAGGCGTACCGGCCCACCCGGTAGCGGTTGCCGTTGTCGTCCTGACGTATGACCAGCCATGAGAGCAGGGCACCGCTGTCGTTCATCGCGTTTCACCCTCCGCCGATGTGCCTGCCCGGGAAACCGCATTGCGCATATGCCGGAGCCTACGCCCGACCTTTACTGAGCGGATACGGTTTTTCACGAAGAGGCACCTGGCAGGCGTACGCATCCGGCCACGCGTGCGAACACACCGTGCGTACACCGGCGCACATCCAGTGCCGCGGGGTCACACGGCGCACCACCCGGCGGGCGTCGCGCGCAGCGCGAGCCGGTCCGCCGGCTACCGCACGGGCAGGTGGTAGGCCAGCCGGTAACGGTCCGCCGGAACGACCACGTCGGCGGTCTCGACGGCCAGCCCGGAGGCGTAGTAGGTGCGGCTCACCACCAGGACCACGTGCCCCGGGACGCCGCCCAGCAGGGAGATCTCCTCCGCGAGGCCCGGGCGCGCCCCGACCTCCTCCACCACGTTGTCCACGACGACGTCGATCGCGGCCATCCGCTCCACCACCCCGGACCCGGCCAGCGGCCCCTCCTCGGGCAGCATCACCGGGGTCCGGCCGGTCACGGCCAGGGGCTCCCAGGAGGTGGAGAGCATCATCGCCTCCCCCGCGTCGCGGAAGACGTACCGCGTCCGCATCACCCTGTCCCCCGGCGCGACGCCCAGCCGCTTGGCGATCTCCGGCGGGGCGTCGGCCTGATCGCTGTTCGACTCCCACGTGCCGCGGGCCGCCGCGTCCGCCTGCTCCTGGCGGAACGGCGTGGACGGGCCGCCGGTGCGGTAGCCGGAGCGGGCGACCCGGCGCGGCACGGGCTGTTCGCGCACGTACGTACCGGAGCCGGAGCGGCCCTCCACGAGCCCCTCCGCCATGAGCACCTTGCGTGCCTCCAGCGCCACGGTGTCGGACACCCCGTACTCCTCGCGGATGCGGGCCTGCGAGGGGAGCCGGGCGTGCGGGGGCAGGGACCCATCGACGATCTTCCGTCGCAGATCACCGGCGACGCGCAGATAGGCCGGCTGCTCACCGAAAGTCACTGGCCACTCCCATCAGGTTGACAGACAGCTACAGCCTGGCAACCGATGGTTGTGCGCCGCAACCAAGGGCCAGAGTTTCACCCGAAGTGATGAAGGCAGGTCACTCAAACCCATTACCGTGCGTGACTCACCGACGCGCCGTCACACGCGCTCGGCCGACGGACCCTTCGCGGGACCGCCGCCACCCTGGCCACCCGGACCGCCCGGGCCCGACCGCAGCCACTGCGGAACCTCCGTCGAGAGTCCGTACGCCCCGCGCAACGCCTTCTCCGAGTCGATCGTGACCGCCTCCACCGCCCGGTCCCACGCCTCCTCGAACTGGTCCGGGGTCGTCGCCGCCGCCGCCCGCCGCCACTCCTTGCGCGCCGCCTCGACCTCCCTGAGCCGCGCGGCCGCCGCGGCCGCCCCCTCGGGGCGCGCAGACGGGACGGCGCCCAGCATCCGCGACTCCTCCCCCAGCGCCGCCTCGACCTCCCGCGCCCAGATCCGGTACTGCGCGAACGCGCCGTCGACGTCCTCCTCGGGCTCGCGCCCCACCGCCTGGTCGGCCGCGTTCATCGCCCGCAGGAACGTCACCTGGTCCGGCCTCAGGGCCCCCTCGTCCTTGCGCAGGCTGCCCCGGTGCTCCCGGGACGAGGTGCCTATGACGCACACCAGCCGCCGGTCGCCGAGCCGCCACGCCTCGCGCGAGGGGGCGAAGTAGTACATCTCGGCGTAAGCGGGCACCGCCCAGCTGTCCATGGCGTACGCGTCCTGCGCCTTCCAGCACGCGGCCGTGGCCTGCTCCTTGAGCCGCTCCGCACCGGGGAAGGAGCCGTCCTTCATGGGGCCCGAGGACGTCACCTCCGCGTGGTGCACGCCCGCGCAGGGCGTCCGGTAGGCGACCGCGCGCCCGGCGAGCAGGTCGCCGCCGGGGACGTTGAAGCAGTCGCCGGGCCGCAGGGCGTCCATGTCAGTCAGCCGGCCCTCGACGTGCGCGCGGGCACTCTGCGCGCCCAGGCGCCGGAAGAAGGGGTCGGCGTACCGGCCCGTGGCGTAGACCAGGACCGCGCTCATCAGCAGGGACACCACCAGGCCCACCACGGCCAGCGCCTTGCCGCGGTCGCCCTTGCGCGCGATCTGTACCAGCGCGACGACGGCGAAGACCACGCCCAGCGGCGGCAGGCAGAGCAGCCCGACCGGCAGCGAGGCGGCGGCGAAGCCGTTGAGGGCGGGCGGCAGCGGGGCCGCCGCGGGCGAGCCCCACACCGAGGGAGGGGACGGCGGGGGCCAGTGGTGGCCCGGACCGGTGGGCGGGAACGGTGGGGGCGGAGTGGTCACGGGGGGCGGTGCTCCATACACAAGGGCGCGCGGGGTGCGAACGAATGCGCGCATCGTACGAGGCAGGGGCGGCTCGTTCGCCGGTGGGGCCGGGCGCGGACACGTAACATCCGCACATGACCCACGAACTGCCGGGCTACGTATGCCCCTTGGACGGAACGCGGGCGGACGTGGCGACCGCGCGGTGGTGCTGCCCGGCGTGCGGCGGCCCCTGGGACCTCGACTTCACGCCGGACCCGGCCGCGCCGCTGGAACCGGCGGCCGGTCCCTGGTCGTTGTGGCGGTACGCGCCCGTGCTGCCGCTTTCCGGGGAGGTCCCCGTCTCGCTCGGCGAGGGGCACACCCCGCTGGTGCCGCTGACGGACCGGATCCGGGCCAAGCTCGACTTCCTGATGCCGACGCTGTCCTTCAAGGACCGGGGCACGGTGATGCTGGTGGAACTGGCCCGCAGGCTCGGGCCCGAGCGGGTGGTCGCGGACAGCAGCGGCAACGCGGGGACGGCGTTCGCGGCGTACTGCGCGCGGGCCGGGCTGCCCTGTGAGGTCTTCGTGCCGGAAGGCACCGCGGAGAAGAAGACCGAGCGGATGCGGGCCCACGGCGCGGCCGTCCGGGTCGTGCCGGGCGGGCGCGAGGCGGCGGCGCGGGCGGCGCGGGAGGCCGCCGACGAGCCGGGGGTCTTCTACGCGAGCCACGTCTTCAACCCGTACTTCCTGCACGGGACGAAGACGTACGTGTACGAGGTCTGGGAGGAGCTCGGGGGCCGGCTCCCCGAGGTGCTGGTGGTGCCTGTGGGCAACGGCACGCTGCTGCTGGGCGCGGCGCTGGCGGCGGAGGAACTGGCGCGGCGCGGGGTACGGCCGCCGGCGCTGATCGGCGTCCAGGCGGAGGCGGTGGCCCCGCTGGCGGCGGCGTTCGCTGCGGGCGCGCAGGACGCGGAGCCGGTGGCGCAGCGGCCGACCCTGGCGGAGGGCATCGCGATCCCGGCCCCGCCGCGGGCGCGGCAGATCCTGGCAGCGGTCCGCCGGTCGGGCGGCGCCATCGTGACGGTCCCGGACGACCGCCTCCGCGCGGCGCGCGCCGACCTCGCCCGGCGCGGTCTCTCGGTCGAGCCCACAGCTGCCGCCTGCTGGGCGGCGGTCGCCCCCTCCTCACCCGCCGACCTCCTCCGCTCCCGCACGGCGGTCCTCCCCCTGTGCGGAGCAGCCACCTCCGGGCCGGCCTAGGCCCCACCTCCGCTTGAGGCGCGAGCGACCCAGGCCCGCCCGACACCGCACCTCGCCGCGGTGTCGGGGGCGCCGGGGTCCGAAAACCCGGGGTCCGAACCCGGTCCGGCCCGGGCCGCCCCGCGCAGCGGTGGCGCACCCCGGCAGCCGCACGACCGCGTCGGAAAATGGCCAGCCCCACCACCCCCCTTCTGGTGGACTGACCCCATGACAGCCACCCGCGCCACCGCCGCCGCGTTCGCCGCTCTGCACACCCCCGCCCGCCCCCTGGCCCTCGCCAACGCCTGGGACGTCGCCAGCGCCCGCCTCGTCGAGGCCGCCGGGGCCGCCGCCGTGGCCACCACCAGCGCCGGCGTCGCCTGGTCCCTCGGCGCGCCCGACGGCGACGCCCTCGCCCGCGACCGCGCGCTCGACCTCATCGCCCGCGTGGCCGCCGCCGTCTCCGTGCCCGTCACCGCCGACATCGAGGGCGGCTTCGCCGCCGACCCCGCCGGCGTCGGCGAGACCGTCACCGGGGTCCTGGCCGCCGGCGCGGTGGGGATCAACATCGAGGACGGCAACCGCGCCCCCGCCGACCACGCCGCCCGCATCGCCGCCGCCCGCGCCGCCGCGGAGGCCGCCGGGATCCCCCTCTTCATCAACGCCCGCGTGGACACGTACCTCTTCGGCCTCGGCGAACCGCACACCCGCCTCGACGAGACCCTCGCCCGCGCCGCCGCCTACCTCCGCGCCGGCGCCTCCGGCATCTTCGTCCCGGGCGTCACCGACCCCTCCACCATCGCGGAACTCGCCAAGGGCATCGACGCCCCGCTCAACGTCCTCGTCGGCCCCGGCGCCCCGGCCGTCGCCGAACTCGGCGCCCTCGGCGCGGCCCGCGTCAGCCTCGGGTCCGGGGTGGCCGAGGCCGCGTACGCCGTCGTCCGCCGCGCCACCGAGGAGCTGCTCACCGCCGGAACCTACGAGACGCTCGGCGGCTCCCTCCCATACGGCGAGCTGAACGCCCTGCTCAAGGGCTGACCCCCGGGCGCACCACCGTAGGCTCCTGACGTGCGCACATCGAAGATCTCCGGCTCGGTCTGGATCGCCCTCACCCTCGTGTACGTCCTGTGGGGCTCGACCTACCTCGCCATCCGCATCGTCGTGCAGACGATGCCCCCGTTCCTCTCGGCCGGGGCCCGGTTCATCACGGCCGGGCTCCTGCTGGCCGCGATCGTCGCCTGGCGCTTCGGACCGTCCGCGCTCCGCGTCACCCGCGCGCAGCTCGGTTCGGCGGCGCTGGTGGGCCTGCTGCTGGTCCTCGGCGGCAACGGCCTGGTGGTGCTCGGCGAGACCTCGGTCCCGTCCGGCCTCGCCGCCCTCCTGATCGCCGCCGTGCCGGTGTGGCTCGTGGTGCTGCGGGCGGCCACCGGGGACCGGCCGCCGGTGCGCACCGTGGCCGGGGTGCTGCTGGGACTGGCCGGTCTGGCGGTGCTGACCAGTCCCGCGTTCGGCGGCGAGGTACGTCTGTCGGGGGTGCTGCTGGTGCTGACCGCCTCGGTGCTGTGGGCGCTCGGCTCGTTCTCCTCCTCCAAGCTGTCGCTGCCCGCCAATCCGTTCGCGGGCAGTGCGTACCAGATGCTCGCGGGCGGGATCGGCGGCGTCCTCACCGGTGTCGCCCGGGGCGAGCTGCACGCCCTGCGCCCGTCGGAGTTCTCCACCGCCTCGTGGCTGGCGCTCGGCTACCTCGTGGTCTTCGGCTCGCTCGTCGCCTTCACCTCGTACGTGTGGCTGCTGAGCTCGGCGCCGCTGTCGCTGGTGGCCACGTACGCCTACGTCAATCCGGTCGTCGCCGTCGCGCTGGGCTCGCTGATCCTGGACGAGCCGCTGACCTGGCCGATCGTGACAGGCGGGGCGATCGTGGTGGCGGGAGTGGGTCTGATCGTGAGCACCGAACGCGGCTGAGGGGCCGGTCAGCCGCGCGCCGCCCGGTCGTACAGGGCCTTCGCCCGTTCGTCGAAGAGCGCGGCCGTGGAGTCCACGTCCGTGTCGCCGCCGCTGAGCACCCCGATCAGCCGTCCCGGCCGCCCGGGGCCGCCCCGGTCGGCGATCCAGGGGCTGCCGCTGGTACCCGTCCAGAATCCCGAGCAGCTGATGTACAGCATGGCGGGGTCGTCCTCGTCGTGGCGGGTCTGCGTCGTGCAGGAGACCGGCTTGTTCTGCGGGTTGCGGTCGGCCTCCGGGTAACCGACGACGGTGACCTCCCTCTCGTACCCGGAGGTCCAGTCGGGCTTCGGCACCTCGTCGCGTCCGACCCGGTCCTGCAGGCTGCGGCCGTCCTCGTCGGGCTCGACGGTGAGGAAGGCGAAGTCGGCGGTCTCGTCGCCCCACTTCGTCCAGCGGTCGTCGACGTGGATGGACCGCACCTTCCACAGCCCGAGGGGCCGGGTGCCCGCGCCCGCGCCGGAGAAGGCGGGCGCGAAGGCGAGCTCACCGATGGCGAGGCCGTCGTGCGCGACCTCACCCGGCTGTCCGTCCTCGCCGGCGGGGGCCACGCAGTGCGCGGCGGTGGCGACGACGTTGCCCTTGGGGCTGTCGACCACGCTGGCCGTGCACCAGTGCTCCCCGTTGGCCATCAGGACCCCGACGGTGGGGAAGGGGTGCACCGCCCGGTCGCCCGTCGCCTCGACGAACGCGACGCCGAACACCGCCGCGATCCCGGCGGCGGCCAGCGCGGCGACGACGCGTCCCCTCACCGCCGGGCTCACGGCACGTCGGGGTCTGGGGTCGGGGCGAGCATCACCTTGCTGATCCACTCCAACGAACCCTCCCGCATGCCGCGCACGTACGACTTGCCATTGTGCTCGCCATCCTGGATCACCTGGAGCCGGGTGTGCACGGGGCCCTTCCCGTACTGCCGCATGAACTTCTCGGCGAGGTCGCGGCCGCTCTCCTTGGTGCCGATCTGGAAGTTGACGTAGACGTCCGGGCCGCCCTCCCCGATCAGCTGCTCGGCGAGCTTCTCGGGGTTGTTCTCGTCCATGGCCCTCCGGTTCCCCTTCCACAGCGGGGAGTCGGGGACGAAGTCCACGCCGCTCGCGATGACGGCCTTGAAGCGGTCGGGGTATTTGAGGACGTGCTTGAAGGCGCCGAAGCCGCCCGAGGAGGAGCCCATGAAGGCCCAGCCGTCGCGGGAGGTGAAGGTGCGGAAATTGGCCTTGGTGAAGTCCGGGACGTCATCGGCCATCCAGGTGCCCATCTTGGGCTGGCCGGGGATGTCGGAGCCGTCGTAGTGGTGCTTGGTGTCGGCGTTGATCACCGGCATGACCAGGATGAACGGCAGGCTGGTGCCGGCCTTCACCCCGTCGGCGACGGCCTGCTGGAGGCCGAGGCCCGGGCCGGTACCCCAGTAGTTGGTGGGGTAGCCGCGGCCGCCGGGCAGCGAGATCAGGACCGGGAAGGCGCTCTTGGCGTACCTCGGCTCGTCGTACTCCTTCGGGACCCACACCCACACGTCGCCGGTGAAGCCGGACTTCGCCCCGGTCAGGGTGGTCTTGGCGATCTGGGTGCCGTCGGGCAGCCGGGCGGCGCGCACGAACGCGGCCTTCGGGCCGGTGGGCATGCGGACCCCCTTGGGCATGTCCACGGTGGCCGCGGCGGTCTCCTGCGTCTTGCCGAACGCGACCGGTTCGCCCACGCCCGAGAAGAAGCCGGTCTTGTACGCCGCCACGCCGCCCCCGGCGACGAGGGCGAGGGCGAGGCCGCCGCCGAGGAGGATCAGCCGACGGCGCCGGCCGGTCGTTCCGCTCGTTGTGGCCGCTCCCGGAGCCGCACCCGTGGTCGCACCCGGAGCCGCACCCGTGGTCGTCGGGCCGGCGTCGCCTTGCTGGTCTTGCTGCACGGATATTTTCCCGTTCCTTCTCCGGCGCTCGTCGCGAGCGCGGGTCGGACCGATAGGTCCCCCTCACACCCCTGACAGAGGTGTGAACGACGCTATGGGTTGCCCGGGACGGGTGCGACGTGGTGAGAGCCACGCGGGGGACGGACGCCCCCGCGCGGGCCGGGGTGCCGGCGCAGGGCCGCCAGACCGCCCCGGGAACCGGCGCGGCAGCCGTTTGCGCAGGTGGGGGGCAGTGGAGCGGACGTACGACCAGCCGACTAGCCCGCTGCGGGCTGGGGGCCCTTCAACACCTTGCTGATCCACTCCAGGGAGCTCTCCTTCATCCCCCTGACGTAATGCCAGCCGTTGTGTTCGCCGTTCTGGATGTCGTGGATGGTCGTCTTCACCGGGCCCGTGCCGAACTCGCGCTGGAAGCGCAGCATCCGGTCCTTGCCGGTCTCCTTCGTTCCGACCTGGAAGTTGATGTAGACGTCCGGCCCGTTGCTGTCGATCAGCTTCTGGGCGAGCTTCTCCGGGTTGTTCTCGTCCATCTCCCTCTGGTGGCCCTTCCAGAGCGGGGAGTCGGGAACTATCTCCCCGCCACTGGCTATCACGGCCTTGAACCGGTCCGGGTGCTGGAGCACCTGCTTCATGCCGACGAAGCCGCCCGAGGAGGAGCCCATGAAGGCCCAGCCGTCGCGGGACTTGTACGTACGGAAGTTGGCGCGGGTGAAGTCCGGGACGTCCTCGGCGAGCCAGGTGCCCATCTTCGGCTGGCCGGGGATGTCCGAGCCGTCGTAGTAGTACTTGTTGTCCGGGTTGAGCACCGGCATGATCAGGATGAACGGCAGGCTGGTACCGGCGGCCACCCCTTCCTCGACCGCCTTCTGGAGGCCGAGGCTGCGGTCGGACCAGTAGTTGGCCGGGAAGCCGTTGCCGCCGGGCAGCGAGATCAGGACCGGGAAGGCGCTCTTGGCGTACTTCGGGTCGCCGTACTCCTTGGGCGTCCAGACCCAGACGTCGCCCTCGAACCCGGACTTGGCGCCCGCGAGGCGCGTCTTGGCGATGACCGTCCCGTCGTCCAGCTTGGCGGTCTGCTTGAACTCGGACCGCGGGCCGGTCTCCATGAGGACGTCCGGGTCGCCGGTGGGCGCCGCCGGGGCGGACGGGGCCGACGGTGCCTGCGGCTGCGGGCTCTGCCGCGCCTTGCCGTCGCCGTGCGCGGCCCCGGCCGGCGGGGCGGTCCTGCCGGAGGTGACGGCCCGACCGTTGCCCGAGAACCACTCGGCCTTCCAGGCGGCGAAGCCGCCGCCCCCGAGGAGCAGCACGGCCGCGAGACCGGAACTGATCCATACGGCGCGACGGGACCGCTCGGGCGCGGGGCCGTCGGCGGCCGAGTCCCGGGACCGCGGGCTTCGTGGGTACAGGGGCACGGTCTTCGCTCCGAACGCTGAACGGGGTGGGGCTTGCCCGGGGTGCCCTGGGGCTCCGTGGGCTTGCCCGGGCATGCCCGGGCTTCCCTAGTGCTGATGTACGAATCCTGCCGGGAGTTCCCGACCCGGCCAAAAGCCGGGGACCAGCACCCCGCCGACCGCCTCACTTCAAGGCGTCGAGGACCTGTGCGCACCGCCCCAGCAGCTCGATGAGCCGCTCCCGCTCCTCAGCGCTGAACTCGGCCGCCAACGCCCGCTCCACCCGCACCGCGCCGGCGTCCGCCAGCTCCATCGCGGCCCGGCCCTGCTCGGTGAGCCGGGTCTCCAGCACGTTGCCGTGCCACTCGTGCGGCCTGCGCTCGATGAACCCGCGTTCCTGGAGGTTCTTGAGCACGGTGTTCATCGTCGGCGGCGTCACCCCGCACAGGCGCGAGAGCGCGGCGGCGGAGATGCCCGGCTTCTCGGCGAGCCAGAGCAGGGCGGCGTACTGGGGAACCGTTACCGCGGCCGGCTTGCACGCCGTGTTCTTCGCCGCGAGGAGCGCTTGCTCGGCGCGCTTGAGGTGCGAGCCGATGCGCTCCTGGGCGGGCATGGACGTCATCCCCACATCCTAGGCTCCTTGCACTCATTAGAGCTCTAACTTACATTCGACCTCACATCATCAAACGAGCTCACACTGAACGAGGACGTGTCCAGATGCGCTTCTCCGCCCTAACCACCTCTCGTACCACTTCTCGAATCACCTCCCGGGCCACCTCCCGGGCCATCCCCCTCGCCGCCGCCCTCGCCGCGGTCCTCACCCTGGGCGCCGCCCCTGCCGACGCGACCACCGCGCCCCGGCTCTCCACCGCCTTCGTCCTGCCCGGCGCCAAGGTCTACCCCGAGGGCATCACCTCCGACCCCCGCACCGGCACGGTCTACGTCGGCTCGTACGCGGACGGCACCGTCTACCGCGCCCGCCCCGGCCAGGACACGGCCGAGGTCTTCCTCCCGGCCGGGACCGACGGCCGCCACACCGCGAACGGCCTCTCCGTGGACGCCCACGGCCGGCTGTGGGTCACCGACTCCACCAACGGCGTCGCGGTGTACGACACCCGCACCGGGTCCCGCCTCGCCCGGTTCGGCATCCCGGGCGGCGCGCCGTCCTTCGTCAACGACCTCGCGCTGACCCCGGACGGCACGGCCTACCTCACCGACAGCCTCCGCGCGGCGGTCTACCGCGTCACCCCGGCGCAGCTGGCCGCCGGCTCCGGCGTGCTGGAGGTGGCGTACGACCTGAGCGGCGGGATCACCCCGCCACCGGGGGGCGGTGTCTTCCTGAACGGCATCGTCGCCGACCCGGCGGGCCGCTTCCTGCTGACCGTCGACATGACCGCCGGCGACCTCCACCGCATCGACCTCCGCACGGGCGCCCTGTCCCGCGTCACCCTCCGCGGCGGCGACCTCAAGCACGGGGACGGCCTCCAGCTCTCCCCCGGCGGCGTCCTGCGCGTGGCCCACAACACCACCAACACCCTGACCCGCTGGCAGCTCACCCCGAGCGGCACCGCCGCCCGCCTCACCCGCACCCTGACGGACCCGGCCCTGCAGATCCCCACCACCCTCACCCACACCCCGGGCCGCACCCTGGTGGTCCGCTCCCAGTTCGACAAGGACGGCCCCATGACCCCCTCCACCGGCACCCCCACCACCTTCACGGTGGCCTCCGTCCGCGGCCTCTGACCCGAAGCCCCCACCGCACCAAAGGCGGCGGAGGACCGAGAGCCGTTGTGTACACATGAGACACTCGGTACGCTTGTGCGCATGACGCAGCCGCTGCCCATAGAGTCCATCCGCGACGTACGCGCACACCTGGCAGAGGTGGTGGAGCGCGCAGACCGCGACGACGTGCCCACGGTCATCACGCGCCGGGGCAAGGAGGTCGCCGCCGTCGTCTCCATCGAGGTGCTGCGCAAGTACCAGGAGTGGGAAGAGCGCGAGATCAACCGGATCATCGACGAGCGCATGGCCAACCCGGCCCCCGGCATCCCGATCGAGCACATCATGAGGGAGAGTCTGGCGCGCGGTGAGTGAGTACCGAACCGTCTTCCGCCCCGAGGCGCAGGCCGAGCTTCGGAAGATCCCTCGCGACATGGCGCTCCGCATCCTGGCCAAGCTGACCGAGCTGGAGACCGACCCTCTCGGCTTCGACACCACCGCACTCGTGTCCCAGCCAGAGCGACGCCGTCTGCGCGTCGGCGACTACCGCGTCGTCTACACGCTCGACGACGGAGAGCTGGTGGCGTGGGCCGTTCATGGGGGACACCGATCCACCGCCTACGGGACCTGATTGCCGCTGATCTCCCGTCAGAACATCCGGCACCCACCCCACACGGTGACGACGAAGGGGTCGGACTCGACAGAGTCCGACCCCTTCTGACCTGCCTGTTTGCCACGTCAGCGACGTGGCGTCACTTCATCCGCTCAGACGTTGAAGCGGAACTCCACCACGTCGCCGTCCTGCATGATGTAGTCCTTGCCCTCCATGCGGGCCTTGCCCTTGGCGCGGGCTTCGGTGACCGAGCCGCATTCCACCAGGTCGGCGAAGGAGATGACCTCCGCCTTGATGAAGCCGCGCTGGAAGTCGGTGTGGATGACGCCGGCCGCCTCGGGGGCGGTGGCGCCCTTCTTGATGGTCCAGGCGCGGGTTTCCTTCGGGCCGGCCGTCAGGTAGGTCTGGAGGCCCAGGGTGTCGAAGCCGACGCGGCCGAGGGTGGCGAGGCCGGGCTCGTCCTGGCCGACCGACTGGAGGAGCTCCAGGGCCTCCTCGTCGTCCAGCTCCGAGAGGTCCTGCTCCAGCTTCGCGTTCAGGAAGATGGCCTCGGCCGGGGCGACCAGGGCGGACTGCTCCGCCTTGAAGGCGTCGTCCGTCAGCTCGTCCTCGTCGACGTTGAAGACGTACAGGAACGGCTTGGTGGTCAGCAGGTGCAGCTCGTGGAGGAGGTCGCCCTTCTCCGTGCCCTTGGTGATGCCCTTCGAGAAGAGGGTGTCGCCGGCTTCGAGGATCTTCTGCGCCTCGGTGACCGCAGCGAGGACGGCGACCTTCTCCTTCTGGAGGCGGGACTCCTTCGTCAGGCGCGGCACCGCCTTCTCGATCGACTGGAGGTCGGCGAGGATCAGCTCGGTGTTGATCGTCTCGATGTCGTCCTTGGGCGAGACCTTGCCGTCGACGTGGACGACGTTCTCGTCCTTGAAGGCACGGATGACTTGGCAGATCGCGTCCGACTCGCGGATGTTCGCGAGGAACTTGTTGCCGAGGCCCTCACCCTCCGACGCGCCGCGCACGATGCCCGCGATGTCGACGAAGTCGACCGTCGCCGGGAGGACCTTCTGCGAGCCGAAGATGCCCGCGAGGACGGCCAGACGCGCATCCGGGACACCGACGACGCCGACGTTCGGCTCGATGGTGGCGAACGGGTAGTTGGCCGCCAGCACGTCGTTCTTGGTCAGGGCGTTGAACAGGGTCGACTTGCCGACATTCGGCAGGCCGACGATTCCGATCGTGAGCGACACGTTGGCGACTTCCCGTAGCTGGAGGGGGCGGCGGCCCGGGGATGGGCCACCTGACAGTTTACTTTCCGCTGAGTGGCACTCGATGTACGCGTGTCCAGGGCGCCCCGGAGGGCCCCTCCCGCCTAGTTTGGTGGCGTGGAGCCATACAGGGTGGAGCAGTACAGCAGCGGCCGGCGGTACGGGACGAAGCGCCCCGTGCGCCGGCCCCGGACGTCCCCGCCGCCGGGGCCGACGCCCGTACGACGGCTGCCCCGGCCCCGGCTGACCGGGCTCGGCGGGGGGCTCTTCGCCTGTGCCGCGATGGTGTTGGTCGGCGGGATCGACTGGCTGCTGTTCGGCTCCTCGCTGTTCGCCTACGGGCTGCTCTTCCTGCCCGTCGCCGCCTCGACCGCGCTCTGGGTCCGCCCGGCGGACCTGATCACCGCGCCGGTGTCCGTGCCGATCGCGTTCGCCGTCGGGGTCTGGCCCGTCTCGGGGGGCTCGGGCGGCTTCGGCGGGGAGCTGATGGGCATCGTGTCGGCCCTGTCCCTGCACGCCGGCTGGCTGTACGCGGGCACCGTGGTCGCCGCGCTGATCGCGCTGGTGCGCAAGGCCGCGCTGATCGGGAAGCGGAGGCTGCCCAGGCGCACGGCCTAGGCAACCGCCCCCGGTACCGGCCTACCCCGCCGGGCGGGCCGCCATCGCCGCGCCGACGATGCCCGCGTTGTTCTGCAGCTGCGCCGGGACGATCTCCGCCCGGATGCCCTCGATCAGCGGGAGGAACTTCTCGGGCTTGCGGCTGACGCCGCCGCCGATGATGAACAGCTGCGGCGAGAACAGCATCTCCACGTGGGCCAGGTACTTCTGTACCCGCCGCGCCCAGCGCTCCCAGGTCATGTCGGCGTCCTCCTTGGCCTTGACCGAGGCCCGCTTCTCCGCGTCGTGCCCGTGCAGCTCCAGGTGCCCCAGCTCGGTGTTCGCCACCAGCCGGCCGTCCGTGAAGAGGGCGCTGCCGATGCCCGTGCCCAGCGTCAGCAGGATGACGGTGCCGTCGCGGCCGCGGCCGGCCCCGTACGTCATCTCCGCGACCCCGGCCGCGTCCGCGTCGTTCAGCACCGTGACCGGGCGCCCGCCCAGCCGGCTCGCGAGCAGGCCCTCCGTGTCCATGCCGACCCAGGCGGGGTCCATGTTGGCCGCGGTGCGCGTGACGCCGTCCGTGACGACGCCGGGGAAGGTGACGCCGACCGGGCCGTCCCACTCGAAGTGGCGGACGACCTCGACCACGACGTCGGCCACCCCCTCGGGGGTGGCCGGGTGCGGTGTCGCAAGTTTGAGGCGCTCGTGCACCGGCTCGCCGCGGTCCAGGTCCACGGGAGCGCCCTTGATGCCGGTTCCGCCGATGTCCACGCCGAAGATCTCCATGGGACCACCGTAGAGAACGGCGCGGCCCGTGGCCTACTCGTCGGCGGTGCCCGTGTTCCCCGCGGCCCCGCCGCGTCCGGCGATCAGCTCGGCGGCCTCGGCGCGAAGATCACGTCGCAGCTCCTTCGGCAGCGAGAAGACGATCGACTCCTCGGCCGTCTTGACGATCTCCACGTCCCCGTAGCCGCGCTGGGCCAGCCACTCCAGCACCTCCTCGACCAGCACCTCCGGCACCGAGGCGCCCGAGGTCAGACCGACCGTGGTGACGCCCTCCAGCCATGCCTCGTCGATCTCGCTCGCGAAGTCCACGAGGTACGCGGCGCCCGCGCCCGCGTCCAGGGCGACCTCGACGAGGCGGATGGAGTTCGAGGAGTTCTTGGAGCCGACGACGATGACCAGGTCGGAGTCGGCGCCCATCTGCTTGACGGCGGCCTGCCGGTTGGAGGTGGCGTAGCAGATGTCGTCGCTCGGCGGCGAGACCAGCAGCGGGAACTTGGTCTTGAGCGCGTCGACCGTCTCCATCGTCTCGTCCACCGAGAGGGTGGTCTGCGACAGCCAGACGACCTTCGACTCGTCCCGGACGGTGACCTTCTCCACGTCGTGCGGACCGTCCACGATCGTGATGTGGTCGGGGGCCTCGCCGGAGGTGCCGATGACCTCCTCGTGGCCCTCGTGGCCGATGAGGAGGATGTCGAAGTCCTCGTTGGCGTAGCGGATGGCTTCCTTGTGCACCTTGGTGACCAGCGGGCAGGTCGCGTCGATCGTCGCGAGCTTGCCGCGCGCCGCCTCCTCGTGGACCACGGGGGCCACGCCGTGCGCGGAGAACATGACGATGGAGCCCTCGGGGACCTCCTCCGTCCGCTCGACGAAGATGGCGCCCTTCTTCTCCAGCGTCTGCACCACGTACTTGTTGTGCACGATCTCGTGGCGTACGTAGACCGGCGCGCCGTACTGCTCAAGGGCTTTCTCGACGGCGATCACGGCTCGGTCGACACCCGCGCAGTAGCCGCGCGGGGCGGCGAGCAGGACGCGGCGGGAAGCGGGAGCAGGGGCGGGAGCAGTCATGTGCTCCATCGTACGGGGGTCTCCGGCAGGCCGGTCGTCGCCCGTTCGGCACAGACTGGGTCGCACGTACGTACCGGCTATCCCCCGGAGGAACGATGGCGTCCGCGACGGACACCCCCACCGCGCCCGCCGCCCTGCGGCGGACCCTCGGCTTCCGGGACCTGGTCGTCTACGGGCTGCTCTTCATCGCGCCGATGGCGCCGGTCGGAATCTTCGGGACGCTCGACGCGAAGTCGCACGGCGCGGTCGCCCTGGTCTACGTCGCCGCGACCGTGGCGATGGCCTTCACCGCCTCCTCCTACGCCCAGATGGTGCGGGTGGCGCCGCGTGCCGGGTCGGTGTTCACGTACGCCCGCCGGGGGCTGGGCGAGGGGCCGGGGCTGATCGCCGGATGGATGGCGATGCTGGACTACCTGCTGATCCCGGCGGTCGCCTACCTCTTCTCCGGCATCGCGATGAACGCCCTGGTCCCGGAGGTGTCCCGGTGGATGTGGACGGCGCTGGCGGTGGTGGTGACCACCCTGCTGAACCTGTGGGGCGTACGGGCGGCCGCGCGCGTCGGCTTCGCCGTGCTGGCGATGGAGATCCTGGTGCTGCTGGTGTTCGTGGTGGCGGCGGTGACCGTGCTGGCCGAGGGCGGTGAGCGGCGCGGCTGGCTGTCCCCGCTGACGGGTGACGGCTCCTTGGGGTTCTCGGTGGCGGCCGTGCTGGGCGCGGTGTCGGTCGCGGTCCTGTCGTACCTGGGCTTCGACGCCATCGCGTCCTTCGCGGAGGAGGTGACCGGGGGCTCCGAACGGGTCGCGCGGGCGGTGCTGTTCTGTCTGGCGCTCGCCGGGGTGCTGTTCCTGGTGCAGAGCTACCTGGCGGCGCTGCTGATGCCCGTGTCCTCGGCGGAGCTGGCGGCCGACCCGTCGCTCCAGGGGGCCGCGTTCTACACCGCGGTGGAGTCGGCGGCCGGGACCTGGCTGCACGACCTGGTCGCGGCGAGCAAGGCGATCGGGGCGGCGTTCGCGGCGCTGGCGGGGCAGGCGGCGGCGGGCCGGCTGGTCTTCGCGATGGCCCGGGAGCGGCGGCTGCCGCGGGTGCTGGCGGGGACCTCGGACGGGACGCCCCGGGCGGCCCTGCTGGTGGCGGCGACGGTGACGCTGGTGGCGGCGGTGTGGGCGGCCCGGCGCGACGACGGCCTGGACCAGCTGGTGTCGGTGGTGGACATCGGGGCGCTGGTGGCGTTCACCCTGCTGCACGCCTCGGTAGTGGGATGGTTCGTCGTACGGCGCGGGTCCGGGGCCCCGAACTGGTGGCTGCACCTGGTGGTCCCGGTGCTGGGGGCGGCGGTGACCGTCGCGGTGATCGTGGAGGCGGCCTGGACGGCGCAGCTGGTGGGGGCCGTGTGGCTGGTGGTGGGGCTGGGGGTGCTGCTGGCCCAGCGGGGCCGGCGCGCGCGGGAGCGGGCGGCCGGCCCCGGCGCCCGCACGGGTACCGGCCTCGATAACACGGGTACCGGCCCGGGCGACACGGGTACCGGCCCCGGCTACACGGGTACCAGCCCCGGCGCGGGTACCGGTCCGGGCCCGGGTGTCGGTCCTGGCGGCTAGCCTGCCTGCATGGGTCTGAATACGTCGGCCGAGGCGCCGCTGCCGGTCGGTCAGGTGTCCCGGCTCATCGGGAGCTGGATCGACCGGCTCGGTCAGGTGTGGGTGGAGGGGCAGATCACGCAGCTGTCCCGGCGGCCGGGGGCGGGGGTGGTCTTCCTGACGCTGCGCGACCCGTCGCAGGACATCTCGCTCAGCGTCACCTGCTTCCGGCAGGTCTACGACGATGTCGCGGACGCCGTTTCGGAGGGCGCGCGCGTCGTCGTACGGGCCAAGCCGGAGTGGTACGCGCCGCGCGGGCAGCTGTCGCTGCGGGCGACGGAGATACGGCCGGTCGGCATCGGTGAGCTGCTGGCGCGCCTGGAG
The DNA here is from genome assembly GCF_036346105.1 of Streptomyces sp. NBC_00539. Classification (GTDB taxonomy): domain Bacteria; phylum Actinomycetota; class Actinomycetes; order Streptomycetales; family Streptomycetaceae; genus Streptomyces. Next base: position 2,680,073 of record NZ_CP107811.1, read on the forward strand.
AAACTCAAGCGCTCGCTGGCCGCCGAAGGCCTGTTCGCGCTGGACCGCAAGCGGCCGCTGCCGTTCCTGCCGCAGCTGATCGGGCTGGTCGTGGGCCGGGCGTCGGCGGCCGAGCGGGACGTGCTGGAGAACGCGCGGCGCCGGTGGCCGGCGGTCCGCTTCGAGGTGCGCAACGTCGCCGTGCAGGGGGTGAACGCGGTGCCGCAGGTGATCTCGGCGGTCAGGGAACTCGACGCCCTGGACGAGGTCGACGTGATCATCGTGGCGCGCGGCGGCGGCAGCGTGGAGGACCTGCTGCCGTTCTCCGACGAAGAGGTCGTACGGACGGTCGCGGCCGCCCGTACCCCCGTCGTCTCGGCGATCGGGCACGAGCCGGACTCCCCCCTGCTCGACCTGGTCGCGGACCTGCGGGCCTCCACGCCCACGGACGCGGCGAAGAAGGTGGTCCCGGACGTCGGCGAGGAGCTGGAGCGGGTGCGCCAGCTCCAGGACCGGGGACTGCGCGCGCTGCGCGGGCTGCTCGACCGGGAGGAGCGCGGGCTCGCCCATGCGCTCGGCCGGCCGGTGTTCGTCCACCCGCAGCGGATGGTGGAGACCCGGGAGGCGGAGGTGGAGGCCCTGCTGGCGCGCAGCCGGCGGACACTGGGGCACCTGCTGGACCGGGCGGAGTCGGAGCTCACCCACACCCGGGCCCGGGTCGTGGCGCTGTCCCCGGCGGCGACCCTGGAGCGCGGGTACGCGGTGCTCCAGCGGGCCGACGGGCACGTGGTGCGCTCGCCGGAGGACGTCGCGGCGGGGGACGCACTGCGCGCGAGGGTGGCGGCCGGGGAGTTCTCCGTACGCGTGGCGGGCGCGCAGGCGGGACGAGAGCCGGCCGTGGACGCCGATTGACGGGTGCCGGCCCACCGCAGGATCCGCTGCACCGGAAATCAAGCAGGACCCGAGTCGATGCACAGAAAGTGGTACTGGGAATGACTGAGGCCGATACGGCGCTGGGCTACGAGCAGGCCCGGGACGAGCTCATCGAGGTCGTCCGCAAGCTGGAGGCCGGCGGCACCTCGCTGGAGGACTCGCTCGCGCTCTGGGAGCGGGGCGAGGAGCTGGCGAAGGTGTGCCGGCACTGGCTCGAAGGCGCGCGGGCGCGGCTCGATTCGGCGCTCGCCGGGCGCGACCGGGCCGAGGACGGCGTCGAGGGCGGCAGCGCCGAGTGATCCCGGTCACCCCGAGCCAATTTAGTTGAAAATTCATCTATCTCTGCGTAGAGTCGGAGACATCGCGCTCCACCTCCGCATGGAAGAAGGCTTTCCGATGTCTCTCGTTCTCGACGCCGCCGCTCAGGACCTGCTGTTCCGCGAGGCCCGTACCGCCAACACCTTCTCGGACGAGCCGGTGACCGAGGAGCAGGTCCAGGCGATCTACGACCTGGTGAAGTACGGCCCCACCGCGTTCAACCAGACGCCGCTGCGCATCACCCTGGTCCGCTCCCCCGAGGCCCGCGAGCGCCTCGTGAAGCACATGGCCGAGGGCAACCAGGCCAAGACCGCCTCCGCCCCGCTGGTCGCGATCCTCTCCGCCGACAACGAGTTCCACGAGGAGCTGCCGCAGCTGCTCCCGCACTTCCCGCAGGCCAAGGACGCCTTCTTCTCCGAGCGCCCGGTCCGCGAGCAGGCCGCCCTGCTGAACGCCGCGCTGCAGGCCGGCTACTTCATCATCGGCGTCCGCGCCGCAGGTCTGGCCGCCGGCCCGATGACGGGTCTGGACTTCGCCGGTGTCCAGAAGGAGTTCCTGGACGCCGACCACACCCCGCTGATGGTCGTCAACATCGGCAAGCCGGGCGAGGACGCCTGGTTCCCGCGCTCGCCGCGCCTGGAGTTCGACCAGGTCATCACGACCGTCTGAGCCCGGCCCCGCAGCAACGCCAGAGGCCGCCCACCCCGGATCCCGGAGTGGGCGGCCTCTCGCACGTCCGTCGGGGCGGCCGCCCCACACGTCGGCCGGCCCGGCTGCAACTACCCGCCGGCGCGGCTGCTGCTGCCGGGGGGCGGCTACTGCCCCTGCTTGTACTCCAGCGCCGCCGCCATCGCGCCGAGCTTCTCGAAGGAGACCGTCCCCGTCACCACCGTGACGTGACCCTGCTCCTGGCGCACCAGCGCGTCGTACTTGTCGCCGTCCCAGCGCTCCCAGCTCTGGTCCCCGACCTGCTGCGACTGCCCGGTCGGCTTCGCCTGCTGGGTCACCTTGGCGACGTTCTTCGCGGAGGCGTCACTGGACTGCTCCACCGCCACGTACTGCTTGTCCGGGTCGAGGAAGCCCAGGTGCCAGGCGTTGGCGTTCTTGCGCTCGAAGGACACGGAGGTCGCCCGCCACTCGGCCGGCAGCCCCACGGGCGCCGCGACCGGGTACGGAGCCGCGCGCCGGGCCGTCGCCGTCTCCACCCGGTAGTCGACCACGTGCGTCGGGTCGGCGTTCTCGTCATGCGGGACGAACATGTAGACCCCCGCCACGACGACACCGATCACCGCCAGCGACCGGACCATGTCCAAGACCGTCTGCTTGCCCTTCATACCTGCCACGGCTCCATAGTCCCGCATGGGCGGGAGCGATCACCGCCGGGGTAGGGCGCGGCGACCTGGCGAAGCTGCTCGGCAAGGCGCAAGATGTCCGCTCAGGCCAACACCCTGACCGATATTCCGCTCATACGTGACCCGCTCTGCTCAATATGTCGACGTACCGATAGAGTTCCAGCACCCTCACATCCCGGCCGTCGTCGTACAGAAAGGTGCGCTCCGATGACCGAGCACAACCTGCCGCCCCAGCTCGAAGTCTCCCCGGAGGCCCCCGACCGCAACCTCGCCCTGGAACTCGTCCGGGTCACCGAAGCCGCCGCCATGGCCGCCGGCCGCTGGGTGGGCCGTGGCGACAAGCTCGGCGCGGACGGCGCGGCGGTCAACGCCATGCGCACCCTGATCTCCACCGTCTCGATGAACGGCGTCGTCGTCATCGGCGAGGGCGAGAAGGACGAAGCCCCGATGCTCTTCAACGGCGAGCAGGTCGGCGACGGCACGGGCGCCGAGGTCGACATCGCCGTGGACCCGATCGACGGCACCACCCTGAACGCCAAGGGCATGCCGAACGCCATCGCCGTCCTGGCCGCCGCCGACCGCGGCACCATGTTCGACCCGTCGGCGGTCTTCTACATGGAGAAGCTGGTCACCGGCCCCGAGGCCGCCGACTTCGTCGACATCAACGCGCCCGTTTCGGTCAACATCCGCCGGGTCGCCAAAGCCAAGAACATGGCCGTCGAGGACGTCACCGTGGTCATCCTCGACCGCCCCCGCCACGAGGGCATCGTCAAGGAGATCCGCGAGACCGGCGCCCGCATCAAGTTCATCTCGGACGGCGACGTCGCGGGCTCGGTCATGGCCGTGCGCGAGGGCACCGGCGTCGACCTCCTCCTCGGCATCGGCGGCACCCCCGAGGGCATCATCTCGGCCTGCGCCATCAAGTGCCTGGGCGGAACCATCCAGGGCAAGCTGTGGCCGAAGGACGACGCCGAGCGCCAGAAGGCCATCGACGCCGGACACGACCTGGACCGCGTCCTGCACACCAACGACCTGGTGTCCGGCGACAACGTCTTCTTCGTCGCCACCGGCATCACGGACGGCGAGCTGCTGCGCGGCGTCCACTACCGCTCCGAGACCGCGACCACGTCCTCGCTGGTCATGCGGTCGAAGTCGGGCACGATCCGGCAGATCGACTCCACCCACCGGCTGTCGAAGCTGCGCGCCTACAGCGCGATCGACTTCCACCACGCCCGGTAGGAGCGTGCGGCCGGCAGCCGACGCGCGTGGGGCGGTCCTCCTGGTGGAGGACCGCCCCACGCGCGTGCTGTCCGCTCACGTTCCTTCGTACGCCCACGTCCGGAAGGGGCACACCGCCTCGGCGGCCCCGGCTCACCCCGCGGCCGCGACCGGGCCCGCCCCGCCGCTCTGGCGCAGTTCCGCCGACCGGCGCCGCCGCCGGGCCAGTACGACGCGCCGCTCGGCCGCGGTCAGTCCGCCCCACACCCCGTAGGGCTCGGGCTGCAGGAGTGCGTGTTCCCGGCAGGCGACCATCACCGGACACCGCGCGCAGACCCGCTTGGCGGCCTCCTCACGGGCGAGCCGCGCCGCGGTGGGCTCCTTGGAGGGGGCGAAGAACAGCCCCGCCTCGTCCCTGCGGCACACCGCCTCCGCATGCCATGGACCGTCCTCTTCCCTCGCCGGCACCCGCGGCCTCGGCACGGCGGACGGACGCGCCTGGAGCGTCTTGACGGCGGCTACCTGCAGGGACTGATGCGGCGGATGCGGCACGGTCTACTCCTGACGACGTATACGCGAGCGAGAGACGATGCGTCAGTCCCTACCCGCTGTGCGTGCCCCTAAGCACTGCGTGCCGCGCGTCGGCCGCTCCACCGAACTTCGACCGAAACGCGTCCCTCCGCCCCCACGGGTGCCGGTCCGCACGCGTGCCCGTCCGTACGCGTTCCCGTCCGTAGGCGTGCCGGTCCGCACGCCTCCCGGACCACAGGCGTGCCGGTCCTCGGGCCGCAGCGTTCAGGCGCCCAGCCGCCCGCGCAGCTTGCGCGCGAGGTCCGTGACCCGCGAGCCGCGCTTGGGCCGGGCCTCGATGTTGCCCAGCAGTGCGAAGCCGCGCACGATCACCACCGGCGCCTGCGGGTCGGCCCCCGCGGCGCTCTCGTCGGTCACCTCGAAGTTGCCGAGCACGCCGCCGCCGTAGCCGCGCAGCGTCACGTTCTCCGGGACGACGATGTCGACGTTGCCGAGGACGCAGCTCACGTTGATCTCGGTGACCTGCTGCTCGAACACCGCCTCGGTCAGGTCGAGGGAGACGTCGCCGAGGACCGAGATCGCCCGGATGTGCGCGCCCGGGCGCCAGCGGCCCTTGCGCGCGGCGGAACTGCAGACGGCCAGCACCGTCTCCGCCGCGGCGCCCTGCGGGCCGGCGGCGGGAGAGGGCGGCGGCGCGCTCGCCGCGGGCAGCCGGGCAGCGCCGTGTGCCGCCGGGAGGTCGCGTACGAGCACGTCCAGCTCCCCGACGGTCTTCACGGCGTAGAGGGAGTCCAGGCGGCCGGAGTGCTCCTCGGCGGTCAGCCGGCCTTCGGCCAGGGCGTCGGCGAGGATCTGTGCGATCCGGTCCCGGTCGGCGTCGGAGGCGCGCAGCCCGACGACCGGGGGGACGGCGGGCGCGGCAGGGGCGGCGGGGTGCTTTTCCAGGTCCACACCGCCAGCATAACGAAACACGATAGATCGCGATACTCCCCGAGTCGCGAGCGTCGGCGCGGCCCAGTGAGCCTTACCTCACAAGCACAGCCGTCCGGGGAGGTCCTACGCTGGTGGACTGCGCTGCCAATTGGTCGTCAGTGCTGTCTGCCGAGTGAGGAATGGCCACGATGCCGGAGTTCGCGTACACCGACCTGCTGCCCTTGGGCGAGGACACCACCCCCTACCGGCTGGTGACCTCCGAAGGCGTCTCCACCTTCGAGGCCGACGGCCGTACGTTCCTCAAGGTCGAGCCCGAGGCGCTGCGCAAGCTCGCCGAAGAGGCCATCCACGACATCCAGCACTTCCTGCGCCCCGCGCACCTCGCGCAGCTGCGCCGCATCATCGACGACCCCGAGGCCTCCTCGAACGACAAGTTCGTCGCCCTCGACCTGCTCAAGAACGCGAACATCGCGGCCGCCGGCGTGCTCCCCATGTGCCAGGACACCGGCACCGCGATCGTGATGGGCAAGCGCGGCCAGAACGTCCTGACCGAGGGCGGCGACGAGGCGGCCCTCTCGCGCGGCATCTACGACGCGTACACGCGCCTGAACCTGCGCTACTCGCAGATGGCCCCGCTCACCATGTGGGAGGAGAAGAACACCGGCTCGAACCTGCCCGCGCAGATCGAGCTGTACGCGACCGACGGCGGCGCGTACAAGTTCCTCTTCATGGCGAAGGGCGGCGGCAGCGCCAACAAGTCCTTCCTGTACCAGGAGACCAAGGCGGTCCTCAACGAGGGCTCCATGATGAAGTTCCTGGAAGAGAAGATCCGCTCGCTGGGTACGGCGGCCTGCCCGCCCTACCACCTGGCGATCGTGGTCGGCGGCACGTCGGCGGAGCACGCGCTCAAGACGGCCAAGTACGCCTCGGCCCACTACCTGGACGAGCTGCCCACCGAAGGCTCCCCCCTCGGCCACGGCTTCCGCGACCTCGACCTCGAACAGCAGGTCTTCGAGCTGACGCAGAAGATCGGCATCGGCGCGCAGTTCGGCGGCAAGTACTTCTGCCACGACGTGCGCGTGGTCCGGCTGCCGCGCCACGGCGCGTCCCTGCCGGTCGCCATCGCCGTCTCCTGCTCGGCCGACCGCCAGGCGGTCGCGAAGATCACCGCCGAGGGCGTCTTCCTGGAGCAGCTGGAGCGCGACCCGGCCCGCTTCCTGCCCGACACCACGGACGAGCACCTCGCCGAATCGGCGGACGTCGTCTCCATCGACCTGAACCAGCCGATGGACGAGATCCTGGCGACCCTGACCAAGCACCCGGTCAAGACCCGCCTGAGCCTGACCGGCCCGCTGGTCGTGGCGCGCGACATCGCGCACGCCAAGATCAAGGAACGGCTGGACGCGGGCGAGGGCATGCCGCAGTACCTCAAGGACCACCCGGTCTACTACGCCGGCCCCGCCAAGACCCCCGAGGGCTACGCCTCCGGCTCCTTCGGCCCGACCACGGCCGGACGCATGGACTCCTACGTCGAGCAGTTCCAGGCGGCGGGCGGTTCGAAGGTCATGCTGGCCAAGGGCAACCGCTCGCAGCAGGTGACGGACGCCTGCGGTACGCACGGCGGCTTCTACCTCGGCTCGATCGGCGGCCCGGCGGCGCGCCTGGCGCAGGACTGCATCAAGAAGGTCGAGGTCCTGGAGTACGAGGAGCTCGGCATGGAGGCGGTCTGGAAGATCGAGGTCGAGGACTTCCCGGCCTTCATCGTCGTCGACGACAAGGGCAACGACTTCTTCCAGAACCCCGCCCCGGAGCCCACCTTCACCCACATCCCGGTCCGCGGCCCGGGCCTGGGCTGACCACCTCGCTGCGCCCCGCCCGTCGTGGGCGGGGCGCAGCCGTGTGGTGGGGCGGGGGTCGGTTAACGTCGGGGTGGCGGGGAGGCGGCTTCCCGTTCACTCCGGTTCGCAAGGATCCCCGTATGACTGTGACGTCTTCCCACCGCACCGGTCGCACGGTGCGGGTCATCGCCCATCGCGGGGCTTCGTTCGCGCATCCCGAGCACACGCTGGCCGCCTACCGGCAGGCCATTGCCGACGGGGCCGACGCGCTGGAGTGCGACGTGCGGCTGAGCGCCGACGGGCGGCTGGTGTGCGTGCACGACCGGCGGGTGGAGCGGACGTCGGACGGGCGCGGGGTCGTTTCCGCGATGTCCTACGAGGAGCTGGCCGCGCTCGACTTCGGCCGGTGGAAGGGCGAGGAGCACCGTGGGGCGCAGGTGCTGCTCTTCGAGGACCTGCTCAAGGAGGCGCTGGGCGCCGGGCGGCCCGTCGGGCTGGCCGTCGAGACCAAGCACCCCACCCGCGCCGGCGGCCGGCTGGAGACCGAGCTCGTACGGGTGCTCAAGGAGCACGGGCTGGCCGACGGCAAGGACGGCCTCGTCGAGGTGATGAGCTTTTCGCGGACCGCCCTGACCCGGTTGCACCGGCTCGCGCCCGGCCTTCCCGCCGTGTACCTGATCGAGCGGACGCTCCGCCCCCCGCGCCCGCCGTACGCCACGCACGCGGGCCCGGGCATCGACCTGGTGCGGCGCGATCCGGGGCTGGTGGGGCGGCTGCGGGCCAAGGGGCTCGCGGTGCGGGTGTGGACGGTCGACGAGCCCGAGGACGTGGAGCTGTGCCTGCGCCTGGGCGTGGACACGCTGATCACCAACCGGCCCCGGCAGGTACGGGAGCTCGTGGAGCGACTGGAGGGGCTGGAGGGGCTGGAGGGGCTGGAGCGGCGGTGAAGGACACCCGGCCGGGGACCGGCCGGGTGTGGGGGGTGTACGGGGACGGGTCAGACGAAGCGCTGGCCGGGCGAGCCGTTGCAGGTCTGCAGGCGCAGCGGTTCGTGCGGGGCGGCGACGGTCAGGCACATGCCGGTGGCGGCCGCCGGGCGCAGGGTGGCGCCGTCACGGACGAACTGCTGGTTCGCTCCGCCGTGGCAGTTGTAGATGATCAGGGCGGTGCCGTTGCCGTAGTTGGCGCCGGGTGCGTCCAGGCAGCGGTCCTGCGTCAGTTCGGTGTGCAGGGCCTTGCGGGTGGTGTCGTACCACCAGCCCTGGTTGCGGCCGCCGTGGCAGTCCCAGCCCACAACCTTGGTGTCGTTGGCGCTGGACCCGCCGAAGGTGTCCAGGCAGTTGCCGGTCGCCTCGTTCTTGAGGGGCCGGTAAAGGGAGTCCCAGGCGCCGGCGGTCAGGACCGGGGTGCCCGTGCTCGCCGGGTCGGCGCAGGAGGCTTCGCGCAGGCCGGAGTCGTAGAGCTGGGTCAGACAGGAGGCGAAGGCGCCGTGGCCCCGGTAGTTGGGGTGGAAGGACTGCCGGGCGGTGTTCTCGTCCCACGGGAAGTGGTCCCCGAGGTCGAGGTAGAGGCCGCGGGCCCAGGCGTCCTCCATGCACACCTCGTGGCCGTGGAAGAGCCGCGAGTTGTCCAGGTAAGTGGCGCCGGAGGCGAGGGCCGCCTCGCGCATGCCCTTCTCGAACGTGGGTACCGCGTAGTTGCGGCCCCAGGCGGCGTCGGAGTCGTAGCCGGCGCATCCTCCGGGGAGCTTGCCGGGGAAGCCGGGGTTGTCGTTGAAGTCGGGGCCGATGGGGCTCGGGTAGCCCATGACCACCAGTTTGTAGTCGGAGTCGGCGTAGCCGGCTTGGCGCATGACCGTCTTGAGGTCGGCGACGGTGGCCTCCACCTTGGGCTTGAGGCCGTCGACGCGGGCCTGCCAGCCGGGGCCGTACTTGGGCTCGCAGGCGCCCTGGCTGAGGACCCAGCGGGTGACGCAGTCCGTCATCACGGGGCCGAACTGGAGGTCGTCGTTGGCGCCGGCGACCAGCAGCACCATCTTGATGCGGGTGTTGCGGGCCTTGATGGCGAGGTTGTCGCTCTGGACCAGCTCGTCGGGGTACTGCTTGCTGCCGCCGATCCGGATGTTGCCGGTGTACCCGCCCGAGCAGGCGACGTTGAAGGTGAGGTCGGCCGGGATGCCGGTGCGGTGGATCGCCGAGTCCGGCGAGCGGTGGCACTGGTTGGCGGACGTGTTGGTGGCGGGGTCGTAGTTGCCGACGCCCTCGCCCGAGATCTCGCTGTCCCCGAGCGAGATCAGGCCGGTTTTGCGGTCGGCCACCGGGCGGACGGCCGGGTCCCCGTAGATCTTGGTGGCCTCGGCCGCCCGGATGGCCTCCAGTTCGGGCGACAGGGGGGTGGCGGCCGGTCCGGCGGCGGGTGCCGCCTGGGCCAGGGGGGTGATGGCGGTGACGCCCCCGAGGGCGGCCGCGATCGCCGCGACGGCGGCGACGGTAGATCTGAGCCTGGGTTTCGTACGTGCACGTGCCATGAACGCCTCCCCGATATCAGTGTTACCCCCGGTATTTACTGGCCGGTAGGGGAGTTGGGAACACTTCTAACAAGACAATTGCTCAACTTTTTGAGGAGACAACGAACATGACCGACGATCAGCAGCCCACGGACAGCGCCGCCGAGTTCCGGATCGAGCACGACTCCATGGGTGAGGTACGGGTCCCCGCACACGCCAAATGGCGGGCCCAGACGCAGCGCGCGGTGGAGAACTTCCCCGTGTCCGGCCAGCGGCTGGAGCGCGCCCACATCGCCGCACTGGCCCGCGTCAAGGCCGCGGCCGCGCTGGTGAACGCCCGGCTCGGCGTCCTGGACGAGGACGTCGCCGGGGCGATCCGCTCCGCCGCCGAGGAGGTCGCCGACGGCCGCTGGGACGAGCACTTCCCCGTGGACGTGTTCCAGACCGGCTCGGGGACCTCGTCCAACATGAACACCAACGAGGTCATCGCCACGCTGGCGAGCGAGCGGCTCGGCCGCCCGGTGCACCCCAACGACCACGTCAACGCATCGCAGAGCTCCAACGACGTCTTCCCCTCCTCCGTGCACATCGCGGCGACCGCCGCCGTCACCGGTGAGCTGATCCCGGCACTGGAACACCTCGCCGCCGCGCTGGAGCGCAAGTCCGCGGAGTTCGCGGAGGTGGTCAAGGCCGGGCGTACGCACCTGATGGACGCGACCCCGGTCACCCTGGGCCAGGAGTTCGGCGGGTACGCCGCCCAGGTGCGCCACGGCGTCGAGCGGTTGCGCGCGGCCCTGCCCCGGCTCGCCGAACTCCCCCTGGGCGGGACGGCGGTGGGTACCGGGATCAACACCCCGCCCGGGTTCTCCGCCGCGGTGATCGCGGAGGTGGCCGCCGCGACGGGGCTGCCGCTGACCGAGGCGCGGGACCACTTCGAGGCCCAGGGCGCCCGGGACGCGCTGGTGGAGACCTCGGGGATGCTCCGTACGGTCGCCGTCTCCCTCACCAAGATCTGCAACGACCTGCGCTGGATGGCTTCGGGTCCGCGCACCGGATTGGCCGAAATCAATCTCCCGGATCTCCAGCCGGGGTCCTCGATCATGCCGGGGAAGGTCAATCCGGTCATCCCGGAGGCCGTCCTGATGGTCGCCGCGCAGGTGACGGGCAACGACGCGGCGGTCGCCGTGGCGGGCGCGTCCGGCAACTTCGAGCTCAACGTGATGATCCCGCTGATGGCCCGGAACCTGCTCGAATCGATCCGGCTGCTGGGCAACGCGAGCCGGCTGCTGGCCGACCGGACGGTGGACGGGATCACCGCCAACTCCGAGCGGGCCAGGGAGTACGCGGAATCCTCGCCCTCGGTGGTGACCCCGCTGAACCGCTACATCGGCTACGAGGAGGCCGCCAAGGTGGCCAAGCGGGCCCTGGCCGAACGCAAGACGATCCGGGAGGTCGTCCTCGAATCCGGCTACGTCGAGCAGGGCGCGCTCACCCTCGCCCAGCTGGACGAGGCGCTGGACGTGCTGCGCATGACCCGGCCCTGAACACCCGGGGGGCGGGGGCCGGATCCGGTCGTTTCCCGTCCCCGGACGAGGCCGTGACCTGCACCGCAGCACAGGGGCGGGCCCCCGCCCTAAGATCTGCGCATGACAGGTACCGCAGGCCGCGGGGACGGCGGCGCGCACGGCCCCGCGCAGGACGTCACGCACGGCAGGACGCACGGCGGCGCACAGGGCGGCCCGAACGACGGGGCGCCCGACGGGGCGTCGGACGCGCGCTGGGCGCCCGGGGAACAGATCCTGTGGCGCTACCGCGACCACGCCCCGGCCCGCGCGGCGGGCCCGGTCCACATCTGCCGGCCGGTGACGGTGGTGCAGGACACCGCCGAGCTGCTGGCGGTGTGGATGGCGCCCGGCACCGAATGCGTCAAGCCGGTGCTCGCCGACGGCACCCCGGTGCACCAGGAACCCCTCGCCACCCGCTACACCGCGCCCCGGACCACCGTGCGCTCGCGCTGGTTCGGGGCGGGGGTGCTGAAACTGGCCCGGCCCGGGGAGCCGTGGTCGGTGTGGCTGTTCTGGGAACACGGCTGGCGGTTCAAGAACTGGTACGTCAACCTGGAGGAGCCCCTGACCCGTTGGGCGGGCGGGGTGGACTCCGTGGACCACTTCCTCGACATCTGCGTGTACCCCGACCGCAGCTGGGTGTGGCGCGACGAGGACGAGTTCGCGCAGGCGCGGCGGGTCGGGCTGGTGGACCCCCCGCTGGCGCGCCGGGTGGAGGACGCGGGCCGCGCCGCCGTGGAGACCGTCAAGGAGTGGGGCCCTCCGTTCCGCGACGGCTGGCAGGACTGGCGCCCCGATCCACGTTGGCCGGTTCCGGTACTGCCGGAGGACTGGGACCGCACCCCGGCGCATATGACGTCATGAGACCCTTGATGCGCCCCCGGGGTTCAACCGTAGGATCGTCCTCCGCCGGGCTCGACATCCGTAATCGACGTGCCGCGCAGGGGACTTGGCGCCGGACCGACGCGAGGTGAGGTAACGAGCGGGACGCGGAACCGCGGGGTGGTGGTGCCCCTGCCGCTGAGCGGGTATACCGCGACTGAACCGAGTTGAGTGCAGCGCACATCGAGCGCAAACGGACGGAAATCCACGCGTGACGGAGTACCCCACCTCCCAGGAGGGCCCGCAGCCCGTCGCCTCCGGCGGAGGTACGGACGACGCCGGCCACGGCAAGGCCCCGATCGTGGCCGCCGAGGCCGTGCGCACGCATGCGCAGAACGCGGCCGGTGACCCGGACGGCGCCCGCGCGCCCGGCCGTTCCGCCGGACTGCCCCGGCCCAGGGGCGGCAGCGCCGGCAAAGGCGGCGGCAGCGGTATGGGAGGCGGCGCCCGTCCGGCCCTCGACGGGACGTCCGCGGTGAGCGGCGCGGGCGCCGCCGGGGCCGGTTCCGGCGGACCGGGCGGCGCCGGGACGACGGAGGTCACCGCCTCGCGCCGCGAGGGCGACCGGCTGCGCTTCGTCGGCGCGGCCACCCGCAGGATCGCGCGCGGCATCGACCTGGACGAGATCGTGCTCGGCCTGTGCCGGGCCACCGTGCCGACGTTCTCCGACGCCATCCTCGTCTACCTGCGCGATCCCCTGCCGGTCGGCGACGAACGTCCCGTCGGCCCGGTCGTCTTAAGGCTGCGCCGCACCGACCGGCTCCGGCCCCTGGACGACCTGACGGGCGGCGAGTTCGCCGGGGCGGCCGGGTCGGGCGGCGAACTCGATTTCAGCCGGCTGCCGCTGGTCGGCCCGCAGGGTGACCTGCCCGCGTCCGAGCTGTGCGAGATCCGGCCGGGCGGCCCGCTCGCCGAGGTGCTGCGCGGCGTCCGCCCCGTGTTCGGCTCCTCCGTCGCCGCGAACGACGCCCTGTCGGAGCTGCTGGGCGGCGACCACCCCGTACCGCGCGGGCAGCGGGCGATCCTCGCGCCGCTGCGCGGGCGGCGCCGGGTGATCGGCGCGGCGGTGTTCCTGCGTACCCCCGAGCGGCCCGCCTTCGAGACCAACGACCTGCTGGTGGCGGCCCAGCTGGCCACGCACACCGCGCTCGGCATCGACAAGGCGGTGCTGTACGGCCGCGAGGCGTACATCGCCGACGAACTCCAGCGCACCATGCTCCCCGACAGCCTCCCCCAGCCCACCGGGGTCCGCCTCGCCTCCCGGTACCTGCCGGCCGCCGAGACGGCCCGGGTCGGCGGCGACTGGTACGACGCCATACCGCTGCCCGGCAGCCGCGTCGCGCTGGTCGTCGGTGACGTCATGGGCCACTCCATGACCTCCGCCGCGATCATGGGGCAGCTCCGCACCACCGCGCAGACCCTGGCGCAGCTCGACCTGCCGCCCGCGGAGGTCCTGCACCACCTGGACGAGCAGGCCCAGCGCCTGGGTTCCGACCGGATGGCGACCTGCCTCTACGCGGTCTACGACCCCGTCTCGCACCGGATCACCATCGCCAACGCCGGTCACCCCCCGCCGGTGCTCCTGCACCTGGGCGGCCGCGCGGAGGTGCTGCGCGTACCGCCGGGCGCCCCCATCGGCGTCGGCGGCGTGGACTTCGAGGCGGTGGAGCTGGACGCCCCGGCCGGGGCCACCTTGCTGCTGTACACCGACGGGCTGGTGGAGTCCCGGCTCCGCGACGTCTGGACCGGCATCGAGCAGCTGCGGGAGCGGCTGGCCACCACCGCGCAGCTGACCGGCGTGGACCACCCGCCGCCGCTGGAGGCGCTGTGCGACGACGTGCTGGACATGCTCGGCCCCGGCGACCGGGACGACGACATCGCGCTGCTGGCGGCCCGCTTCGACGGGATCGCGCCCAGTGACGTGGCGTACTGGTTCCTGGACCCGGAGGAGACCGCTCCGGGCCGGGCCCGCCGCTTCGCCCGCCGCGCGCTCGCCCGTTGGGGTCTGGAGGAGCTCCAGGACTCCCTCGAACTGCTGGTCAGCGAGGTGGTGACGAACGCCGTCCGGTACGCGGAGCGGCCCGTGACGCTGCGCCTGCTGCGGACGGACGTGCTGCGCTGCGAGGTCGGCGACGACTCACCGCAGCTGCCGCGCCAGCGCCGGGCCCGGGACACGGACGAGGGCGGCCGTGGCCTGTTCCTGGTAAACCGGATGGCCCGCCGATGGGGTGCCACCCGGCTGAGCAGCGGAAAGGTCGTGTGGTTCGAACTCACGCTGCCGCGCGGCGACGCGGGCTGAGCCGCCTCGGCCACGACACGGCGCCGACAGGACACCCCCGACACGACACCGCCGACAGGACACCGCCGAAACGGCCCCGCAGAAACGACACCGCCCCGCGACGATCACGTCGCGGGGCGGTTTCCCGTTCTCCGGCCCGTCAGGGCTGTCGCTGCTGCTCCTGCGGCGGCGGCGGGAAGAGGAACGACTTCGTCGGATCCGGGGTCTTCGTCGGGTCCTTCGTCGGCTTGGTCGGGTCGGCCGTCTTCGTCGGGTCCTTGGTGTGGCTGCTCGGGTCGCCGGTCTTCGTGGGGCTCGTGGTGGTCGTCGGCGACTTGGTGCTCCCCGTCGCCGTGGCGGTCGGGCTCGGGTCCTTGGTGGGCGCCGCACTGCGGGTGGGCGCCTGGACGGGGCCCATGTCCGCGTCCGACAGGTCGAACTCGTCGGTGCTCACGCCGCTGAGGGCGGACTGGGTGTACGCCTTCCAGATGTCGGCGGGGAAGCTGGAGCCGCCCGCGCGGCCACCGCCGGCGGTACCGGTCAGGGTGACCTGCTTGTGCGAGTTGGGGTCCTCACCGAACATCGCGACGACGGTGACGAGCTCCGGGGTGTAACCGGTGAACCAGGCCGCCACGTTGGACTCGGTGGTGCCGGTCTTGCCGGCGGCCTCGTAGGCGTCGCTCTTCACGGCTCGGCCGGAGCCGTTCTCGACCACGCCCGTGAGCACCTTGGTGACGGTGTCGGCGGTCTTGTGGCTGAGGACCTGGCCGCCGATGGGACTGCCCGGGTTGTACGTGGCGTCCTTGCGCTCGGCCTTCTTGACGATGGTCGGGGTGACCTTCTTGCCGTGGTTGTCGAAGGTGGCGTAGACGCCGGCCATTTCCACGGTGTCGGCGCTCATGGTGCCCAGCGACATGGCCGGCTTGTCCTCGGGCCAGCCGTCGCGGTCCTGCATGCCGAGGGCGAGCGCCTGCTTCTTCACGTTCGGCGGCTTGGCGTCCACGATCATCTGGGCGTAGACGGAGTTCACGGAGGAGTTGGTGGCCTCCTGGACCGTGAGCATCGGGTCGCCGTAGTTGTGGTCGTCCTGGTTCTGCGGGGCGAACGCGACGGGGCTGCCGACGACGGGGCGCTTGCTCGTGCCGTCGTAGAGGGTGTTCGGGGTGATCTTGCGGCCGTCCTGGGTGGTCGCCCCGGTCTCCAGCGCGGTGGCCAGCACGACCGGCTTGAAGGTCGAGCCGGGCTGGAAGTCCTTGCGCAGCGCGTTGCTGTCGTACTTCTCGCTCAGGCCCGTGCCGCCGTACATCGCGACGATCGCGCCGGTCTTCGGGTCCACCGAGGTGGCGCCGGCCTGCACGCTCTGGTCCTGCGGCCTTTGCTCGACGTTCTTGCGTTCGAGCTGGGACTCCAACTTGTCCTGGACCGCCTTCTCCAGGGCGGCCTGCTTCTTCTTGTCGATGTTGAGCGTGAAGGTCCAGCCGCCGGCCGCGATCTGCTCGTCCTTGACGCCGTGGGCGTTCAGCTCGGCGTTGGCCGCCTGGATCAGGTAGCCCTTCTGGCCGTCCATCCCGGGGGCGGGCTTGGGCTTGATGGGCTCCGGCAGCTGGATCGTCTTGCGCGTGGCGGGGTCCAGTTTGCCCATCTCGACCATGTTGTCGAGCACGGCGTTGAAGCGGACGTTCACCAGGTGCCTGCCGTTGGGGCCCGCGAACGCCAGGTCGTACTGGCTGGGGGCCTGGATGACGGCGGCGAGGTACGCGCCCTGCGCGAGGGTCAGCTTGTCGGCGTCGACGCCGTAGAAGGCCTGGGCGGCGGCCTGGATGCCGTAGGCGTTGCGGCCGTAGAAGTTGGTGTTGAGGTAGCCGGCGAGGATGTCGTTCTTCGACATGCGCTGGTCGACCTTGATGGCGATCACCAGCTCGCGGAGCTTGCGGGACGCCGACTGGTCCTGGGTGAGGTAGTAGTTCTTGACGTACTGCTGGGTGATCGTCGAACCGCCGGCCGTGCCCTTGCCGCGGAGGGTGTTGAACAGGCCGCGGCCCACACCCATCAGGTCGACGCCGCTGTCCTTGTAGAAGGACTTGTTCTCGATGGCGATGAACGCCGTCCGCACGTCCTCGGGGATCTTGTCGAGCGGGACGATGACACGGTTCTTCTCTCCCGTGCGCGCCATGATCGAGCCGTCGGCGTACTTGTAGGTGTTGCTCTGGAGCACCGCGTCGTTGCGGGGGTCCGGCGGCTCCACCATGAAGTAGGCGGCGATCGCACCCGCCACCAGGAGCAGGATCGTCCCGAAGAAGGCTCCGAGGATCTTCTTCCAGGTGAAGAAGCGGCGTATGCCGGTGCGTTTACCGGACGCCTTGTCCGCGCGCCCGCCTGGGCGCCCGCTCGGTGCCTTCTGCGCACCGCGCTGCTGCTGCGCCCGTCGCGCTTCTGCTCGGCCCATCGCTCCCGCTCCGCTCGATTACCCCCCCGACGTCAGCTCAGAAAACTAACACCGCAGGCTGTGACAAAGGTTGGCTAACCCTGATCAATTCCGGTCATTTCGGACGTGAGAATCAGCACCCACATCACTGGAACCGACGCACTTGAGGCCCCAAGGGTTGCGGTGGGGGCAAAAAGTGATATCACTTTGCTAGAAGCTCCGGCCGAACCGGGCCGGGCATCACCGACAAACGGGGGCGCACCATGACCACTGCATCGGCCACTGCATCCGGCCGGATCGACGGATCGTCCGGTGACATAAGGGAGTTCACCGCGCACAGCATCGGCGGCGGCCCGGCCCTGCTGCTCGGCCTGGCGGGCCTCGCGGGCGGTGCCGGCCTGGTGCTCCTCGGCTCGGTGATGGGCTCGGACGCGCTCAAGGTGGCCTTGATCGCGGTGGGCATCCTGCTGGCCGTCTCGGCGTTCTTCGCGATGAGCGGGCTCAACACGATCGCCCCCGGGCAGGCGCGGGTCGTACAGCTCTTCGGCCGCTACCGGGGGACGATCCGGACCGAGGGGCTGCGCTGGGTCAACCCGCTGACCAGCCGCGAGAAGGTCTCCACCCGCGTCCGCAACCACGAGACGAACGTCCTCAAGGTCAACGACGCGTACGGCAACCCCATCGAGCTGGCGGCGGTCGTGGTGTGGCGGGTGGAGGACACGGCCCGCGCGGTGTTCGAGGTCCAGGACTTCACCGAGTTCGTCGAGACGCAGACCGAGACGGCCGTGCGGCACATCGCCATCGAGTACCCCTACGACGCCCACGAAGAGGGCGGCCTCTCGCTGCGCGGCAACGCCGAGGAGATCACCCGCAAGCTCGCGGACGAGCTCTCGACCCGCGTCGAAGCCGCGGGCGTGCACATCATCGAGTCCCGCTTCACGCATCTCGCGTACGCTCCCGAGATCGCCTCCGCGATGCTCCAGCGCCAGCAGGCCGGGGCCGTGGTGGCGGCCCGCCGGGAGATCGTCGAGGGCGCGGTGGGCATGGTGGAGCTGGCCCTGACCCGCCTGGCGGAGGAGGACATCGTGGACCTGGACCCGGAGCGCAAGGCCTCCATGGTGTCGAACCTGATGGTGGTCCTCTGCGGCGACCGCGCGGCCCAGCCCGTCCTCAACACCGGCACGCTCTACCAGTGAGTCCCGCCGGCGGCGCGCCCCGCTCCGGACCCGGCCCGGCCGAGGAGCCGGAGCGGGGCGCGCGTGCGGGGCGCCAGGCGCGCAAGCAGGTGCTGCTGCGGCTGGACCCGCAGGTGTACGAGGCGCTGGCGCGCTGGGCGGGTGAGGAGCTGCGCAGCGCGAACGCCCAGATCGAGTTCCTGCTCCGGCGCGCCCTCGCCGAGTCCGGCCGCCTCCCGGGCGGCGCGGCCCCGATCCCGCCCCGCGGCCGGCCCCGGGCCGATCCCGAGTCCTGAACGGGCCGGCGGGTGCGGGGCCGGCTCAGGCCTGGTCGGTCGGCCAGACCGGGAGCGGGCGTACTGCTTCCCGCAGCGAGGCGGCGATCGCCGTGAACTCCTCCTGGCGGGCGGTCCCGGTCCGCATGGCCAGCGCGATGCGCCGCGAGGGGGCCGGCTCGGCGAAGTAACCGGTGGCCAGGTATTCGTTGCGGGCGGTCTCCAGGCGCAGCGCCGTACGCGGCAGCAGCGTCACCCCGAGTCCCCCGGCGACGAGTTGCACGAGCGTGGAGAGCCCGGCCGCGGTGGTGGTGACGTCCGCCCCGGCCGTGCGCCCGGCCTCCCGGCAGATGTCCAGGGCCTGGTCCCGCAGGCAGTGGCCCTCGTCGAGCAACAGCAGCTGGAGCTCGCGCAGTTCCTCGCGGGGGATGTCCCTGCGCCCGGCGAGGGGGTGCTCCCTGGGTGCGAGCAGGACGAAGTCCTCGTCGAAGAGCGGGAGTTCGGTGACCCCGGGGACGCCGAGCGGTACCGCGAGCAGCAGCAGGTCGAGGCGTCCGCCGGCCAGTCCCTCCAGCAGCGAGGCCGTCTGCTCCTCGTGCACCTGGAGGTCCATGCCGGGGTAGCGGCGGTGGAACAGCCCGAGCACGGTCGGCAGCAGGTACGGGGCCACGGTGGGGATCACACCGAGCCGCAGCATCCCCGTGAAGGGCGCGCGCACCGCCTCGGACTCCTCCAGCAGGGCGCCCATCGCGTCGAGCACGGCCCGCGCCCGGGCGGCGATCCGCTCGCCGGCCGGGGACAGCAGCACCTTGCGGGTGGTGCGCTCCAGCAACCGGACGCCGAGGGCCTCCTCCAGGGCGGAGACGGCACCGGACAGGGCCGGCTGGCTCATCCCGATCGCCGCGGCGGCGTCGCGGAAGTGCAGGTGCTCGGCGACGGCGGCGAAGGCGCGCAGCTGCGCGAGCGTCGCCTGCCGGGCCGAACCGTTCTTCGGTCCGAGCTTCGCTCCCCTATTACCGATAGCCACTGATAGGCACCTCCGATCACCAAGCACAAGAGTAGCTATTTCTGTAATCAATGCAGCTGTGCCAGCATGTGAGATCCGTCCAACCCCCTTGGAAAGCCCCCAAAAGGGTTACTTTCCTGTCCGCAAGGAGAGCACGTGCTCACTGTCGGTGACAAGTTCCCCACCTACGATCTGACCGCCTGCGTCTCGCTCGAAGCCGGCAGCGAGTTCGCGCAGATCGACCACAAGACCTACGAGGGCAAGTGGCGCGTGGTGTTCTTCTGGCCGAAGGACTTCACCTTCGTCTGCCCGACCGAGATCGCCGCCTTCGGCAAGCTCAACGAGGAGTTCCAGGACCGGGACGCCCAGATCCTCGGCGTCTCCGGCGACTCGGAGTTCGTCCACCACGCCTGGCGCAAGGACCACGCCGACCTGCGTGACCTGCCCTTCCCGATGCTGGCCGACTCCAAGCACGAGCTCATGCAGGCCTGTGGCGTGCAGGGCGAGGACGGCTTCGCGCAGCGCGCCGTCTTCATCGTCGACCAGAACAACGAGATCCAGTTCACGATGGTGACCGCCGGTTCCGTGGGCCGTAACCCCAAGGAGGTCCTGCGGGTCCTCGACGCCCTGCAGACCGACGAGCTGTGCCCCTGCAACTGGAACAAGGGCGAGGGCACCCTGGACGCCGGCGCGCTGCTGGCCGGTGAGTGACGA